>JAFTDR010000203.1 GCA_017454105.1 Desulfovibrionaceae bacterium | reverse complement strand
CTAACTTGCGCGTATCTCTTCTCATCCGCAGAGTATTTTTTTAAGCAAAGCCTTTGAGCCTTCAGTGAGCATTTGCTACGCACACTCTTTTTCCCTCGCAAGCAGAAGAATCAGCACACACTTAGGCTCTGTCACGCAGGGAAATCATTGTGGCGCAAAAGCTACAAAACTCCCCAACAATCCGTGCGAATCGTTGGGGAGTAGCCGTAACAAAAAGTATACCTAGGGAAAACGCTCTAAAGAAAAAAGAGGCGAAGGTGCCTAGTCAGCAAAAAAGCTCAGTACTACAAGAGAGACAGTCTTTTTTGGCGCAACCAGGCCTAGGTCTGGTTGCGCCTTGTACGACTCATTCTACAGTACTCTCTGCCCAAAAGACTACACGAGGCTCAACTGGATATTTTTTTCGTCAGTTATGTCGGAAATCAAGGCGATGCTGGTCATTTTTGACGAAGGGTACGCTTGTGAGCCCTTCATTCAGACGGGCATCTGTTCGCAGTCCATCTCCAAAAAAGAGACGAGCAAAAAAAGCTTGCCCAGTCCTGGCCTGCGACGAACTCGAAAACGGCAGAGGCCGGGGGATTCTGTGCACGGCTCCCTTCGTGTGTGACGCCGTGTATACCACCACAAAGTCTAGACAACAGGTACAAGAGCATTGCAAAAGAAACATTCGGCAAGACGGCCTTGTCAGCCTAGTTGTCTTGCTTTGTGCAGTACTCTCACAACAAAAAAGTATGTGTACTCGTGATTTCGCAAAGTGAAGTTCAGTATCATATAAAATATACTTATTTTTTTTGATAATGACACTTTTGAGGCAAAGCTCGTAAACGCACTTTTAGTTCGCCATGGCGACATACTACAATAGAGGTATCCGCTCACGGGGGAACATTGAAATGCGCTTTTCAGCCGACTCTCAAGCTATCTCTCCAACGGAAGAATGCGGATTTTGACAATGACTCTATTGGAAGATGTACAAACACCGCATAGTACTGTTGACCCGTGAGCGGATACCAATAGACCTATAAACATATGTGAGTATTTGAATCTCGAGCTTGCGGTCGCGCATCGCTTCGAACGGAAACAGTTTTTTGATAAGTCTGTTGAGTTGTTTTATTAAAATTGACAGTCAATTTTGTTAGTGAAATATCCTAAGTTTCAACTAAAAAAGTCAAGCTACATCCAATCTAAAAAAGTTGAATTTCATTTTTTAAATGCACTTTCCGAAACGTGTCCTAAAGACAGCGCCCTTGGAAAACGGGAAACCAAGCACAATCTAAGAGGCTAGGAAGATTTCACACGTCGTAAGTATACCAACAGAGACGGTGTTTGCAAATACACTTTTTGCGTAGCTCCAAGGGCCTGAGCAGCACGTTTGTCACACAGGACACTAGGGGGTTGCGCTGGTCAATTGTATTCAAGCAATCAGGAAATTTCTCTGCGTGTCCGGCGTAAAAATGCGATCACTCAACTCAAAGGCCAAAAAAAAGCCGCACACTGCGTACGGCATACAAAAGACGGAAAAAAACTACGCTCCCCGAACGTGCGTTATCATTTCCATCATCTTGTCGGAGAGAACGCGCATGTCGGGTTTTGCGAACTGGGCGTCCGCACCGACTGATTCGCATTTGCGCGCAAGGGGCTCGTTGATCATAGAGGAGAAGATGGCCACAGGCAAATCTTTGAGAATGGGATCGTTTTTGATGCGCTTGCAGAGATTTAAGCCGTCCATAAAGGGCATTTCTATATCAGAAATCACGCCCTGGACAAAATCGGTTATGGGCTTGTTCTCGGTCTCGCAACGCGCCTTAAGCTCATTTAAGTAATCCCAGGCCTCCTGGCCGTTGACTTTCTGCTGCACGGTGAAATTGCCTTCCCGTGAGAAGAGATCGCGCACTAAATTCCGTATGCTGTGCGAATCATCCACATGCAGAATGGTGTAGTTCCTGTTTTCGTGGTTCTCGGCCATCGTGCCCTCATAGCAAATAGCCATCGAGGGCTCAAGTTCTGCGACAATTGCCTCAAGATCCAGGAGGAAAACCACACGCTCCTCAAGGCGCACGACACCGACAACAGAACTGCGGCTCACATTCTGCAGAAAATTGCCCGGCGCCTCGACCTCTGTCCAGCTTAGGCGGTAGATACGGTTGACCCCTGAGACAAGAAAAGCGGTAAAAACAGTATTAAATTCGGTTACAATGACCTTTGCGTCCTCGTTGTCAACGCAATCGCAGCCGAGAAACTGCGCCATGTCAATGAGCGGCACAATGCGGCCGTTGCGATGGGAAAAAGCGCCGCGTATGGCCGGATGGCGCATTTCAGGCATGGATGTCACAGGCTGGCAACGAATGATCTCAACCACTTTTGCGACATTAATACCATAATGCGCCTGGTAGCCATCCTGATTTACATAAAATTCGACAATCTCGAGTTCATTTGTGCCTGATTCCAAGAGAATGTTAGTCTGTGACATAGAAGCTCCATCAAAAACTCAGCCCCAAGTCGCGTATAGCTATCTGTCAGCGCAAGAACATAGGAGCAGGTCCACTCTATACTCTGGCCAGAAACTTCCCGCACATGCCTTTCTGACCTACGCATACTACACAAATGACATAGCCTACGTGAGTTAGTATATAGAGAAACGCGCGCTCAAGCAATGGGAAAAATGCGGCTTTGCTTTTTTTTCCGTCCGCAGGATACTTGCCCAGGTACGGACTTGCGCCACAAAGAACTGGGTTTTAGGCGCCATCCGTACACGAAGAAGTATTGAGCGCAAGTAGGCCAGGTGGGTTGCGATCTCAAGAAGGACGTGCGGGCTAGCACAATGCCTGTCACCTATTCTTCGTGCGCGCAGTTGATCGTAAGCGTCTGAAAGAAGGACTTGCCCTCATCGCTCGCAAGAAAATCCTTGAGGGCGTCAACCACTCTGGGATCGTAGGTCGGCGGCTTCTTCTCTAAAATCGCAAGCGCACTCTCCATTGTGTGGGCTGTGCGGTAGGAGCGGGGGCGCAGAAGGGCGCAGAAAGTGTTTGCGACAGCGAGGATGCGTGCATTTTGGCAGATCGCCTCGCCCACAAGATGCTTGGGGTAGCCTGATCCGTCAAAACGCTCGTACATCTCGGTTATGGCCTCAAGGACCGGCAGGCCGAAATCAACGCCCTCAAGCGAGGCCCGCGCGTACTCGACATGCTGCTCAAGCTGTTTTCTCTCCTCCTTCGAGAGGGCGCCCGACTTTAAGAGCAGTTCCCGGGGTAGCTGGATCATGCCTATCTGCGAGAGTTCTGCGGCAATAAGCAGTGTGTCTCTGGTTTCTGTATCCGTAAGACCAAGTGCTATGGCCAAGCGTTCGGCAAGGAAGGCTGTGCGACTTGACTGGCCCTGAAGATAGGGATCAATCGCCTCTATTGCCCGGACAAAAACATCGACAGTCTTGTTCACCATGCGCTGGGCTTTCTCCTGCGCGGCCACAAGATCGGTTATGTCGCTATAGACCGAGACCATCCCTGAAAGGCAGCTATTTTCATCGGCGCACGGCGAGCAGGCAGTCAAATAGCTTCTAAAAACACCCTCGTCCCTCTCTGAGGGCAGTGTCTCTGTGAAATTGGCGAGCTCTGGCTTTTCGCTCATCTGGATTGTGTGGGTCACAAGACTGCGCGCAAAAGCAATAGGAAGCTGGGTATACATGGATCCGATCACCCGATCAGAGGGCATCTTAACCATATCGGCAAAGCGATGGTTCGCGTAATAAATCATCCCAGAGAGATCGTTCACAACGATGCCAGCTGGAACCGCAGTGTTGACGCTATCGAGAATCTGCTTCTGCTCGCGCGCGACCTCATAGAGTCTGCGCATCTGATCGGCCATCGCCCGTTCCCTGCGGCCGACAATCCACCACCACAAGGCCGCAATGAAAATGATCACAAGGGCCCCAGAGAGCCCGGCCCCTATGTAGACATTTTTTTGCAGGCGATGATATGCGGCCTCAGCCTGGGTTACGCGCATCCCCTGCATGACAAGCCAGGGCACATCGGGCACAGGGAGAGCCAAAGCGTAGCTTGGGATATCTTTCTCTAAGCGCGTAGGCTCGTTGCGTATGCTCATGGGAAGAGTCCCCTCCTCAAGCGCCCAATCAGGCCCAAGTTCGCGGTGGACACCGGGAAAGAGGGGGTCAATTAACGATAATTTTTCTTGGCTTCGCTCAAGAACAGCAGAGGTGAAAAAACCCTCAGGATCGGTCTGGGCTATGGCGACAACTGCCTTGTGAACACTGACAGTCCCCAAAAAAACAGCAACAACGCGCTCGCCCTTCTGATCGATATAGCTTGGCGCGAAAATAGGCACAGCCAAGGTCAGCGCAAGTTCCTGGTTGATCTTGGTGAGCGGTAAGAAAACAGGGGCCTTTTTGGCGACCACTTCGCTCACGCAGGCCTTCCCCGCTTTGCTCACACTCATATCCGTCTTGGTCGAAAGAAAGGGGAGGCCATCTGGGGTCAGCACAGTGCCACTAAAAAATTCGTTGTTCGACACAAATTCCGAAAGAAGGTAGGAGAGGCCAGGCAGCCGCTCAACAAAGCCCGCAAGTTTCGGATCATTCCCTGAGGCTGGATCCACAAGTTCTTTCGGATTGATTTTGCGGGAATCGATTTCCGAGGCAAAAAGCCTCAGTCTGTCAACTGTAACAAAAGCCTTGATCTGACTGGAGAGCGATCCGTACCAGACCGTGAGCAGGGCCACCTGCTGCGCTGCGCCGTTGCGGAGGCTCTGCTCGGTGTCGCGCCGCATCTGCCCGTGCGAAGTCACGAGAATCCAGTCCGCAGCGTAGACAATAAGGCCTATCATGCCTATCAGGAAAAGAATAAGGAGAATGGGCCCCTTTCTGCTTTTTGCCATGAAACGCTCCGTTCTACCAATCTTTTGCAAAACGACGCAAGTCTCGTATTTCTACTCTTGGCTTCCTGCAAAGTCCCGACCAAATGCACTCACAATCTCAAAAGCGAGTTTGGCCACAGAGTCACTTTTTCTTACTTTGGAAAGTTCTGGTGCTTTGTACACACAAAGACTGTCAGAGAGAGGGGCGAGGCTCGGTTGTATGACTGCGGCCAGAAACAAGCTGTCACTTTGTTTCTGCCTTGAGTATATACTCGAAAAACCTCGCCCAAAGGCGTCCATGCCACACCCGCAAACAGAAACGGGACTCTTTGATTAGCGCTCGCGCAGTGCATTCTGCTTGGCCTTCAATATGGGCTTCATAAGATAATCGAGGACGGTCTTTTTGCCGATAAGAATATCGGCCGTCGCCATCATACCAGGTATGATAGGCAAAACCTCGTTGTGGTAAATGATATTGGTTTGAGGCGTGCGAATCTTTACGATAAAGAAATAATCGCCGCGTCTGTCCTCAATTGAGTCCGCGCTGATTGACTCAAGCTTGCCCTCAAGGCCGCCGTAGATATTGAAGTCATAGGCTGAGACCTTGACAATGGCATCCTGTCCTGGACGCAAGAAAGCGACATCGCGCGGTGCCACCCGCGCTTCGACCAAAAGTGTATCGTCGAGCGGAACAATGTCCATAATCGATTCGCCAGGCTTCACAACGCCGCCCACGCTATTCACATAAATCTGCTTGACTGTGCCGCGCACAGGGGAGCGCAGTTCCGTTCTGGTCACCCTGTCACCGCCGGCAGCGAGCGTCTCGCGCAGGCTTATGAGTTCAAGGCGACGCTTGTTTATTTCAGCGGAAATGCCGGCCTGCTGCTCGGCTTTGCGCGAAGCAATGCGCTGCTTAAATTCCTCGGCCGCTGCGCGCACCCGCGGAATGCTTGAGGCGAGCTGGTCCACCTGGCCCTGAAGATCCACGACCTTCTGCTCAAGGCCGATGAACTCAAGACGCGAAAAATTGTTGTGGCGCACAAGATTATAGGCCGTATTGCGCTGACGGATCGCAAGCTCAAGACTCTTGTCGAGCTGGACCTTGCGCGAGGTCTCCTCAGCCACCTCGTGCATTCTCTGATTGTACTGCGATTTCAAGACATCGATCTCAGCGGCAAGCTGAACCGTGCGGCTTGTGTAGGTATTCTTCTGGTCCTGGACAATCTGCTCGGCCCGTTTCAGAGTCTGGGAATTTGGATACTGGCCGATGATGCGCGCAACCCAGATATTGAGGTCTTCAGGAAAAACAGGCTCCTTTTCGGCCATTTCGCTCTCAAGACGCTCGATTGCGAGCGAGTTTTCAATCGTTTTATTGATCGCGTCGCGATAGGAAGATTCGGCAAGCTCATTGTCCAGCTGGGCTAAGATCGTGTTTTTCTCAACGACCTGCCCTTCATGGACAAAAATGGATCGGATAATGCCGCCTTCAAGATTCTGGATGGTCTGCGTGCGCTGCGATCCGACAACCGATCCGTCCGCGTGGGTGACCTCGTCTAATTCCGCAAAACCTGCCCAGACAATCAAGACAAAAAACATGAGCGCAACGGAAAGCGAGAGTACGCGCGCGCCAAAACGCGGTCTTCTGAGCATTGCGGCATCGAGTTCGTTTGCGAAACGGATATCGTCCGGCATAAGCCCTTCAAGGGGCGCATCGACGGCTGCGAAAAGACCCGGTTTTTTCGCAGCCGGTAGGCCGGGCATTGTCTGCGGCACCTGTGATCCGCCACCAGAAAACAGATAGTCCTGGGCAGCCTTTAACGGATCTTGATTTCCTGGCTGCTCCCCCTTTCCAGGCACAACAAGAGAGCGGACAAAACCGCCGAAACCGCTCGATTCCGAGACTTCGACAGGCAAATCCGTCCTCTGAAGCGACATTATGACAGGGGACGAACCGGAGGCATTCACAAGCACCTTTTTCCCTTGGGCTCCGGGCATTTTCGGAAGCGACTGCCATCCGCCCTCAACCAATTCTTTTTTCAAAGCCTCCGCCATAGTGCTATCCTTTTGCGACCTTGTTGATCCGTCGGCTTGACTGCTCCCGAAGCTCCTTAAGAACCGTGTCCCTTGGACCATCAAGCTTGATCTGCCCGTTCTCCATAACAAGAAGCCTGTCGATTACGCGCAGCATCGAAAGCCTGTGGGTCACAAGAAAGAGTGTTCTCCCAGCAAGGGCCCCAAGAAGGCGCTTTTGGAACAGAATCTCTGAGTCTGTGTCCATATTGCTTGTCGGCTCGTCAAGAAAGATGACTTCTGGATCGCGCACCAAGGCTCTTGCAAGCGCAACAGCCTGCCTCTGGCCGCCTGAGAGGGCCTTGCCGCCCTCGCCGACCTGCGCCGCAAAGCCGTCGGGATTGTTGCGGAGAAAATCCGTGACCCCGGCCAAGCTCGCAGCCCTAAGAATCATATGATCGTTTATGGTCGGATCCCCAAGTGTGATATTGTCGCGAATTGAGCCGTAAAAAAGGACCACATCCTGCGGCAGAACACCTATTCTGCTCCTGTACTCAGAGACTGGAATCTGACGGATATCGACGTCGCCAAATTTCACAGCCCCGTCTCTTGGCTGATAGAGACCAAGGCAAATTCGCGAGAGTGTGCTTTTGCCTGAACCCATGGGGCCTATGATGCCAACCCGCTCGCCTGGCTCAACGCGCAAGGATATGTGATCGAGAGTTAAGCGCTTCGCATTCGGATAGGCAAACGAGACATCCTCCAAGGTGAAGGAGGGCTCAAGGGAGCCAAAATCCATAAGTGTGCGCTCAGCCTGATTTTCCGAAGGAAGCTGCATCAGCATATCCAGGGACTTCAGGGTGATGCGCGAATTCTGGAGACGCGTGAGCAGTGTCGCCATCTGAAGCATCGGGGCCATGGCCCGGCCGACAAGAATATTGCAGCCAATAAGCCCGCCCATTGTCATATTGCCTTCTGCTATAGCGTAGACCCCCCAGATAATCATGGCAACAGTCACAAACTGGGTCACAAACATGGATCCCGCAATAGCGAGACTATTGTAGCGCCTTGTGTCGCTTGACGACTTCGCTGAGAGCCCAACAACCGACTCCCATAAGCGCAGCATGCGCGACTCGGCCATGCAGCTTTTGAGTGTCTCTATGCCGTTCACGATCTCAACAAGTAGGGCATTTTTCTGCATGTTCTGCTTGTAGCCACTCTCAGCAACCGCGCGCGAGCGGTGCTGGAGAAAGAGACCGAGAACAAAAAGCGTTGGCAGGGCAATGAGCGGCAGGCAGACAATGGACCCGCCGATAAAGCCAATGAGGACAATGAATATAAAAAGAAATGGTATATCGATCAATGCGAGCATGCTTGAGGAACTAAAAAATTCCCTAAGCTGCTCAAACTCCCGAAGGTTATTCACAAGCGCGCCTGTTGACTCAGGTTTTGAATCAAGACGCATAGAGAGAACTTTGTCCACAAGGGTGCTTGAGAGCACAATATCGGCATTGCGACCCGCGACATCGACAAAGTGAGTGCGCAAAACTGTCAGCAGAAAATTAAAAATATAGATGATCAAGACTCCGACTGCCAAAACCCAGAGTGTCTCGACGGCATTGTTTGGTATTACGCGGTCGTAGACATTCATGACAAAGAGGGGCGAGGCAATGGCAATCAGATTGATCACAACACTCGCCAAGGCGACATGGCGGTAAATGGGCGCGTAGTAGCGCAAAACATCCCAAAACCAGCGTTTCCCGCTCGAAATCGTCAGTCTCTCGACACGATCCTCGGTCCGCGTGGGCAGCGCGGCAAATAGCGCGTAGCCCGAGTACTCTTTTGCCAGCTCCTCGCGCTCGACAACAACAGTCTCTTCGCCTGTCTCTGGAAAAATAACAGAGTAAGACTCACCGTCAATCTTTGTCAAAACGCAGGATCGGTCGTTTGTAAGCAGAAGAATGCAGGGCGTAAGGAGGGAGGAGATGCTATCGAGAGTCGGACGGTACAGGATGTCGGCTACAATCCCAACTTTGCGCACGGCCCGAAGACAGGCCTGCGGACTCACCTTGCCGCTGCCAAGGCTTGCGACAAGGATTTGCGGAGAGACGGGACGTCCTTTAAGACGCAGAAGAATGGACATGCTCTTTAAGAGAGACGGCGTAAAATCCACATCTGAAGGTCTGAGCGGACCAACACCCTGCCCTTTTACCTGAGCGGAACTCTGTACTTCAGCCTGACTCATTGCAACGCTCCCTTTCAGCACGGAGAATACAACGCCCGACACTGTCAGGCGCCTGCCAATCCTGCACAAAACTGCATACCTTAAAACTTCTTTCCAGGGCCTCCTCTCTCAATTGGTCGGCACACGGGGCGCACGCGTACAAAAAACTTTGCAGAGCCTTGCAGAGCCTTGCAGAGCCTTGCAGCAATGAAGGATCCGTCTCCTCCAAAAGGGGACAGATCCTTCATGACGCAAGAGATGACAATTGCGCTTTTCTGTGGCGGTCTGATCGTTTTTTAGCACCCGCAAGGCCGGTTTACAACCAGCACAGAGAGACCATATAAAGACCTATAGCATATCGGGCGCGTCCTGTGAATGCTCGATCACTTAAACCAGCCGGGGGCAAATCGCTCGCGCTTGTCTGTCTTGTCAACAGGAGCCCTTTCGCCAAGCGGCTCAAGATCGATCTTCATATCGGGAAGCAGTGTGCCGGCAAGAGCTGCGAGGCGGTAGGCGCCGACTAAGATGTTGCCGCGAGCTGTTTCCGCCTGGGTCGACGAATTGTGCAGCTCATTTATTGTGTCCAGCACATCGAGAAGACTGCGTTTTCCGATTGAGAACTGCTCAATATAGGCCTCGCGCGTGTATTTGTTGAACTCAACGGCTTTTGAATAGTGTTCGTACTGCTCCTTTGCCGCCAGATAATTATACCATGTGCTTTCAATGTCCAGACGCAGGGTGTCAAAGAAATCGTACATGACCTGGCGAGACTGGCGCATTCTCGCTGAGGCCGCCTTGCGCTCGGCAAGATCGCGGCCGCTGTTAAAAATATTCCAGCGCACAGTGCCAAGCACATCAAAGCTGTAAATCCAGCGATCGTCGTTTCCTCCCCTGTCCGTGTAGGACGGGCCGACCTCAAGGTTCACAGTGGGCGACATGGCCGCATCCGCCCCCTCGCGTCGTGCCCGGCTCGCCTTGATATCTTGAAGATAGGCGAGAATTTTGGGATTGCTCTTCTGCGCTTGTTTAAAGATTTCAGCTGGCTGTTCATAGATCTTGGGCGGCAAAGTCACAGGCGAAAGTTTTGCGGGCTCCATGCCGGTGAGTCGCACATAGGTGTACTCAGCAACGCGCAAAGCAGCCTTCGCTTCAGAGAGACTCGACTCAGCCCTGGCAAGACGCGACTGCGTCTGCGTCAGATCCGCCGCCGTGTCGGCGCCAAGAGTCACGCGCTCCTGCTCCTGATCGAGGAGTTCTTTGTGTTGACGGAGATTGTCGACCGCAAGCTCGTAGATAGTCCTGCGGCGCAAAAGGTCAATATGCGCGATGATCCCGTCTAATGACAGCGATGTCGCTGTGTCGAAGAGTCTATGCTTCTGCGATTCAAGGGTCGATGTGGCCTCGCGGACCTGGGAGCGCGTCGCAAAGCCGTCCCAGATAGGCTGCACAAGCTTCGCGCTTCCCGAATAGTAGCTGTACATTGTCCCGTCGAGATCCTGCCCTCGTGTCGTTGAATCGCTGTAGACGCTGCCGCCACCGCGGCCCTCAAGCACAATCTGCGGGCCGAAACCGCCGCGCGCCTTGTCCAGTTCATATTCTAGAACAAGCTTGTTCTCCTGCATTCCCCGTATGCTCCTGTGCGTCCGAAGAACACCGTAGACAGTATCAACAAGATCGACAGAGGCACCTTCTTTCGGCGGGTTGGGCCATTTTTTCCGCGCGTCAACAGCCGTTGGCAGGCAGAGAAGTAGAAAAAGAATCCCCAGAAGCAGCCGTGTCATAACAAAGCTCCTCGCAAAGTACTCGTCTATCAAATATCAAGTTTTAGTCTATCAAATTTTCATCTGTCACATTCTCTTGAATGCGCTTATTCGCTTTTCTAAAAAAACTTTTTTAAGCAGACTACGCTCACAGGTCAAGGTACTGTCAATCAGCGAAAAACACAATCGTGTCCAGCCTGTACCCACAAGGCCTACTCGTCGTTCTACGCTGTCAAGAAGATTCACAAAAATCTCTAGACAAGCCTATATTGCAATACAATTTTCTAGAATATCTCTTAAGCACTCTTTTACAGCAGAGAGTCACGGATCTCTTTAGGTCGGGAAAAAAGCCATCGTTGGACTACGCCCCCGCATTGTTCTCTCATCTCATTCCACTCGGATGGACGTTTTTTTCCTTGCGTCGAGTAGCTTCGAGACCTAGCGTACAATACCCCCTCCCCTATACTCACGTACATTCCAGCATAGCCGAAACTGGCCGCATACTGATGTACGCGAAGCCAAAGGAGGCCTCAAGTAATCAGCACGGGGAGAATCATTGTGCGAGTATAGCTAAACTAGTCCTAGTAGGGTTTTCGCCTCGCACACTCCATTTCATGCAGGGAAAGTGCGTTACAACAGATGGCCCAAAGAGCGTGCAATCCACGCTCTCTTACAATCCGTGAATTGATTTGCCGTAAGTCCTCGCTTACGTGCGAGCATCTGGTTTCTCAGGCAAAACGCCTCCTATCTCTCGCAATCAAGCTGAAAAATCTGTACACTCGCCCACTGCAGGCGAGACCAGGCCCATGTATTTACGCATGAGAGTTTGTGGAAAAAGCACGCAGTCGCCAAAAAGAACAGCCGTTTGCCTGCTTGCTTTCGGCCCGACATTTGCAAGTAGAAATTCTCTAGAAAATCTTTAATGATACCCTAAAAAATCTAGTGATTTTCTCTTATTCTTATTGTATTTTCTTTTTAAATATATACTTTTTATCGTCCGATTTCAAGAGTTTTCCTTAAAAGAAAAATATCAGCCCATCGCCATTCGGATAAGGCCGCCTTCTGGCCGTTACAATGGTTTTAGCGCGCCAAAAGGGCCCCGCAAGCGGCCAGTTCTGTGGGCGGATATACTCGAGATAAAAAGTTGTCACTTGGTGTTAACAATACCAGACTTGAGAGTGTCAGTTTGTTTCTGGCTCAAGTACACATGGAAAACCGTGTTCTACCTGGCCGCACAATGTTTTTTCCACACAAGCCAGAGGAAAGCGCCATCAATGAATCGGCATGGGAAAAATCATTGTGACGCCTTGTATCATCCCCTTCTAAGAGGTCTTCATGGCACAGACACATGCAATAGAAACGTTCCGCGCGCTCTACGCGCAGCTCTCGCGGCCGCTCAAGTTCGGCTGCGTTCGGGTCGTCGCCCTGTCCGCAACTATCAGTCTTCTTGAACTCGCCATAACAGCGGCCCTCTCGCTTCTTGGAATTGCCCTGGCCGCGCCAGAGACTATTCTGAACGCTCAGGCTTTCCACACGCTGACAGAATTCTTTCCGGCACTCAAAGCGCTCGCAAGCGATCAGCGCGTCCTGCTTCTATGGCTTATGGTCGCTCTCTGCGTGGCTGTTGCCGTCAAATCGCTCTCTCTTGCCTTTTGCACCTGGCGGCAGGCTTGCTTTTCCCAGAAAGTCGGCGTTTTTTTTAGCGTTCACCTCTACAAGCTGCTTTTAGAAGCGCCCTATCTCTGGCATGTCAAACAAGACATGAGTATGCTGCAAACACGGCTTATGTGGGCCCGTTTCAGCGCGGATTTTCTGCTGGCTGCCCTGCAGGCCTTAGGCCAAATCTTTGTCGCCTGCGTACTTGTCCTTGTGATCGCGCAGGTGACGCCTCTTGCGGCTCTCTTTGTCCTCTTCGCCTGCATCCTAAGCGCCGGGGTGACCTACACACTCGCCGAGCGCAAGGTCCATGTCTTAAACGAGACCTCCATGGAAATGGAGGCCCAGGCAAACAAAGTGAGTTACCCGTCCCTTGCCGGAATACGGGAAGTCAAAATATACAGTCAGGAAAAGGCCTTTCTTGAACAGTTCGCAAGCAAGCGACAAGGCTTTGCGCGCGTCCAAAGCATGCTCCCGGTCATCTATCCTGCCCCTTCATGGATTCTCGATCTGACAGGCATGCTCCTCCTTCTTGTGGCCCTCTTAATCCTAAGCCACCAGGGCCTCTCCGTCGCAGGCTTAACAGGCAAACTGGCCCTTATTGCGGCTGTGACCTGGCGAATTATACCGACAGCAAACACTCTTGTGACCGCTCTTCTTCAGGTCCAGCAACACATGGTCTACACCCGCGACGCGCTCACCTTCATAGCCGACCTGGACGCAGAGATACGCGCGATCGGAAGACAAACACATGGCGCAAAGCAAAAAAGCTGCGCTCTAAGCCGCGAACTCAGGCTAGACAATGTCGCCTTCCGCTACCCAGACACACCGAAAGACAGGCCGGATGCCCTCTCGAAGCTTACAATTTCTATTCCGAAAGGCAGTATGACAGGCTTTATCGGCTCATCAGGCGCTGGGAAAAGCACGGTCGTTGGCCTAATAACTGGCCTCCTCGCCCCGACAGATGGCAAAATTCTGATCGATTCTGTCGAATTGACAGCTGAGAATACGAGCGCATGGCTTAAAACAATCGGCTATGTCCCCCAGGCCCCCTTTCTCTTAAATGCCACAATCGCCGAAAATGTCGCTTTCTCAGAATGGGGCAAGACAATTGACAGGGAACGAGTCAAACGCTGCTGTCAAATGGCGGCCATGGATTTCTTAGCCGACATCCCAGAAGGCCTGGACACAGTGCTTGGTGAGCGCGGCGTCCGCCTCTCAGGCGGGCAGGTGCAGCGCGTGGCCATAGCAAGAGCCCTCTACAGCAAACCGCAGCTTATCCTCTTTGATGAGGCAACAAGCGCGCTCGACGGCGCATCAGAACAGGCCATTCAGCACACAATTGAATCCCTAGGCGGGGAGGCGACCCTTGTCCTTATCGCCCACAGGCTCTCAACTGTCACGCACTGCGATTACCTCTACTGGCTTGGAAACGGCACAATTCTCGGAGAGGGCAAACCAGCTCTCCTTCTGCCGCGCTATGAGGCCTATCTTGAGAAAAAAGCCCAAGAAATGGCGCGCTAAGGCCGTATGCACTTTGACAAAGAGACGTGCAGCCCCCCAAAAAAACCTCGTTCACCTTGAAACGGACTGCCAAAGTATACCAAGACCACACTCTCGAATGCCTGACGTAAAAAGAGAAGTCCCCAAATTTTCTGTCAATCAAGACAAGGTCGCCCATGACTACCCTCGTTCTCCTGCAGATTCTCTACGACACAGCACAATTTTTGTCCTCCGCAGCCCAGGTTTTGCCGCTTTTTATCCTGGCAGCAAGCTATATGGCAGATAAAAAAAAGAGCGGGGACGCGGCGCAAGCGCTTCCCCTCCTTCTGCGCACCATGGGATATCTGTGGATTGCAGGACCAATTGCCATTATTGCCACCTTTGCCCTTGTGCCGGCAAACCTCGCTGCGCACGGATACTCCTGGCAAATCCCAGGCCTAAGCCATCCCGCACTTCTCCCCTATACAGCGGCCACAGGTCTTTGGCTGTGTGCCCTCCCCTTGATTTTTCTCGCACAAGGAAGCCTCGGCAAAAAAAGAATTGTTCTGCCCCTTGTTTGTCTCGCTCTCCTTTTTTTTGCGCAAAACGCCGTACTCGTCTGGCCCTTCGCAGGACTTCCAGAAGGCCTCTCGCGCGCAGACGCGCTTATCGCAGTCTTAAAAAACGCGGAACACACTTTTTTCTTTAGTCTCTTCCCCTGCGGCCTAACCCTTCTGGGTCTTCTTCTGTGGACAAAAAAAGCCGCTGGCCTTAGCGAAAACAAAGCGGTGCGCAAGGTTCTCGCAGCAACAGCGGCAATTGGCGCATTCCCCAAGGTCATAAGCGACTTGGGCACCCTCACAGGCTATTTTTTCCGCGAGGGCCATATGCCGCCACCTCTTGTTCTTCTTGCCCTGCACACAGGGGCAATTCTCGCAATCATCCTCTGCCTTGCGGGCATTTTCTTTGCCGAAAAAACGCAGCCCTTCCTGCTCCGCCTAACGGCGGGCCTTGTGCTTGCATATTGTCTTCTGCCCGCAATCCAAATTCTCTGCCAGTAGCCCAATCACGGAGAAAACCATGTTTCGCACTCACGCTCTCATCGCTCTTGTCTTTCTTGTAAGCGTACTCGCAACTCCCAATGCGTTCGCAAAAGAGCAGATCTTTCAAGAATTCTCCTGCGATCTCCCAGAAGGCTGGGATGGCACAGAACGCGTGGGCTTTCTCACACGCGACCGTGAGGAGTACATGCTGACTCTTGGCTTAAAAGACGAAGCGGAGGAAAACTATCTGGCCTTTATCAGCCTCTACCTTCTTCCAAACAAACCGGGCAAAAACAGCGAGGACTCAGCGAAGGCACTCGCTAAAGAGCAGGCCGACGCAAGCGAGCCTGTACAAAAAGGCCCCTACTGGGTCTTTACCGGCAATCCGCGCGACAAGACTCTGCCCGGTCTTGCCACAACCTATGTCACAAGCAACAAGGACTCGCTTTTGATCATAATCGCAAAGGATCCTTCAATGCGCGGCGCAGACAAAATTATCCAAAGCGTACGTCCCCAATCAACTCGCGCTAAAGCGCTCCTCACAGAGTAGCTTTTCAAGTGAAAAAAAAAGGGCTATATAATGGATACGGCGCAACGCCGAATCTCAAATAAAGGAGAACTCCAATGGACCTTAAAGGAAGCAAAACAGAAAAGAACCTGCAGGAAGCCTTTGCCGGTGAGAGCCAGGCCCGCAACAAATACACCTACTTTGCCGCCAAAGCCCGCAAGGAAGGCTATGTGCAGATTGCCAACATCTTTGAAGAAACCGCTGGCAACGAAAAAGAACACGCCAAAATTTGGTTCAAGTATCTGCAGGGCGGGGACATTCAAAGCACAACCGACAATCTGAAACAGGCTGCTGACGGCGAGAACTTCGAATGGACCGACATGTACGCCCGCATGGCGAAAGAGGCCCGCGAGGAAGGCTTTACTGAAATCGCAGCCCGCTTCGAGATGGTCGGCAAAATCGAGAAAGAGCATGAGGAACGCTATCGCAAACTCCTCGCGAATATCGAAGGCGACCTCGTCTTCTCGCGCGACGGCGACTGTGTGTGGCAGTGCAGCAATTGCGGCCATATCGTGATCGGCAAGAAGGCGCCCAAGCTCTGCCCAGTCTGTAGTCATCCGCAGAGCTTCTTTGAAATCAAGAAGGAAAACTACTAAACAAAAAAGGGGAGCGTACGCTCCCCTTTTTTTGTTTCGCTTAGCTTTTGTGGCTTGAACGCAGATGCATGCGCAAAGGCGCATGGCGTATGCCAAACAAAGAGCGCAAGCCCCGTTCAAGATAGCGCAGATAGCTATCTGGAACGCGTGTCGCGTCGCTCACAAAAAAAACAAAGGTCGGCGGAGAAGACTCGGCCTGGGTGAGATAAAAAAAACGCGGTCTTGCGCGGTTCACAATAGGTGGCTCATGGCGCGAGAGAACCGACTGCATGGCGCGGTTTAACTGCCCAGTTGGCACGCGCATCTGGCATTCCTCGACAATGCGTTGGGCAAGGGGCAGAATTTTTCCTAAGCCTGTCTTCTCTTTTGCTGAAATAAAAAGAATCGGGATATGCGGCAGAAAGGATAAGTCTTCGCAAAGCGCCTTCTCCGCTTTCTTGCGATGAGATCCAGACAGGAGATCGCATTTATTTGCAAGAATAAAAAACGGTGTCTTCCGCCGATCGAGCAGATCGATAAGCCGTTTATCCTGGCTGCCCAAGCCTTCCTGCATATCGAGTACAACCAGCGTGATATCCGCTTTTGTTGTGGACTTAAGAGACGCGTTCACAGAAAAACGCTCCACAGGATCCTCGATGCGCGTCTTCCGCCGAACGCCTGCTGTGTCCACAAAGACGCAGGATATCCCAGAGAGGGTCGCGCGCACATCGACACTATCCCTCGTTGTCCCAGGGACATCGGAGATAATCATGCGCTCTTCCCCGACCAGGGCGTTCACAAGCGAGGATTTGCCTGCATTTGGCCGGCCAAGGAGAGCTATGCGCAGGCTTTTCTCACTACTCTCCTTATTTAATGAGGCGCAAGTCTTTGGAAGCATGGCTACGAGTGCGTCCAAAAGCTCTGGAATATGGTAGCCATGGGCGGCTGAAAGAGCGATCAGCGGAAGACCAAGTGCGTGGAAATCAGAGAGAAGGCCCTCGTGTTCCCGGCCATCCACCTTGTTTACAACGCAAAGTACTGGGAGTCCTGTCCGCCTGGCAATAGCCGCAAGGGAGGAATCAAGCGGGAGCAGGCCGCTTTTTGCGTCAACAACAAGAGCCAAAACCGCGGCTTTCTTCAGTGCCTCCTGCACCTGAAAAAAGATGGCCTCTTCAAAGCCGCGAATACCAGCAGGCCCCGTGTCTGGGGAGCCGTCCTGGGCCAGATTGAGTCCGCCTGTGTCGACTAAGGTGAAGAGCGGCTGCGAATTTTTGCGGACTATCCCCTCCATGCGGTCACGGGTTATGCCTGGGCGATCGTGTGTTATTGCGCGATTGCTGCGGATAAGCCGGTTAAACAGGGTGGATTTGCCCACATTCGGTCGGCCAAGCAGCACGATGTGAGGAAAAAGGTCAGCGCACATAGCTATTTGTCCTGAGAATGGGAAGTAGAAAGCATAGCGAATGAGACAGTATACGGATGTGGCCATGCGGGCAGAGACTGAAAAACATGGCCGTCTGGAAGTGTTAGGCGGAAAGCGTGCAGAAAAAGTGGACCCGCCCCTGCGGATCCGTACCTCCGATCCCCAAGGATCGGAAAGCCTCTGTGGGCGAGCTGGACGCGGATCTGATGTGTTCTCCCGGTCCGAATTTGAAGACGGAGCAGACTCCTTTTTTCCCCGCAAAGTATGGGAAAAACCAGAGTCTCAGCCACACGTCCCCTATCAGAGACGCGCACACCATCCGTATCCTTCACAAGAAAATCCCGCAAAAGAAGCGGCTCCTTGTGCGTCCAAAGGCCACGCACCCAACACAGATAGTCCTTCGTGAGCGTTTGGGCTGTAAGCGCATCAGAGACGGCTCGCAAGCTCGCATAGCTTGTCGCAACAAGCAAAACCCCCGAGGTGTCCCGATCAAGGCGATGGCAGGGCACAGGAATAAAGGGCTTTCCCGCAAAATGGGCGGCGAGCCTTGTCGCCAGGCTGTCCGTATGCCCAGATCCAGGATGGGTGCAGAGGCCGGCAGGCTTATGATACGCTATAAGATCGCCATAGCGACCTATTTCTTCAGGAAGATCAAAGAGAGGCACAGGGTCCTTTTGTGCTTCTTTTTGTTCCTCTTGCGCGATCGCTAAAGCAAAGGGAGGGAGGCGCACAGAATCCCCTGTTTCAACTCTTTGATAGGGAGTGCAGCGCAAGGCATTGCAGCGCACCTGGCCTGTGCGAATCCAGCGGTGAAGCAGAGACTTTGGGAGGTGCAGGCGGCGGAGAAGAATCTGCAAAAGCTTTTGCCCGCTCTCGGCCTCGGTCACAAGAAAAGTATTGGGCATACTCGTATGGATGATCGTACTCATAGCCCAAGTGTGCCCGCAAGAGGGCGGCCAGTCAAGAAAAATGGATCGTACGCCCAAAAATGCCGGCAAAAGAGAGCGCCCTTGGCCAATACTGCGGAAGCTGACGTACAGTCGCAACCATGTGTACAGGGCGTCACAATGATTCTCCCCGAATGGTGACTGGATGACGGACAGAAAACCATTATGCGTACACGGCGGATCAGCGCAACGCTTCCCCTAGTTTGGGTAGGATGATTGCACACATTGCGAGTATACCTTGGTGTAGGCAGCAGACAATCACGGCCCTCGTGAGCGCTCGCTTTTCTTTGCGGAAATCCCGACTTGACGAAAAAAACTTTTGTGACTACGTTCAAATTTTTGAAATGCACTCTGTTGTGTGGGGTTTTATGTTTGACAATTTATCTGACAGACTCTCGCAAACTTTTCGCAATCTGACCGGTCGCGGTCAGCTGACTGAAGAAAACATTCAATCCGGCCTTAAGGAAGTCCGTTTGGCTCTGCTTGAGGCGGACGTTAATTTTGCTGTTGTCAAATCGTTTGTCGAAAACGTGCGCACAAAATGCGTGGGTCAAAATATCGTAAAAGGCGTCAACCCCGCGCAACAGGTCGTAAAGATCGTGTACGACGAACTTGTCCGTGTCCTTGGCGGCGAGACAAGCGAACTCTCCCTCGCAGGTGCCCAACCTGCGAGCATACTCCTCGTAGGACTCCAGGGCTCAGGCAAAACAACGTCTGCGGGCAAGCTGGCCAATTTTTTGCGCAAAAAGAAAATGCGCCCCTATCTTGTGCCCCTCGATGTCTACCGACCGGCAGCCATCGATCAGCTCGTAACACTTGCCAAACAGCTCAATATTCCCTATTTTCCTTCGACTACTTCCATGACGCCCCACGAGATAGCCGAATCCGCGTTGTCCAAGGCCAAAGAGGAAGGGGCAACCGTTCTTCTCCTGGACACTGCAGGCCGTCTGCATGTCGATGAGCCGCTCATGGACGAGCTGAAAGATTTGAAGGATCTCCTGCACCCGCAGGAAATTCTTTTTGTCGCCGACGCTATGACCGGCCAGGAAGCGGTCACAGTTGCGCAGACCTTCCATGAGAAACTATCCCTCACAGGGGTCATCTTAACAAAGATGGATGGCGACGCCCGCGGCGGGGCCGCGCTCTCAATCCGCTCTGTCACTGGCGCACCAGTCAAATTTGTCGGCATGGGCGAAAAACTCTCGGAACTCGAGATTTTTCACCCAGACCGGATAGCCGGGCGCATTCTCGGCATGGGCGATGTCCTGACACTGGTTGAAAGGGCGCAGGCCGAGTTTGATGAGGAGGAAGTCAAAAAACTTGCCGACAAGATGAAAAAGGCAAGTTACAATTTTAACGACTTTCTTGCGCATTTGCGCCAGATCAAGAAGCTCGGCTCGTTTGAATCGATCTTAAAACTCGTTCCCGGTTTTGGCTCACTCAAAGAAAAGCTCCACGAAGCGGCAAACATGGTCCCGGACAAGGAAATGGCCAAAATGGAATCCATTATCCAGTCCATGACCAAGCAGGAGCGGGAGATGCCGGAAATTTTAAACGGCAGCCGTCGCGCGCGCATCGCCAAAGGCTCGGGAGTCAGCATACAGAAGGTCAACGACATGTTGCGCTCTTTTGAGCAGATGCGCAAAGCGATGAAAACATTCATGAAAAAATCGCCGGATCTCTCGAAAATCAATCCCAAAATGGCTGGTGCGGGCGGACTCGGGAACCTTGGGAATTTCGGGAATTTGGGGGGCTTCGACAATTATGCCGGTATGGCGCAGGCCTTCCAGAATCCGGCCATGCCCTTTCGGGGACTTGGCCAATCGAAGGAATCGTCGCATAGCGCCGCAGAAAAAAACCGCAGGAAAAAGAAGGACAAACAGCGCCGCAGAAAACGCTAGAATTCGGATCGCCCGCCCATCGCATCGATATCTCGCGGTTCGCCTCCATGCTCACGCTCTAGTCTGGCCATAGACGTGCGCGAACAGTGACTCTGGCATTCGGCAATGCCTAGCTCATCTCGCGGTTTTGGCCGAGCAGCGTTCGTACGCTAGGCAGCGCTCAAACTTTTTTTACGCTGAGCCCCGCGTGCCCTAAGCCGCACTGCACAGCTTGTGCGCTCCGTCACTTTTTCTTTACGCGCGTACTTCGGAAGATCTGGGGCAGTGTATCGCACAGAGACTTGCTTTTTTTTCCTCACAAGGTATAGTAGCACATAAAGGAGTCTAAAAATGGCAGTAAAACTCAAATTGGCCCGTCTCGGCAGCAAGAAGCATCCTTTTTACCGGGTTGTTGCAGCAAATGACACCACATCACGCGATGGTCGTCCTTTAGAATTTCTTGGGTACTACAATCCGATGACAAATCCGCCGGACGTCAAACTGAATGCCGAAAAAATTAAAGCCTGGCTTGATCGAGGAGCAAAGCCGACTGAAACAGTCCGTTCCCTCTTAAAGGAGCATATGTAGAGGCGCTTGCCCTTCGGCTGAGGTGAAGGAGGGGAGCCATGCGAAACCTGATAGAGTACATTGCACGGTCACTCGTGGACCATCCAGATGACGTGCAAGTCAATGAAGTAGAAGGAGAACAAACCACAGTCCTGGAACTGAAGGTCGCTCAAGATGATCTGGGAAAGGTCATAGGCAAGCAAGGGCGCACAGCGCGAGCCCTGCGCACAATTCTGAGCGCCGCTTCAACACGTTCAAAGAAGCGTACGGTTCTTGAAATTCTGGAATAATGGCATGTATGAGCGAGACGTACATTCATATGGCTTCCGTGTCAAAACCACACGGTGTACATGGGGAGATAGCCCTCGCGTGGTACGGCGTCTCCCCGTTTTCACAGTCTCTCCCATATTATCTGCAATCCGGCAACTCGGCTCCAGAACCGATAACCATTGAAGAGGCCCGCATGCACAACGGCCGTCTGCTCGTGCGCATAGCCGGTGTTGTGACCAGAGAGCAGGCCGCCGGACTTCGCGGCAAAAAAATTCTCACCCTGCGAGCTTCCCTTCCGCCTCCAGGAAACAACGAAGCGTATGTGAGCGATCTCGTAGGATCAACAGTTTTTCTACAAGATGGCACTGCCATCGGTCGATTCTCCCACGTCGTTCTTGGGACCGATGTCTGGTCGATCATAGGCGATGATGGGAGAGAGATTCTCTTTCCTGCCCAACCCGATTTTATCGTTGTCCTTGATACCGATACAAAGCGGATTGTCATAGCTCCCCCCGAAGGCCTTCTCGACCTCTACAATACACCCTAGGCCAAAAAAAATGCGTTCCATTCTGGAACGCTTTTTTTTGGCCTCACTCACTCTTCTTTGGCTCTTCTTTCAACGAGGCGACAAAGGCATCAATGATTTTCTTCTCTGATCCTGAGCCGACACAGGCTAGCATAGAGTCCCCGCGATCTGTGAGGACAATAGTGTAGGCAATATTTTGCTTGTGTCCGGTAATAGTCACGGAATTTTTCTTCTCAACCTTTTTACTGTCCGTCAAATTGACACTTGAGAGCACACTCTGCAAAAAAGAAGCGAGATTCACCTTTTCTGGATTCGGGAAAAGAGAGAGAGCAATCGAAGCCTGTTTGTCGTGTCTCGTGATCTGCAGACCATCGGAAATCGTCTCCCAAATCCAACCTTCAGGGACAGACACAGTGAAGTCTGTGCCGCTCACAGTAAAGCGGGCCGTCTCGGCCATGGCCTCTGAGAACAAAAGAAAAAGGGAAAAGAGCGTCACAAGAAGAATGCGCATAGAAAACTCCTTATACCCTATCCCGCGCCAGATCGCGCTCAACTGCTTTCTGTTTCAGACTTTCCCTGTGATCATGGAGTTTCTTGCCTCTGCCAAGAGCGATTTCAACCTTGACCTTGCCACGCACAAAATACAGGCGGACCGGAACAACAGTTAAGCCCTTCTGCGCAACCTGCGACGCAAGGCGGGCTATTTCTACGGCATGGAGCAAGAGGCGTCTTGGCCTATCTGGCTCCTGAACAACATAGCCCGCATTCTCGTACGGCGCGATATTGAGCGAAGTGAGCCAGGCCTCACCATTTCTAAATTCCACGTAACTATCGACAAAATTCACCTTATGGGCCCGAATACTCTTAACCTCTGGGCCAGTTAAGGCAATCCCAGCCTCGGTAAAGTTTGAAAGCTCATAGAGAAAACGCGCTTTTTTGTTGACAAGGCCGTCGCTACCTTTTTTCTTCGCCATACCCGCTACCTCCCAGCGGCCCGCGCTTTTGCGTTTCAAGAAGAGCGTAGAGTTCCTTACTCCCCCAGCCAACGACAGACTCCCTAACCTCCTTCACAATCTGGCGGGCAGGCGCACCCTTTGCCAAAGCGTCCGCGAGGGCGGCTATAACTTTTGCTCTCTCTGTGCGCTCTCTTGTGACAGGCGGCCCTATAACAACTGTGATTTCCCCAAGGAGGAGCGGAAGCTCACCAATGGCAGAAAGCGACAAAGACAGCACCTCTTCATGCGTCTTTGTGAGTTCCCGACACACGGCGACTTCCCGCGGGCCAAGAATCTCGCTGGCCAAACCAAGACTTGTTCGCAGACGATCCGCCCGCTCGAAAAAAACAAGGGTCGTCACAAGGGAGGCATAGGGCGCAAAAAGCTTACGCAGATCGCTCTCACTTCTGGGCAAAAAGCCAAGAAAGGTGAAGGGAATAGGAGGAATGCCCGATATAGCAAGAGCTGCGAGCGGAGCCGAGGGGCCAGGCACAATGGACACAGGAAAGCCCATTTTCCGGCAGGCCCGAACAAGTCTATAGCCTGGATCGGCAATGAGGGGGGTACCCGCATCCGAGACAAGCGCAACTGTCTTTCCCTCCTGCAAGAGTGAAAAGACTTGGGAGAGCTTGTCCTCCTCATTGTGATCGTGAAAACTTATGACCTGCGAATGCTGAAGACCTGCGAGGCGGAGAAGTTGCAAGGTGCGTCGCGTATCTTCAGCTAAAATGCAGTCCGCGCTGGATAACACGGCGCGGGCCCGCTCGGAAAAATCGCCGAGATTGCCAAGGGGGGTTGCGACAAGCCAAAGATGACCTCTTTCCATAGCGCTCCTCGATCGCTCGCCTCATTCACAGACAACACTGCGGAAAGACAGCCTGTGCAGAGGACAGGGACCTAGGCGTGCCAGTGCCTCACGGTGGTAGGCCGTCCCGTAGCCAACATGCCGCTCAAAACCGTAGTCCGGCCAGCGCTCCGCAAAACCACGCATAAGCGCGTCTCTGTATGTCTTAGCGACAATCGAAGCCGCGGCTATTTCAGGCACGCTCGCATCCCCCCGGATATAGGCTTTTTGCGCAGGTTCCATTCCCCCATGCCTGTGGCAAAAGAAGCGGCGTATATAGCGTTCTGGAATGGTAAAGCGGCCGTCAACAGCGAGAATCCCTGGGGTCACACGAAGTCTGGATACAGCGATAGCCATGGCCATAAAGGTCGCCTGCAAAATATTGATTTTGTCAATCATGCGCTGCCCAACAAGGCCTATGCCGTAGGCCAAAGCCTCCTTGCGTATTTGCGCGGCAAGCCTCTCGCGCACATCGCAGCTCAAAGTCTTTGAATCGGCAAGACCAGGGATGGGGGAAGCGAGAATGACAGCACAGCTCACAACCGGCCCGGCGAGCGCCCCCCGCCCGACCTCATCAATGCCGGCTAGGACAGCTGCGGGCCGTTCATAGAGCAAGAGCTGGCGCTTTGTACTCGCCATACAATCTCCCGCTTCGCTTTTTTTAGGCCGCAGAAAAAAAGGAACGAGACAATAGCTGCCTCGTTCGCACTTCTTTACTGATACCGATTTCTGGGTTTGATACGCGCGGCTTTGCCTTTAAGATCGCGCAGATAATACAGGCGGCTTCTGCGCACACGGCCTTCAGAGACAACTTCCACGTGGTCGATAAAGGGGGAATAGAGCGGAAAAATACGCTCAACGCCGACACCGTCGGAAATTTTTCTGACGGTAAAGCTCGCATTTGTCGTTCCGCGTGAGACGCGGATGACATTGCCCTGGAAGACCTGGATGCGCTCTTTTTCGCCTTCAACGATACGCAGATGGACCTTGACCGTATCGCCGGAACGGAAAGTCGGCATATCCATACGCATGTTTTCCCGTTCTATTTTTTCAATAACATTCATCGCTCATACTCCTTTCACTCCCGGCAACGGCTTTCAATCAAAATCGCCGACAATTCTGTCCGCATAGACGGCAGCGGCACTGCGCACCGAAAGATGATTGTAGCCCAAAAAACGCAGCGGCCGCACCGTTGCGTGAGCGAGCCTGCGCGCCGCATCGGCCAGGCCCTGGGCTGTTCCCAAACACAATAAAACCGGTCCCCGGTCAAGAAGCTCGCGCACCTGACCAATCCCAAGGACTGCTCCCGACCACTGCGCTGAACTTGCGATAACAAAGGGACGCTCGCCACGAATTGTTGCAAGCTTGTCGCACGCCTCTTCAATTGTGCGCGCGGGCTCAACAAGACGCAGGGCTTCTGCCCTGTCTGGATGCGATCGGGCAGCAGGTCCCCGAAGCCAGTGATCGAGAATGCGGGAGAGGATCTCCTGCTGGTCAGAGAGCGGAGTTACGACAAAAAAAGGACCGAGACCATAACTTGCAGAAATTCGTGCAATATCATGCACATCAAGATTTGTCAAAGATGAGGTTCCAGAGGCTTTGCCGTCAATGCGCACAGGGCTATGGACTAGGCAGAACGAAAGATTCCGGCCGCGGAGCGCATCCCTCTCTTCTGCCAGGCTCGCCGCATCGGCCGCTGTTAACCGCGCCCCATCCAGTAAATCAGGGCGCATGCGCCGTGTCCTAACAAGAGCCTTTGCCCTGCGCCAGGCCGCAATCTTTGCGTGATGGCCTGTCAAGAGGATGTCTGGAACCGCCACCCCCTCAAACACAGGCGGCCTTGTGTACTGGGGATATTCGAGGAGATTCTCCGCAAAACTCTCCTCACGCGCACTACTCCCCTTACCCATAAATCCTGGAACAAGCCGCGCGCAGGCCTCAATCACAGCAAGGGCCGCAGTGTCGCCGCTATTTAACACAACATCGCACAGGGATATCGGCTGAACGGAGAAGAGCGACTCAATGCGCGCATCAATCCCCTCGTAGCGCGCACAGATAAGCGTTATATGCTCTTCCTTGGCCAATTCCTCTGCCCTTTTTTGGGTAAAGGGTCTGCCTGAGGGGGTCAGAAAAAGAAGAGGTCCTGTTTTTTCAATGGAGCGAATTGTCCGCGCAATTGGAGCAATCTGCATGACCATCCCGACCCCGCCGCCATAGGGTGTGTCATCGGTATGGCGATGTTTATCATCACTAAAATCGCGGGGATTATGAAAGGAAAAGGAGATACGCCCCGCCTGCACAGCTTTCGCCATAAGGCCGCAGGAGAGCGGAGAGCTAAAAAATTCGGGAAACAGGGTGATAATATGAAAGTGCAGCATGAAAATTCTGCCTTACGGCCTAGGCTTTTTTTGCCCAAAGGCCGCAATCACGACGCTGAAGGGTCTCACTGCGATTAGGCCCACGTACACGCATATTGGACGTCCGCAAGAGGTCCCATGCGCGCCTCAACTCGGGTATCACAGTGATTCTTCCCGTGATGCAAAGTAGCACTGCGGTCAGAAAAAAAAATTGTCGCTTTGAGTTGACAATGCAAAGTTCACAATGGTGAAGAGTTTAGGATTGGAGTCAAAAGGGTCAATACGCTTACGTATTACGATTCTACTGGTTGATTGCAAGAGACTGGAGGAGTTTATGGCAGAGAGGCCAGATACTCTCGCAGTGCGGTGTGGCACTCATTGCAATCAACTTCTCGAATTGTAATACCCTATCGAAAGGAACGTACGCTTAAGAGAGTATCAGGTTCAGTACAAAAGACTCCTGTCAGAGGCTCAAACAGAAGAGAAATCGCAGCGAAGCTTCAATGAGGCGGCCCCCCATTCTATCTTCCCTCCATTCTACCTTCCCCCTGCGAGCGAATACCTTGATTTAAGCTCACTCTTCTACAATTTAAGCATTAGTTGTTTCACTTTTTAATGCCAGGATGTCTTGTTGTGACAAACCAGTTGCCTCCATAATCTTATCTATTGCAATACCAATTTTTAAGAGATTTTTAGCAATTTCATTTTTTGCTCTTTTTTCAACTTTCGCTTCCCAATCAGGCAATACGTTCTCCAACATAGTACCCAACTCCGCCAGTTCATGAATAGCGTCACATTGTGTGGCATCTCTCTTCAAACGTTTATACTCGCTTTCGTCATCAACAGCGGAACCTCGCACTTCCTACGATGTTGGGAAGGAAGATTTCACCCGTCACCAGTTTAAGACCAACTCTTTCCACCCACACAAAATCCTCGCCAATTCCCCCGAAATTGAGCTGCGATATCCTTTTTTTCATCCTTCACTCGTTTCTGCCTAAACAATCTTCCAAACAAACTATACTGCGGTCGGGAAAAAAGTTGCCATCGTTAAGCTAGAAAAGCGCAATGCCTGAAATCACAGGTCACGTATGAAGGCATTTTTTTTCTGACTCGAGTATATCCTGTTTAAGTAGCTTAGGGTCAAGCCGACCTATGTCTACTACAAAATAGTCAGGGTCGTGAATCTCTCTCATTGCACGGATCGCAGACCAAGGCGTATCACCATTGTAGATGACAATCGGGAGAAGCAATGCAGTTTTTTTTCGTCAAACAGCGCGCGGTAGGCGATAAAGCATCTCTTGTGAGACATTGCTCTGAAACTCAAGCAATGAATAGAGATCTCTTGTGACAGTCATTTCTGTTTGAGAGTAGCAGATGAGTCTCGGCTGTCCGTCCAGTTTCTTTGAGTCTGCGCGTCATAGCGACGTTGCTCCTGCCCCCCTCAGGGATACAAGAGAAAATCCTCCATCACATCTCGATAGCTGATTCTCGGTACCAGGCAGCACATGCGTTGATTGTAGGCTCTTTGGGGGACTCTGGTGTCTGGTCGGTTTGTTTTGTCCAGCATACGCGAGGATGCAAATTAAGAGAGGATGCAAATTAAGACAAGATGTCGAAATCGCCGCAAGCGACGCATAGCGGGACTGCAGGTTTCAAAGGGAAACGCCGTATGCGACGAGCGTTGCGTCGCCGCACGTACGGGAGCGGAGTTCTTAGCTCCCTACCCGATTTTCATGGAAAATCTCTCAAAGCTCGGTTTTCGTTACAGATGATGAATAGTTTAGGCTATACAATTCTTCTTGGCTTAATTCGCCTACGGTCGCGTTATGCATTGGGAGTTTCAACGCATACGTGCCATGCGCATTGATTTTCCGCATAACGCTTAGAGTTACACTCTGACATCGTTCACCTAGGGGAAAATCTTTATGAGGCTGAGTAGAATGCGAATGAAAAGCGACACGTGTGAACAAAGAGCTGGGGATCCTCCAGCATACAGTTCTGCGTACAAAGAGCCTCTCAAACTTGGGTGAAAAGCGAAAGACAAAAGACGTCAGGCAAACACCCGCTTTTTGGCATTGTATTGCAAAGGCCTGTGGAGTACAAAAGCAAATCGGCCTTTTGTGTGTAACGCAAGAAAGCCCAGCGTACGTCTTTTCAGTCCCAAGTTCTTTACGGTCTTATGCTTTTTTTAAGAGGAGAGAAATGTATCATGCACGCCCGATATAGTGAATATCTGAACCGCGTTCTCTTAAGCAGAGTCTATGACGTCGCCTGTGAGACCCCGCTTGAAAAAGCGGAAAACCTCTCGCGCCGTCTGCGCAACACAGTTTTTCTAAAACGCGAGGATCTGCAGCCTGTCTTTTCTTTCAAGCTGAGAGGCGCGTACAATAAAATGGCGCGCCTCTCGGCAGAGGAACTCCACAGAGGCGTTATCGCAGCCTCTGCCGGCAACCACGCCCAGGGCGTTGCCCTATCAGCAAGGCGCCTTGGCTGCGATGCGACCATTGTCATGCCTGTCACAACGCCGGCAATCAAGGTCAACGCCGTGCGCCGCCTTGGTGGTCAGGTTGTCCTTTTTGGCGAATCGTTCAGCGACGCCTGGCAGCACACCCAGGAACTTATCCGCCAGACAGGCGCAATCTTTATCCCCCCCTTCGAGGATCCTGATGTCATAGCTGGCCAAGGAACAATAGGCATGGAAATCATACGCCAGCATCCCGATCCCATTAACGCTGTCTTTGTGCCTATTGGCGGGGGAGGCCTTGCAGCCGGCATTGCCGTCTATATCAAACAACTTCGACCCGAGATCAAGGTCATCGGTGTTGAGCCAACTGATTCCGACGCAATGCGCCGTTCAATCGAGGCCGGCTACCCCATTGTCATGCAGGATGTCGGCCTTTTTGCCGACGGTGTCGCGGTTAAGCAGGTGGGTGAGGAGACCTTCGCCATCTGCCGTGACATGCTCGATGACATTGTCACAGTCGGAACCGACGCCATCTGCGGCGCAATCAAAGACGTTTTTGAGGACACGCGCATTGTCGCAGAGCCGGCAGGCGCTCTCTCCCTTGCCGGATTAAAGGCCTATGTCCGAGCGAACGCTGTCCAGGACAGCCATCTTGTCGCAATCGTGAGCGGCGCCAATATGAATTTTGATCGGCTCTCCTATGTGGTTGACCGAAGCGAGCTTGGCGCAGGACGCGAAGCCCTGCTTGCTGTGACTATACCCGAAGAAATCGGCAGTTTCCGCCACTTTATCGCCGCTCTTGGCAATCGCAATATCACTGAACTCTGCACACGCTCTGTCGATCCCATCCAGGCGCGCGTTTTACTTGGCATCAAAATCCAGGGACGGGACGATGTGGCGGAAGTGCTTGCCGACCTAAAAGAAAAAGGCTTCTCAGCCATCGATTTGAGCGATAACGAACTCGCCAAACTCCACATCCGCCACCTTGTCGGCGGCAATGCCCCCAATATAAGCCACGAACGCATCTTACGTTTCTTCTTCCCTGAACGTCCAGGCGCCCTGCTCAACTTCATAGACGCCATGCAGACAGAATTCAGCATAACCCTCTTCCAGTACCGCTACCACGGCGCCGATTTCGGACGCGTTCTTATGGGTTTTGATGTCTCAGAGGAGAAAAAGCAGGCCTTTCAAGAATTTCTTGATCGGGTTGCGGCCATGGGCTTCTCACACATCGATGAGACGGAAAACCCGGCCTATAAGCTTTTTATCAGCTGGCACACAGCCTAAACGTATACCCGGCCGCTGATGTACCCTTTTCCCTGGAAAGCCATACAGGAAGCAACAAGGATCAACTTCGCTGTGACGCCGTAAGACAAGCAGATTGTTTTTGAAACAGGAAAAGAAGGCGGGTGTGCGTACGTACACCCGCCTTTGCTTGCGACTCCCGCTTTACGCGGACTCTTCTTTTTTCCCAGTTCTGCGCTTATAGGTCTCGGCCGTTGCGGTGAAAATAACGTCCGTGCTTGAGTTAATGGCTGTCTCAACCGAATCCTGCACAACGCCGATAACAAAACCGACGGCAACCGCCTGCATAGCGATATCATTGATAATGCCAAAAAGGGAGCAGGCCATGGGGATGAGCAAAAGGGAGCCTCCAGCAACGCCCGATGCACCACAGGCACCAAGAGTTGACAGGAAAGAAAGCATGACTGTTGTCGAAAAATCGAGGTGAACGCCCATCGTATTTGCGACAGCCAGGGTCATGACCGTGATTGTGACGGCCGCGCCGCCCATATTGATTGTTGCGCCAAGAGGAATGGAAACAGAGTAGAAGTCTGGATCAAGGCCCAGCTTCTTACAAAGACTCATATTGATCGGGATATTTGCGGCGGAACTCCGAGTGAAGAAGGCCGTAACCCCGCTCTCACGCAGGCAGCGCAGGACAAGGGGATAGGGATTTTCCCTGGTAAAGAAAAAGACGATAAGCGGATCAACCACCAAAGCCACAACGAGCATGCAGCCAACAAGAAGAAGGAGCAGCTTTCCGTAGTTGACAAAGATCGCCAGGCCGTTTTCCGACACAACGCTAAACATGAGACCGCAGATGCCGAAGGGAGCAAATTCAATGACCACGCGGACAGCGTCGGAAACCATGGATGAGAGATCGGCCATAAAGGTCAGTGTCTCGGGTTTTGCGAACTTCTTAAGACAGAGACCAAAGACAATGGCCCAAAAAAGAATGCCGACATAATCGCCCCTGGAGAGGGCCAAAATGGGATTCTCAACCATTTTGGCAAAGAGATTCCCCAGGATCTCACCAAGGCCGCCAGGAGGAGTGGTCGTGGCCCCCGCTAAATCAAGCTGAATGGTCAAAGGAAAGAGAAAACTGCCAACGACCGCTGTACAGGCGGCAAAAAAGGTGGCGAGCAGGTAGAGCTTGGTTACTGTTTTGAAGCGTCCGCCGGCAAGCTGTCGCGCGTTCGCAAGAGAGTTCAAAACAAGAATGAAAACCAGGACCGGGGCTACGCCTTTCAGTCCCCCGACAAAGAAGTCGCCTAAAATGCCGATTCCGCGCAATGAGGGGAGAATAAGCCCAAGTACTGCCCCCACAACCATGCCGATGGCAATGCGCGCAATAAGGCTCACCGAAACGTATTTTGAAATGACCGCATTCATGAGCTCTTCAGCGTTGCGTTCCCAAATTGGGAAGAAGACGCCGCCTCCTTTTTTAAGTAAAAAATCGTTGTTCTCTGACAATACAGACAAAAACCTCTCGTACTGGCTCACCAAAGTTCGTGTGCTTCTTGTACGCAGAACTCTGCTGTACGACGTATACTCAGCCTCATAAAGATTTTCCCCTAGCTCGAAGCGTTCTGCGGAAAATTAATGTGCGGTCCGAGCTTTGTATACACGGGACTTGGCGAAGCCAATACGCACTCTCTTGTGGCGAGTCCCAGGCTCATTCGTAGACAGACAAAGGATTTTGCGTCTCAATAAAGGATCCCACAAGCCGGCCAATCAGCGCGTTTCCGCAGAGTCTCTCCTCGTGCGCGGCCAAAAGAAGTGCCCTGCGAAACTCTGGCAGACGCTCTTCAAAGCGCGCAAAAAGAGACGGGGAAAGCTCAGCCATACTGGCCTGCATCCCAAAACCAAGACGTTCGAGATAGAGGGCATTAAAGCGCTGTTCAACCATGGCGGACACAGGAAGGGACAGCACGGGTTTTCCTAAGAAAAAGGCCTCGCTCATCAGTGTGTGGCTTCCCCCCTGAATGACGTAGGCAGCTGTGCGCAAATGGTCAAGAAAGCCGTCCTCGCTTTTTTCCATAAAGACAATGTTTCCGCTCTTTTCCTGGCGTTTGGGATAGCCGTAGACATAGCAGGTGCGCTGTGTGACTTGTTTAAGAAAAGGAATAAGGGCCGCGTGGGTAGAATTACTCTGATAGACAAGAATATGCTCGCCCTCTTCCGGCTTAGCTGCCAGAACTCTTTTGCGCAGAAGCGGGGGCACAATGCGCGCCCGGCTCTTTGGCAGAAGGGGTGGGGCATAAAAGGAGACAATCAGCGCAGGATCGGTTGGCCTAAAAAGATACTTGGGGGTCAGGCCCTGGAGAAAGGCGTCCCACCAAAGTCTTGGCGGCAGATCGTGGCGGCATACGGTTATGATATGCTGATGATCAAGGGTCAGACAGGGTAGATCAAAGAAGCGGGCCGCCTGCGGAACAAAGTACTCAAGATCTGTCATGCACACAGTCGGCATGAAATCGCGGACGCACTCTGCAAGATTCTTAAGAATGCGCTTTCTATTCCAGAGAGTGGGAAGCGCACGCAGAATAGTGCGCCGCATATCCACGGCATAGTTCGAGAAGACCGTGCCCAGGTTTGGGATGCGGTACACGGGAAATTCAGGCTCAAGAACCGCCGGGGCGTCGTCGTTTGTGACAAAGAGAAATTCGTGTTCCCTGAACATGCGGGCTATGGTGAGCCCGCGCATGGCGTGGCCGTGACCTGTGCCGTGGATACCATAAAGAATGCGAGCCATGACAATCACCACTCCGAACGGGACTTGCTATACATCGGCAAAGAACATAAACTTTGTGAGCTTTGAGCGCACAGGCGCCTGGACTCCCACCTGGACTCGGGGACAGCGTCCAAATGTGCGAGAAGAATCGCCAGGGGATAGTGTGGCCTACAATGTCCTCAAAAATGAGCATTTTCTGGCTTAGGAATTCTCAAGCAAGAAATGCCCCTGTATTTCTTTAGGATAACAGTGCGTGCGCTGTGTGCTGTCCATTCCAGAGTAAGGGCAGAACCTCGCACTTTCTTCGAGGTTGGAGTACGAGACTGGCTCTGGCTCAAAAGCGAACAGGCAGCGGACAAAAGTGACTCCGCGTTTTGGCGACAAGCGCAGGGACAGTTTTCTCGCCCAGATGGGCGCATTCTTGCAGTCTTTCAGCATCGCGAACTCGAGGCACTTTTTTCATCAGATAGCAGTTGTCTCTCTCATACGGAAAGAATGGTCTTTTTGCAACACAGAGAGGTGTTTTGTGAACGCCCGGAAAATTCGTGAAGATCTCGGCCGCGTCAAGACAAGTTGTCAGCGACGCGATTTGAAAACAGCGCTTTTGCTGCTTATAAGCTCGGTTAAAGAACTCAATGGTCAGCGCTTCCCAACGGATATGCGCACCGATTTCCGCGAAGCGCTCAATGCCGCAACCGCCGATCCCCAGTTCAAAAAAATCTATACCCAGCCCATTATCTACAAGGCCGGCGCGGAGCGGGAGATTGTGATTCTTCTCGCCCGCGTCTACCAAACACTGATTGGCAAGCAGAGCGAGGAGACCTTCGAAGAAGCTGCCGATCGGAAACTGCGCATTGACAGCGCAATCAGGGATGCAAAAAACTATCTCGCCCGCGGGCAGATGCGGGAGGCTGAGGCATCCTTCACGGAAGCCTTAAAGAACTACCGTGACGAACACTCGATTTTTCTTGTGATAGCCCGCCTGTACATGGACTGCAAAGAATACGGCAGGGCTCTTGGCTATATCCGTGAAGGACTGAAAAAAATTCCAGAGGACGCAAGTCTGCGCGAACTTGGCGAAACGTGTCTGCGTCTGCGCGGCGATGCCGCACGGGCGTAATCTCTTTGGCTATGAGAGCGCCTGCGCGTCTGCGCGGTTCGCTTCATCGACACGATCAAGGGCGCGAAGGGCTTCGGCAAGAATATGCCAGGCCTTTTTCGATTCATTAATGGCCAGACTTTTGCGGGCAAGGGCTTCGGCAAGTTCAGGATTCTCCCCGCAATCGAGATAAATGCGCGCAAGCATGAGCATGGCCGCCGAATCCTCTGGATTTAAGCGCAGGCCCCGCTGCAGAATAGAGCGGGCAAGATCTTCGCGATGCGTCTTGACAGCCAAGCGCGCAAGATTTTGTCTCGCAAGACTTGAGCTATTTTCCCCCTTGCTCTCGATATCTGAGCCGCGTTTAAAATGCCGCCAGGCCGCATCCAGGTCGCCCGCCTCCTCAAACATCTGCCCAAGACGGATCCAGGCGTACAAATGGTCAGGATCCTTTTCCACGCACTCGCTAAAGTACTTGCGCGCCCCCTCCGTATCATTCAGCGACTGGCTCACAGTGCCCAGATTGTAGAGAATCTGCGCACGCCGGTCGTCTTCTTGTATGCGGGTTAAAGCCTCAAGAAAATGGCGTCGCGCCTCCTCTCTTCTGCCAAGAGCCGCCATGCAGACACCCATGGAATTCCAGGCCATGTCGTTATTCTCATCGAGTGTTAGGGCGATCTTGTATTCCTCAAGCGCCCCGAACAAATCGTCAAGACTCATTCTTTTGTCGGCACTGATGGTGAAAGCGATCGAATCGCAGAGGCCGACTCGTGGCTCAGGCAAAAGGAGCGCGTACTCGACAGCCTTCACAGCTAAATCTGGGATTTCGCTTCGAAGAAATGAGAGGAAGGGATAGCCGGCAATCCCGCAGGCTGCGGGAATCATTTGAGCGGATAAGCGCTCGCACAGTGTTCTGTAACGTTTTTGCAGGTCGCAGGCCATAACCTCGCTGTGGAAAGCGGCGAGTACGTTTGGGCTGTGCCGTGTGGGCGCGGGCGTGTCTGGAAAGATTTCAGTCCATACGCAAAGCGCCTTTGTAACCGCCTCCTCAAGCGGCAGATCCTCCCGTCCCTCGACATGCACCATGGCCAGGGAAAAGACAGAACTCTCCGCACTCTCCAAAGCCAGCTTTTCTGAAAAGACTGCGGGACTCTCAAGACTCTCCTCGCCTACAGGACGCTTTTCATTCAGATAGAGCAGGGTATCGCCGGCCTCAGGCAGCTCTCCTGGCTTTTCCAGGTAGCCGACCTCGGCTATGGCATCGCGTTTCCCGACTTGGACAATGGTCAGATCCCCCTTACAGGCCCGCTCATCTCCCATGCCAAAAACCGCAAAACGCATGCCGTTGCGCACGCCCATCCTTCGGCCAAGATTAATGCGGAAGCGGCCAAGCGGATAGACCTGGGTAATCCGGCCGCCTTTCTTGACGATCTCAGTATAGGCGACACAGCGCCCGGTTGAGGCGACATCGCAGGCAAGAGAGACGCGGCGCCTAAGAATTGTGGCCTGCTCATAGATTGGAAACTGCAGTTCGTAGCCGCGCATGTCATGCGGGTAGTAGGCGAAACCTGCCCCAAAGAGGGGGTGTACGGACTGGCGGGTCAGTGGATTGACAAAGGACAGGGCATTGACAGCGGCAAGAAGCGTTTCGGCTTTTTGCCGACATTTTTCTCTGCCGGTTGCCTGAAAAAGAAAACCAAATTCATACCTGTCCGAGCGCACAAGGCAGCCGGATCCGCACTGACTGCGCAGCGCGTCCGCGCATTCGGCAAGAAGGGAATCTGTGAACCGCGCGCCGCAGCGCATGACAATCTCCTCGCCATTAAATATGCGCAGAAGGATGAGCCCCATACAGAGCTTGTAGGCCGGAACAGCGGCAAGATCCTTGCCCAAATTGTCTGGGGCCTTCGCGATGGCGCACTCTTCCTCCATCCAGGCATAGAGGGACTGCTCGCGCAGAAGGCCTGTCACAGGATCTGTGGCCAGCTCACGGGCAAGGGCCATTTTTTCAAGTGTCAGCTCAATTATGGCGGGAAGAGCGGGAAGAATGGGCCGGATCTGCCGGCTCACAATGTTTTGGAGAACAAGAACGCCCAAGAGTTCCTTATGCCAGATGAGCGGCAAAAGAAGCTTGCGCTCTCGTGGCAGAAGCTGCGGCCCAGCCTCGCCTCCAGATCGCGGAAAATAGAGGGTATAGCCCTTGAATTTACAGACAGAAGCCAGGGCGGCGCAGAGTTCCGCCTGCCCTTCGAGAATATGCTCACTTTTCAATGTGTACAAAGATCACTCGCTTTCATTTCATCGATTGCCATATGGCCGCACAGGGTAGAGCGGCCCACACGAAATTCCTACGATTTTTTTTATCATTTTGCAAGACGACCTCAAGAAACACTTTAAATTCTACATTTTCTGTTCTGCCATCTTCTGTACAGATGCGCTCTTCTATGCTAGAAACGGTTCATGGAACATCATAGCCTTAGGAGGTTCTATGTTTCCGTACCTGCTCCCGAAAGCGCCTCCCTTTTTCGACATGCTGAAAGAACAAAATGCTCAGCTGCGTTCAATTGGCGAATGGGTGGTCCGCATGCTAGAGGATGACAAGAATAAGGACCAAGCCCACAAGGAAATTGCCATTCTTGAAGCTGCAGGAGACAAGCTGCACGGAAAAATACTACGAGAACTCTCCAAGGCTTTTATTACACCTATAGACAGAGAGGACATCCTGCGCATCAATCAGAGCCAGGAAAACTCCATGGATGCCCTCCAGCGGCTCGACATACGCCTGCATATCTTTGAATTTCCCCGCATCCGTTTTCCCATGCTCCAGCTGGCCCGGCTTGCGAATGACATGTTAAGCTTAACATCAGTTATGCTGAACGGTCTCTCCCACCGCAAAGACTGCCATAAAACCCATGCCTTCAGAAGTCTGCGCGACGAGGCGGACATGGTTATGGCGACAGGGATTGCCGAGCTTATGGACGAAAACAGGGAACTCACGGACAAGGAACTTTTGCGGGCGCTCAAGTGGAGCCAGGCCTACGAGCGCATGGACAGCGCCCTCGAACATATCAACACTCTCGCCGAAACCATTGAAGAAGCGGTGTTGAAACATGTTTGATATTCCCCTCCTCCTCATAGCGATTATTGTCGTAGCCCTCCTCTTTGATATCACAAACGGAGCCCACGACAGCGCCAATGCCATAGCGACTATTGTCTCAACCCGCGTGATCTCACCGCGCGTTGCCGTCACGGCTGCGGCCATCCTCAACCTTATCGGCGCCCTCTTAGGCACGGAGGTTGCGCGGACAGTCGGAGGAGGCATCGTCCACACGGCAGTGATCGAAAACAGTCAGATCCTCGTTCTCGCGGCCCTGTTCGCTGCGATTGTCTGGAACTGCATCACCTGGTATTTTGCCATTCCCTCCTCCTCATCGCACGCCCTTTTAGGCGGCCTTATCGGCGCGGCATACGCGCATTCCGGAATCATGAGCCTGAATTTCCCAGGCATCATCCAAAAAATTCTCATACCTATTGTTTTGGCCCCTCTTTTAGGCTTTCTTGCCGGCTTTCTAGGCATGTGGGCGATATACTGGATATTTGCCCGCATGCGACGTCAAAAAGTGGATTCCATATTCCGCAAACTCCAGTGCTGCTCCGCCAGCTTCGTCGCTTTAAGCCACGGATTAAACGATGCACAAAAGACAATGGGCATTATGACACTTGCCCTTGTCACCTTTGGGCTTTCAAGCGACATCACCGTCCCTCTTTGGGTTAAATTATCCTGCGCCCTCGCCATGGCCACAGGCACAGCCATAGGCGGGTGGAAAATCGTGAAGACCATGGGAAGCCGTATCTTTCGACTCTCCCCGGCCCACGGTTTCACAGCCGAATGCTCGGCTAGTTTTGTCATATCCCTGGCCTCCTTTTTCGGTGCCCCAATTTCTACCTCGCAGACTATTTCTTCGGCTCTCTTTGGTGTTGGCTCAACACTCCGTCTCTCGGCGGTTCGCTGGGGTCTTGCGAGAAATCTTGTTGTCGCCTGGGTTTTGACTCTCCCCTCAGCCGCAACACTCGGCTTTATCGCCTGGCACATTCTCCATCTTCTCTGCGAAAACTAAAATCAAAGGGACCAAAGAGCTCAAACTTCCTAAGCAAAAAATGCTAGGAAACAGTGCTTCCCTTTTGTCTCAACTCAAGCCAGAAAAAAGCTGCCCCTACTTTGGCCTCACTTTGAGGAGGCGTACGCCGTCTCCTCCGGCCAGATACTATACTCAAGCAAGCTGACCGCAGTATACGACCGCTCACCAAGTCACGTGGCACGTATACCTGATCGCGCATGCGTTTTCCCACGAGATCCCGAAAGAAAGCGACTGTCAAGGCAACTTTCTGTTGCGGAATCATTGTGACACGCAACCGCCATCTGCTCATTCTTAGGGCAAGTCTTTCTCGCCGCAAGAAGCGGCGCCGCAGGTTCTCACAGTCTGTGCACGCCGAGAAGGATCTCGCGATTGCGCAACGTTCGGCCCTATTGCGCGGCGCGTCTATGAAAAGCGTAAGGTTCAGCTCTCGAAAGACAAAGATACGCTGCAAATGCCTCTTGCGGGAAAACACTGTACGCGCTTGTCCAAACCCCACCAGACTGCTGCCCCTTCCGATATACGCCAGCCGAAAACAAACTGACATTGTTGCGAACGGGAGTCAGCACCCAAGGCCGGTATTTTTAACTCCAAGTGGCAACTTTTTTTCTGACTGCAGTATAGCAAGGCGTTTTTTAAGGCCGCAGCAAAGGGCGAATTTTGCTGTCGGATTAAAAAGTCAGGATGTTTCAAGAATATCCGAACTCAAGGCTATACGCATCGGCACTGTGATTCTTCCCATGGCGCTCAAAAGACAATCCGAATCTCTGCTCGCAAAGAGTGCACTCTCCCGTCCCTAGCCTCGGCTGATACAGACTTTCCGTCGCGCATTGAATACAGCTCCAATCACAATCACAGCGGCCAAAAGCAGAGCGAAAAATTTTTTCCTCGTGTATGGACTGCCGAGTTAAAACTAAAATCCTCGCGCTCTCGTGCATTTTGGCTCAAGTCCCCTGATTTTTGACGAATTTCTCAGCAAAATAGGAAACCTAGGAAAATTGTGCCCTCTGGGTATACTCGACTGCACATTGATTTTCCGCAGAACGCCTAAGAGTTACGCTCTCTCGTCGGCCACCTATAGGAAAATCTTGATAAAGTTGAGTATACGTAGAAAAGATTGCAATTCTAAGTCAAATACCGAGAACTGCGCGTGCTGCAAGGTTCTTTTATTGTACTGAGAAAATGCGCAAAAATCCCGCGTATACGGATTACAATACTATCGTTCAACAGTGGACCCTGAACTTCTCGTGGCACGGACCGTCTTCTCCATCTGTAGTCAGTGACTGCAAAAAGGATGCAAGAATGCCGTGAGCAACTGAATAGACTGGTTCTTTGGGGTTCCCGATCGTGACCGATATACTATTATTCCGTACACGCGGCAAAAATCAGAGAGAGTCTGCGACGTGCGAATTGGTTCTTATACTCCAGTCAAGCACAAAGTGACATATTTGCGAGTGTGAGTCAGCGCTGAGTTTGGTATTTTCGACCCCAAGTGCCATTTTTTTATCACCTAAGTGTTTGCTCAAGCGACTGTGCGATAGCCTGCCAATCCGTGTACGCGGAATTTTTTTGTGAAGTTTTCCAATTTTTGGATGCAGCAAGTACGATATGGATGGACTACCTGTACGTTTTTTTTTACAGTGAAGCGTGAACAATGTCCCACTGCAGCTTTTCTAATTGACAGTGAGTCGTCGAATACTGCCGTTTGCTGCAGAAGATCAAAGTTCGCCATGGCGAACTTTGGGTCTAAGACGCAAATCGGACAAGGCTAGGCCTTCACTCACTACCTGCAATAGCGAAAGCCGTCTGCTGGCACAAGGTACGGCTTAGCGCGTGTGGTCGGGCGAACAAGGGCTCGCGTGTACACTCTGCCAGATTCTTGTATACTCAACCTCATAAAGATTTTCCCCTAGGTGGACGAGGTTAGAGTGTCACTCGAAGCGTTCTGCGGAAAATCAATGTGCGGTCGAGTATATCACACTCCCGAAAGCCTTCGCACGATTTGTCGTCTTGTGTTCTTCAGAACTCTTTGTGAAAAGACCGTATCCCGGACTTCGCAGCCAAGTGAGAACTCGTCAATTGGCCGCTGCGTGAAGAATTGCTGATAGCTGCAAGAAAAAATACCACCTGCGTATTTTTTTTTCGTTTGTGCATCGCAAGTCAGGTGCCACAAGCTGTGCGGTATCGTTCGGATTCACGCTGAGTATATACTGCGGTCAAAAAAAAATTACCACTTGAAGTCAGAGTGTCTGCATTTCGGCGCAAAGATCCTTCCCGCAACAGAAAGTATACTTGCGACTCATTAGCTGCCACTCAATACGTAGCAGGTCATAAGAGCTAAACATCATTGGTAGTATACTCCAGCCAGAAACAAAATGACATTTTTGCGAACTGGAGTCAGAAGTCTGGTATTGTTCGCTCTATGTGGCAACTTTTTTTCTAACCGCAGTATATCGTATAGCCCCCTCGCCGATTCTTTGAGGTCACACGCATTTCTGGGCCAGGCATATCGTCGTACAGGCACCATTTTTTTATTCGATGATTTGCTTGCAAGCGATTCGCCCCGCTGCTTACTGTCTCCCCCTCGCAAGCCAGAAATGACGGCCTTTTCATCTAATTTTTACATGTTTTTGTACGTGAAATGCAAACAAAACCGCATACGTCGTACCTACGCCCCTAAGGAGATCACGGCTAATGTGGATTACAGACTCGTTTTCTTCGTGAAATTTATGGCAAAGTCACGGTACTTGCATTTGACGCATAAAAACGTGCAAAAGTTAGATTTCTAGGAGTTCAATAGCAGTCCTTTCGGGCAAGCACAGATACCTTTGCAACCAGCGTAGCTTGGAAATCCATCTCGCAGAGTCATTTTTTCTCGCTTGAGTAGCTGAATTTTGACGATTTGCTCTGTACAATCGAAAACCCTGAAATTCGCCCCTTCTTCAGATGGTTTTACTGAAAATCGAGATGCAATACACTGTGATTCTCAGTACGCATGCGGTGCGCGCCCAGCGATTTCTATTGTACTAAGAAAAGAAATATACACCGAGCTCGGCTCTGTGCGGGCTGTCCCTCGTGAGACTTTTTGCCGCACAAATGAACGGCAGATTGAGCCAAAGTTGAGTGAAACCGGTCTGACCACGAGGGCTGCATATCTATGCCGCTTTTGCTGTGGGAGAGCGGGTTTTTGTCTTTTTTTATACTGCGGTCAGAAAAAAAGTTGCCACTTTACGCTGAGAATAGCGACCCAGTGCTGACTCGCTTTCGTAAACGTGTAAGTATCGTTTATGGCTGGAGTATAAAAGAAATCTTTTCGATTTCGAGTATTCAACAAAGTGGAGGCAGCGTATCCTCCAGAGGTCTCTCTCTATCCGACTGGATTCTTGTTTTCCCTAGACAGCCATTGGTCGGCAGGGAAGAGTCATTGTGACGCCAAGGATTGAGGCCTCTGAAGGGTTTAACGCTAAAGACTGATGAACGACGATCTCTCATGTTTTAAAGCCTATGACATCCGCGGCAAGGTCCCTCATCCTCTCTCAGCACGTCTGGCCTACGCCTTAGGCGCATCGCTCGCCTGTGAGATAAAAGAGTGCGAGAATAAAAACGTGGTCGTTGGCCACGATATACGACTTTCAGCACAAATGCTAAGCGATGCGCTCTGCGCAGGACTAACCGAAAACGGAGCCTCTGTCGTAACGCTTGACCTCTGCGGCACAGAAGAAATCTACCAAGCCGCAGGACAGCACAACTATGCCCTGGGCGTCATGATTACAGGAAGCCACAATCCTGCCGACGAAAACGGCTTCAAGCTTGTCCGCAAGGGCGCAATACCAATAAGCTCCGATTCAGGGCTTGCGCGAATTAAAGAAAACGTTGCGCGCATCCTTGAAACCGAGGAGATTAGAGCATACGCAGAGCCCCCAAAGGCGCTTCGGCATATATCCTATAAAGACGAGTATGCGGCATGGCTTGTGCGCACAAGCGGGATTTGTGAAAAAAAGCCGGGTGTGCGCGGCACTGTTCTGGCCTCTGTGGGTAACGGAGCAGCCGGACCGCTTCTTGAAAAGCTTGCACCCTCTCTTCCTTTTGATCTCAAATTCCTGCATCCAGAACCGGACGGTCACTTTCCAAACGGTGTTCCAAATCCTCTGCTTCCTGAGCGCAGAGAGGAGACCGCGCAGGCAGTGCGTGACGCCCACGCCATGCTCGGTGTCGCCTTTGACGGGGATTTCGACCGTTGCTTTTTCTACGATGCAAACGGAACCTTTGTTGAAGGCTACTATATTGTGGGGTTAATCGCGCAGGCGCTCTTAGCTCGGGAGCCTGGAGCAACAATTATCCATGATCCCCGCGTCTACTGGAATACGCGGGATATTGTGGAACGCATGGGCGGCAAAGCTGTTTTCAGTAAGACTGGACACGCTTTTATCAAAGAGAGCATGCGCAAGCACAATGCGCTCTATGGCGGTGAAATGAGTGCCCACCACTATTTCCGCGATTTCTGCTACTGCGATACAGGCATGCTTCCCTTCCTCCTTGTGACGAAACTCTTACTGGACACGGGAAAGACTCTTGAGGAGTGTGTGGCAGATTGCATGCAACGCTATCCCTGCAGCGGCGAAATCAATAGAACAGTCAGAAATCCAGCAGGCCTTCTGCAGGAACTTGAAAAACGCTACAGCGGGGAGGCCGTACAGACCTTCTTCATAGATGGCGTCAATTTTGATTTCGCTGAATGGCGCTGCAATATACGCAAATCCAATACAGAACCCCTTGTGCGTGTTAATGTTGAAAGTCGGGGAAACAAGCAGCTTCTCGACGACAAGACACAGGAACTTCTCGCCTTTATTGACGCCTATGCGGACAGACCGTAAGAGGAAACTATGCCATCGGTAACACCCGTCATCCTTTGCGGTGGAAGCGGCACACGGCTTTGGCCTCTTTCCCGCGTCCACGCTCCGAAACAATTTGTTGATCTTGGCAACGGCAGAACCCTCTTCGGTGATACCCTAGCCCGGGCCTGTGCTGTCTCGGAAAATTCGACACCCGTCATTGTCACAAACGAGTCCCATCGCTTCTCTGTCGCAAGTCATGTGGCCCAGGCAGCCTGCAATGCAACCATAATTCTTGAGCCCTGCCCGAAAAATACGGCACCAGCTATAAGTCTTGCAGCCCTCGCCCTTGAACACGAAAACGACTGCATGCTTGTTCTCCCCTCGGACCACGAAATAGGCTCACTTGCCGCCTTAAGCGAGGGCGTAGCCAAGGGCATCTCCCTTGCCCAAAAAGGCTATATCGTGACCTTTGGCATTGTGCCGACAAAGGCGGAAACAGGCTATGGCTATATTGAGGCAGGAGAAAAGCTCGATGCCGGAGCCTACAGTGTCTCGCGCTTTGTCGAAAAACCAAGCGCCGAGGAAGCCAAAGCGCTTCTTGCAAGCGGCCGCTACTCTTGGAACAGCGGCATGTTTCTTTTTTCCGCTCAGGTTTTCCTTCAGGAACTGCAGCATTTTGCCCCGTCCATTGCGGATCTTGTCCTCAAAGCCTGGTCAAAACGCTCCCAAGACGGCATGTTTGTCCGCCCGAACAAAGACGTTTTTGAGACTGTCGAGAGTCTTTCCATAGACTATGCGGTCATGGAGAAGACTGAGAAAGCCTGTGTCCTTCCTCTGAACACAGAGTGGTCTGATCTTGGTTCTTGGGAGGCCTTTTACCAGAACGGCACAGCGGATGCCGATGGAAACGTCTGTGTGGGCGATATCCTAACAAGTGGTGCGCACAATAATTACCTCCGCTCAACACAGAGGCTTGTCGCAGCTGTTGGCGTTGACAATTTGGCTGTCGTTGAGACGGCGGACGCGATTCTCGTTGCCTCCCGCGATCATGTCCAGTCAGTGCGCGCAATCGTCGATCAGTTAAAGAAATTAAAGCGCCGCGAATGCGAGGAACACCGACTGGTTCACAGACCCTGGGGCACCTATGAAACCCTGGCCCTTGACGCGCGTTTCCAAGTAAAGCGCATTATTGTTTCCCCAGGTGCAGAACTCTCCTTGCAGATGCATCACCACAGGGCAGAACACTGGGTTGTTGTCTCGGGCACGGCGAAAGTGACAAACGGTGACACAACCACGCTGCTCACAGAAAACGAATCGACCTATATACCGATAGGCAAAAAACACCGCCTGAAGAATCCGGGAATAATCCCCCTTGTCATGATTGAGATTCAGTCGGGTTCCTACTTAGGCGAAGACGATATAGTCCGTTTTTCAGACGTCTACGGCCGCACAGAAAAGTAAGGCGCACCCCGCACAAAATGGGGCAGAACAAAAAAAATTCTTCCAAACGACTTGACAAGGCGTATCCAGGCCTTATCGTACCTACAAAGAACCGCGAGACATTCAATGCCCGTTGCAACTTTTCCCATAGGCCCTCTTGGAACAAATTCCTATGTCTTGAGCAAGGATAAACTTGCTCTGGTCATTGATGTGGGCGGGGCCCCCAGTGATATTATTACCTATCTCTCAAGTGAGCACATGCAGCTCGCAGCAATATGTATTACCCATCTCCATTTTGATCATATTTATGGTGTTGCAGAACTTGCTTTAAAAACAAGCGCCCCTGTCTATGTGCCTGACGGCGATTCGGTTATAGCCAAGACCGAGGCAAGCCGTGGCGGCATCTGGGGACTTCCGCGCGTTGAGGAATTTTCAAGCGAGAAGCTGCCAATTGGTGACACCACGCTTGCCGGCATGGCCTGCACAATCCTTGAAACCCCTGGACACACGCCTGGGAGCGTTTCCTTCTATTTTCCAGAGAGTAATCTCGTCTTTACAGGAGACGCGCTCTTTTACCATTCAGTTGGGCGCACAGATTTCCCTCTTGGGGACAGCGATACCCTGCTTACTTCGATACGCACAAAACTCTTCACCCTGCCGGATTCGACGCGTGTCTATCCAGGTCACGGACCAGAGACAAGCATACGCGAAGAAAAACAGAATAACCCCTTCTGCGGCGAGTTTGCCGTGTGAGCGTCTTCTTACTGCAGGCAAGCTCCAATGCGTGCGGCGTAACAGCCCATCTTGCCCGCCACATAGAAGACGCTTTGACACGCGAAACAATCCGCGTAGACCTGTGTACTCTCTCCTCTCAAACAATCCACCCCTGCACCAATTGCGGCTTTTGCAGGACACACAGAGCCTGTGTTTTTGACAGAGAAGACGACAAAGCATCGGCCATTCTCGACGCCATGCGGGCATGCCAATTGCTCATACTTGTAGCGCCCATCTATTTTTATGCCCTGCCAGCACAGTGCAAAGCGCTTGTTGACAGAAGCCAGCGCTACTGGCATGCCCAGCGTACGTCAAAAACACGCAAACCAAGCCTTGTTTTGCTCCATGCAGGACGCAAAAAGGGAGACAAACTCTTTGACGGAGCAATTCTGACCCTCCGTTATTTTTTAGACCTGCTCTCACGCACTATCCTTGCGACCTGTGTTCGCCGTGGTCTTGAAACCAGGGAGGATCTCCTGGCGGATGCGGACTATCTTCACGGAATCGATGAAATGATGCGGCATCTGGCCATCTCCCTCAAAAATACAGGCACAGCAGACGAAAAAAATGCTGACTATGCGGCTTTTTTCGCCGAGCAAAAAAAATGGCAGCTCACACAGGATACGTACGCAGTGTGTCGCAATCTCTCGCAAATGAGCAGCAAAGGCGTTTCACGTTGGCAGGAGAAAGACAAGCTTTCGCCTTAACTCACGCAAATGCGCCGTTTGCAAGAATTGCAAAAGCCCAAGGCAAGCAAAAGACGGTCATTTCAGCCTGTAGCCAGAGAGCGTGCCCCGCGCATCTGCGGCTCTGCAGCAGGCTTTCAATGCTCTTGTACGTCACATACACTGCGGTCAGAAAAAAAGTTGCCACTGTACGTTGACAATACTTGACTTGAATGCTGACTCCCGTTCGCAAAAATGTCAGTGTATTTCTGGCTTAAGTACACTCCCTGCAGTCGAAGCTGAAATCATAGCGCACATCGCATCTTGACGTAGTCAGTTGCGATGTTTGTTGCGCAAGAGCGTATGCGAACGTTCACTGCGCTCACTTCTGGGACTTTTGTGTTTCTCTATGATTTTCCCTGGAGAGCCAAAGGGAAGCGATCTCAATTGGCCGGCAGGGAAGCATCATTGTGACGCCCTAAAGTCCGTGTGTACAAAGATGTACGCTGGATCTTGGTTCAATATGAGTCCAGACACGCGCACACATCCAAAACGTTTTTGTCCCGGTTGGGAGCGTTTGGGGCCTCGGAATTTTAACGACAGTAGGTTGCCATGGACCTTACCGCACGCGTCATGCAAAACCTCTCTGTTCTCGCATCTGTGCTGCTTGCACAACTCATCTTCATAACACTCCTACTTGCAAATCCGGCTCTCGCCCAGGTGACCCTGCTCATCCCGGCTAGGCCAGATATCAACAAAACCCAGCCCAAGAAAGCCCAGGCAAAGACGCAGGCCACAAAGGACGAGGCAGGCATCCGCGAGGAAACAGACATTCTGATCACGCGCATGCACGCTTTCAGCAATGAATGTTTCTCAATGGACACGCCGCAGTCCTTCACGGTCCTCTTGTACAGACGGACTGAGCCCATCGTCGACGGCCACCCGAAACCTTTGCGTGGCGACCTCTTGGGTGATGTCGAGGAGATCCTGTATAAGGGGAAAAAAGCCTGGGGGGCCAATGTTGCGCTCACATCGCCGGGACTCTATCATTTTCTTCTTGAAACCAAACCCTGGTGGAATGACGCGCAGACATGCTTTATGCAGCATTTTGTTAAAGTGATGCTTCCGGTTTTCGGCGACGACACAGGCTGGGACGAGCAATCTGGCCAGCGCTTTGAAATTGTCCCGCAAACGCGCCCCTTTGGTCTTCTTGCGCCTGCGCTCTTCCAGGGAACCGTGCTTTTTGAAGGGAAAGCCCAGCCTAACTGTCTGGTTATTCTTGAACGAATCAATACAGACAACCAAAAAGTTCCAACACCCTGGCATGAATCCCAAGTCTTTAAAACGAATGCCAACGGACAGTTTACCGCAGTCCTCAACCGATCGGGCTGGTGGTGTGCGAGGGCGCTGCGCGAGGGTCCGCCGCTTAAGGGCGCAGACGGGCAGCCAAAAGCGTTCACAATGGGCGCGCTCTACTGGTTTTTTGTTGACAGTGAAAATTTCCAATCGCGATAAGACATCCACCATCTGTTCAAAGCAAAGAAGCATACGGAAAAGAGAGACCTGTCCGTTCTCTTAAGTCAAGTGGCCATTTGAGACGGCTCCCCATTGGACTCTACTCAAACCCACGACGATCTGGCTCTTGAAAATACGAGACTTGAGTGCTGATACAGTTCGCAAAAAGGTCAGTTTGTTTCTGGCTCAAGTATACTGCGGTCAGAAAAAAAATTGTCACTTTGAGTTGAAAATACCAGACTCATTGCTGACTCTCGTTCGCAAATATGTCAGTTAATTTCTGGCTAGAGTATATATCTAAGAGTATATATCTACTCGACACGGCATCAAACAGAGCCCATCGTAATCGGCCAGTACATATGTTCGAGGTCACAATGATTCTTCCCGCGACATGAAGTGAGCCCTGCTGCTCTTCTTTACCTTCAAGGGAAAACCATTATGCGGCCGGGTATGGCAAAACAGGGTCAGAAAAAGCGAACTCTCTCTTCTAGGCCTATCCATGGAAATACTGCCGTCTTTTTTTTTTGCAGATCCGACGGTTATTCGTATCAATAGAGGAAAACAAAGGAGGCGACGTTTCCTCCCTGGGTTGACAAACCGGGGTATCCGCGTCGAAAAAAATTGATGAAACAATGGCTTATCTTTTCCATTCTTTTCTTAGCCTGCACTGCCCTGACACTCTCGTACGTTGATTCAAGTTACGCGGCTCGCATGGGCGGAGGAAAATCGTTTGGCGGGAGCCCCGCAATGCGCTCCGCAGCTCCTGCTCCAAGACCCGCATCACCCCAGCCACAGGCTCAGAGACCGTACTCGCCCGCCCCACAGGCGGCTCCTCGTCCTAGCACAGGCATGGGCGCTATGGGCGGCCTCTTTGGCGGCCTGCTCGCGGGCACACTTATTGGCTCCATGCTCGGCGGTGGCCATGGCGCTGTTGCCGGAGGTGGCGGTGGCGGCCTTGGCTTTATCTTTGACCTTCTCCTTCTCGGTGTTCTCGGCTATTTTGGTTACAAATTGTTCCGCAGATTCCAGGCAAACCAGCAGGCTCAGCAGCAACAGCCGTCATACGAGCAGGGCTACGGCTACGCTCAGCCCCAGGACGGCATGCAGTATCAGGACAATACCTATACAGGCAGTGGCAGCAATACATTCGGCGGGCCGAATGTTCCGCCGGATTTCAATGTTGACGAATTCCTCCAGGGAGCCAAAGCGGCCTATGTGCGTATGCAGTCGTCCTGGGACCGCAGGGATCTTGACGATATCTCCCAGTTCGCGACTCCAGCCGTTATGGATGAACTCCGCAACCAGATGCGAGAGGATCCGAATCCCTCGCACACCGAACTTATCACCATCAATGTCCAGCTCATGGGCGTGACAACCGATGCCGGCATACAGCGGGCGCAGGTGTATTTCGATGTGCTTATGCGTGAGGATCCAAATCAGGTGAGACCGGAGCCGGCACGCGAAATCTGGCATTTCATCCGTGCGCTGCCTGACGGCACATGGAAGTTGGATGGTATTCAGCAGACATACTAAACGAGGATACAATGGCAACAGTTACATTTGAAGGCAATCCCCTTCATCTTGAAGGAACACTCCCTGAAGTAGGAAAAAAAGCTCCTGATTTTTCACTGACAACAAATGACCTGGCCAACCGCACACTCGCTGAGTATGCCGGCAAGGCGCTCATTCTTGTCTGCGTTCCCTCCCTGGACACACCTGTCTGCGATATGGAAGTGCGCCGTTTCAACACGGAGGCGGCAAAACTCTCTGGCGATGTGGTCATAGCTGCTGTAAGCCGCGATTTGCCCTTTGCCCAGGCGCGCTGGTGTGGTGCCCACAACGCGAAAGCGGTCGTAACCCTCTCTGACTACCGCACAGGAAGTTTCGGCAAAGCCTATGGCATCTATATCAAGGAACTCGACCTGCTTGCGCGCAGCATCTTTATCATTGATAAAAGCGGCGTTCTGCGGTACTGCGAACTGGTTTCTGAAGTAACCCATGAACCCGACTACGACAAGGCGCTCGCGGAACTAGCCAAGTACGCATAAAGCAAGCCTCGTGTCTGCACTTTTGGGGAGACTTGTTGGGCCAAACGTCGGCATTCCCCCCACCTTTGCTGCGACTTCTTGGAACTCTCGCCTCGCTGGATTTGCGCTTAACTCGGCAAAAAATTCCTAGCGCAGGCAAAAGCAGACAAGCTCTTTTAGTATCTGTAAAAAGCTCACTTGAACATTTTCCAGAGCCAACAATTTGAGAGTGCCTTCCCTTTCGCGCCATGTTTTTTCCCGCAGAAAGTTTGTAAACAAGTACGGTCCCATAGGCTCGCCTATGGGACCGTACACAAAGAATATCAGTTAAAAGGAAATCTGTTGCATGATGAATGCTGTTGCTGAACGCGACAAAGTCCTACGGCTCATGAACATGAGCATTCTTGAACTTCGCCATGGGTATGCCAAGGTGAGCATGCCCCTTGCTGATTCACTCAAAAACGGTATGGGGTTCGCTCATGGGGGTACAATCTTCTCGATAGCCGATATAGCCTTTGGGGCTGCGGCCAACGAGGATTCTGAACACTTTGTCGTGACGCTGAACACATCTATAGAATATTTAAGCCCTGGCGTGACAGGTCCCCTGATAGCCGAGGCGCGCTTAATCCGCGAAGGGAAGCGTATCAAAAACTATGAAGTCCTGGTTTATGACGGACAAAACACGCTCATAGCGCGCGCCATGACCACTGGCTACGCAACAACAGCTATAGTAGAATAAGTGTGGCGAGTCCAAGAAAAATAAAAAAGCCTGCGCTGTCTGTGAGTGTTGTCAAAAAAATGCTCGACGCTTGAGCGGGATCGCGTCCTAGGGCGCGGAAAATCAAGGGTATGGACCCACCGGCAATAGCGCCAAGAATCATGTCAAACAAAAGAGCACTCGCCATAACAAGGCCGACCAGAAAACTCCCAGTAAAGAGCCAGGCTCCAAGATACGCGAGGGCTGCCATGCAAATACCGGTGACCAGGCCGATTTTTCCTTCACGGAAAACGGCCATCCACGATTTTTTGTGATCAAATCGCTCCGTTGCAAGCTGGCGTATCATAACAGCAAGAGCCTGTTGGCCTGTATTTCCCGCCTGGTTCGCGACCATGGGCATAAGAACGGCCAAGACAGCCATTTGGGCGATTGAGCCTTCAAACATGTAGACAACCCAGGCGGAAAGGGCCGAATTGATCATATTGATAACAAGCCAGGGCAGGCGCTTCTGCACGCTTTCAAGCCACGGTGTGTCAACGCTTTCCTCAGGGTCAGCGCCGACCATGCCGAGCATGTCGGCACTCGCCTCCTCGTGCATGATATCCATGGTATCGTCGTACGTCACAAGGCCCATGATGTGCCCTTCGTAATCGACAACAGGGATAGCGAGATAATTGTAGTGGGAGAGAATAGCTGCGACATCTCCCCTGTCCATATCATAGGGAACACTCACAACGCTCTGCCCGGCGACGGCGTCTTTTAGAATTGTGCCGGGCCGTGAGAGCATAAGATCGCGCAGAGATAGCACGCCGACAAGAATATCCTTCTCGTCAACGACATAGGCGTAATAGGGATTTTCTTTTTCCTCCATTTCATGCCGAATACAGGCGATTGCCCCGTCAACAGTCAGTGTCTGTTCAACGAGGATAAGCTCGGTGTTCATGACACCTGCGGCAGAATTGGGATCAAAGTTTAAAAGATTGCGGAGTTCCTCCGAATCTTCCTTTTCCAGGTGGCCAAGCAGCACATCCCTGTGATCTTCGTCCAGTTCATCAAGAACGTCAGCCGCGTCGTCGGGAGCCATTTCCGCGATGATCTGCGCGGCGGTATCGGCGTCAAGGTTTTCCAGTACATCGACGGCAACGGTCTCTTCCAATTCAGCAAGAGCCTCGGCAGCGTCCTCCTTGGGCATGTGCCTAAGAGCGCATACCTGTTTTTCTAGGCTTAGGTTTTCCAGGTGATCCGCCATGTCGGCAGGATGAACAAACGAGGCCTCCTCATTGGACCCCCTGCATATCTCAGGTATCGTGAGCCCGCGCTGTTCTTCCCCCGCTTCTTGCTGCATTTCTGCGGCATCTTTTGCAGGAATTTCAGTTTTTTCCGTCATTCTCTTTGTCCTAACGTTTCTCTTGCCGTTTTCTCCCAATACTCCTCTCTGGGCCGCATGCTCTGGGCCGCAATTTTCTCGCAAAACGATCGCGCATAGAGACTCCAGCCAGAAACAAACTGCCATTTTTGAAAACAGAAGTCTGCACTGAGTCTGCTCTTTTCAACTCAACGTGGTCCTTTTTTTCTGACTGCAGTATATCTGCGTTCACGATTACCCAAAGCTACATTTTTTTACCACTCTCGCAAAAGACATTCAAGATATTTTCTCAAGAAAACCTAATAATGCTCTCTCTTCTGACTCTCCTCTGGAGAGGGCAAGGCGTTCCGCTCCAGGCACGGACCTTTGTTCCGCAGGAGTTTCCTCTCACCGGTCATCGATTTCTGAGCGAGGCAGCCTTTGTACAGGTTGATTGCAAACGATGTGGCCGAAAAGTCATGCACCCAATTGCAATCAACTTCTTAAATGGTACTGCTTGCGACGCATACAATCTTCCATCCCACTTCTTCTTGCGATACCTATATCGATCAAAAGGAGAGGAAAACATCTTGTTCAGGCAAACTTGCTTCTGTACACTCATAGTTCGCGACATCTTGCGTACGCAGAAAAAAATTTGAGGCAACTGCGCAATGTCGCCGATTTCGGGAGGTCTGTACTCTCCCACGTTGCGTATCCCCCAATAGAGTACGCTCAGAACGTATACTCACAATGGGTGTACACTTCCTGCTCAATTCCATTGCTGATAACTATACTCGCGACGACTGTACTAGCGATACGCGGTAAGTCCACCGACCAAAAGGGAAGAGAGTATACGGTGACGAGAATGGCGTAAGCCAGAAATAAACTGACATTTTTGCTAGCAGCAGTCAGTACAGAGTATGATATTTTAACTTCAAGTGGCGACTTTTTTCTGACCGCAGTATCAATTCAGAACAGGACTTGGTCCGATCGTAAAGCTCATCAAAAACAGAAAAGACAAAACTCTGAATTGGATAATTCGAAATGGTGGATGGCTACTGGAAATCGTATCGCTTCACTCGCAGACAGGGGCTTAGAACTAAAAGTGGGTAGCATTGGAAAATAAAGTCAAGCATACAAGTGGCTCATAATCATTTAAAATTTTCCATATTTTAGTAGGCGATATAAAGACATCATAAATTAATAACGTTATTATTGTGTATTTTTCAAAATACTATAATATAATTAATTTGTTAAACAAATTTGAGATAAAAAAACTACACTATTATATTCATATTAAACAGATATAATAACCGTATGGATAGATATTTTTATATTACCGACAAAAAGTTCTAAAGTTTTTTAACATAAATTCTATATAAATGATAGATAGTCTATAGCAATAAATACCGATTTTACACAAGCATATTTCTATCTATTCACAGTTCAACAGTACTATACAGGCTCGTGGCCCTTCCAGCTATGTCCCGACAAAGTCCGCATTCTACCATGGGTGCGGTACAACGAGGTAGGATGTACGCCCCGCTATACACCCGTGAGCGGATACTTTACAATGTAAAATAATTAAAAAAGTCTATGATAAATTTTATCAAATTTTAAATGATTATGACCTGCTTTTACCCTATAAATAACGCCCATGCCGGACTCACAAAAACACAAAATCGTCAGGAAAGCGCATTCCACAGCATACCAGTGAGCGGATAGTTTTTTTTCCAAAAAACTACTTATTTTTTACTGACTATAACAAATTCGAGGTATTATGGAATTTATCTCAGATGAAAATACATCAAGAGAAATATCTAGAGGAATGAGAATGGTCGGGAATCAGCCCTTATCTCTAGAAGAGATTGAATTCGTCAGGAAAGAAATACGCAGGATCGAGGCAGATGAATCCGAATTTGTCTTCAATGACCCAATGCATCCGAAAACCTGCTATGCTCCTACGGAAGACAAGGTGTTCGTAGGAAGAAATATTTTTCCAGATTTGGAGTATGGCTCACCCACCCACGAGACAAGATGAGCATTGCATGTGTTCTTGCTCATGAATATTATGGACACCGCATGTTCAGACAGGAATATCTAGAAGACGCAGATAAAGGTGTAGTAACGACGCCAAAATGGGAAGATGAAGTCAGGGCGAGCATAAATGCCGCGAAGATCACGCCCGGTCTGTCAAGATTAGAGCAGTCGTATTTGATTGACGACGCGATAGTTAGGGCAGAAGAGTTTGGACAGCGAATCAAAAACGATGCCTTCATGAAGGAGATTTTATATGGTTACCCAGGCGAAGACAAACATATCGCAGGAAAGTTCGGAGAGCCAATCCACTTCATTGGCGATGCAGGCGAAGATGCAGATGTTAGAGAATGGGCGCGTAACGGTTAAATGTCCGAAGTGTCAGCAGCCCCCACATGTTGACATTTGGGGTAAATATCAAGAGCGAATCACAATTCGATGCGCATGTGGATATATTAAGTACATGGAGTTAGGTCTTTAAGTGTCTGTAATAGGGTTGGTTGATTTTACAATCAGACACTCTTGAAGACGTACAATTAAGTCTTACACTATTACAATCATTGCTTTCGAAGAAATATTCTCTTTGTAGTCAACCAAACACCCGGGAAATCAGGGTGCAGTATTGTTTCATTGACCTGTGAACGGACACCTGAAATCTTTCTGCGTGTACGGATTACAACACTATCGTTCAAGAATGGACGCTGAACTTCTGACGAGATCAGTCAGTGAGTGCAAATCAAGCATGTCCTGAGCATGAGGCTTCTACGCTTGACCTATTGGTGTACTCCGTGTACGCGGAAATCTTTTCTGCCAAAGTCAAGGCAGTGTTAAAAAAAGGAGGAAGGCAACTGCGCAAAAACATGCGCTTTTTGCCAATTTTTATGACATGGACTGAATTTTTCGCAAATGCCAATACTCGGTATACTGGTATTGTCGACAACGTTGATGCGGCTCTCCAAGAAGACGCTTTAGATCTGACAGCTCAAGCTCTTTTTACAAGCGATGAACCGAAAGAGGCGCATATATGGGCGAAAGAAGAGACCTTCGTCGCCGGCCTGCCCATGGCCTCTCTTGTCATGCAGCGCCTCAATGTCCGCTTTGAATACATAGGATTGGTTGAGGAAGGAACACATGTCGCAGCGCACACAGAAGTCGGCCGCATTGTGGCTGCACCAGTAGCCCTTCTCAAGGCTGAGCGTGTCATTTTAAACTACCTCTGCCATCTCTCGGGTATTGCCAACTACACGGCTCGTTTTGTCCAGGCACTTGAAGGAACAGGAGTCACCCTTCTTGACACCCGCAAAACAACGCCAGGACTCCGCTACCTTGAAAAATACGCTGTTACTGTGGGCGGCGGCACAAACCACAGAAAAAATCTCACAGAAATGCTGATGCTCAAGGACAATCATATAGATCTCTACGGTTCAATCACGCAGGCCTGCGAAAAACTGCGCACCTCGTATTCGCCCTGCCCGCCCATTGAGGTCGAATGCCGGACAATCGCGCATGTTGATGAGGCGCTTTATGCCGGTGTGTCCCGCATCATGCTCGACAATATGTCTGACGATCTTCTGCGCGAAGCCCTTCCAAAAATTCCAGAGAGCGTAGAGGCAGAAGTGAGTGGCGGCGTTTCTCTTGAAAACATCCGCCACTTTGCCGAAATAAGCCACAGACGGCCCAATTTCATCTCCGTTGGACGTTTGACAAATTCTGCTCCGCGCGCTGACTTTAGCATAAGCCTCTCCTAAGGAACGGATGCATGTCTTGCGATCTTTCTCAAAAAATTGACGGCCTTCGGAAAAAAATGGGCTCACGTCTGTGCATTCTCGGGCACCACTATCAAACCGATGCCGTTATCCGCCACTGCGATTTCACAGGGGACTCGCTTGAACTCTCCCGCAAAGTACCCACAGTCGATGCCGAAATCCTTGTTTTCTGCGGGGTATTTTTTATGGGCGAGTCCGCAGCTCTCCTGACTCGCCCAGATCAAAAGGTCTATATTCCAGCAGAACATGCAGAATGCATGATGGCCCTTATGGCCGGGGCCTATGAAGTTGAGCGAGTTGTGCGCACAGTAAATACAACGCGGCGCGTTATTCCTCTCGCCTATGTCAATACACAGGCAGGGGTAAAAAGCTGTGTGGGTGCCTACAACGGGGCTGTCTGCACATCGGCCAATGCCGACATCATGCTTGACTGGGCCATGAGAGAAGGCGATGCGGTCCTCTTTCTTCCAGACAGGCATCTTGCCTGCAATACAGCAAAACGTCTCGGTCTCACAGAGAAGGACTGGCAGATCCTTCATCTCTCACAGGAGGCCTTGTCCGATCCGGCCCTGCAGGAAAAAAGACTGCTCATTTGGCCTGGTTGCTGCCCAGTTCACGCTCAGCTAAGACAAGAGCAAATAGAAGCCTTTCGCAAAAAGGTGCCGGACGCCTCTGTCTATGTGCATCCAGAATGTCCGCCAGAAGTTGTTAGTGCAAGTGACGGAGCTGGTTCAACGTCATTTCTCATTGCAAAAGCCAAAGAAGCGGAAAAAACAGGCCAAAAACTTGGCATCGGCACAGAGAGCAATCTTGTCGCCCGCTTACACAAAAGCAATGCATCCGTGCAAGGCTTGCTTCCGATGTACTGTCCAGATATGAATGCCGTCACAGAGGAGCGTCTCTTAACGCTTCTTCAAGCAATTGACGCAAACAAGGCCAAAGCTCTCTCTCTATCGGAGAAAGAGCGCAAAAGCGCAAAAGAAGCCATCACCCGTATGCTCACAGTCTGCGACACAATACGATAGTCTCCGTACGAAGTACACTGTGCCACCTGAAACTATGTACAGGACAGATTCTCCCAGGCCCATGGTGGACTTGGGAGACATCTGCGTTTTTCAACGTTGATGCAAGGGCCCATTATCATGCAAAGCACACGTCGTTATGTCCCCTACCTCATCATCGGTTCCGGCATTGCCGGGGCAACGGCTGCTCTTACCCTGGCAGACGCTGGGCTTGATGTCCTGCTCCTCAATGCAGGCGAGATTCTCCAAGACGGTAACTCCGCCCTCGCGCAGGGAGGCATTATCTACCAGGCCGGAACAGCAAGGGGTGGAGAACAGCGGGCCGACGCGCAGTCGCTTGAAGACGATATCCTTGTCGCGGGCCACAACTACAATTACAAAAAAGCCGTTCACTGGATTGCGCACAAAGGGCCGGAATACGTCGAAAAAATACTAATTGACCGTGTCCACATTCCCTTTGACAAAAATCCCGACGGAAGTTTTGATTTAACACGTGAAGGAGGACACTCCCACCCGAGAATCCTCCATAAAGCCGATTATACTGGCAAAGCCATTATGGACGGTCTAAGCCGGGCTATTGCAAATCATCCCCGCATAACCTGCCTCCACTCCATGGCTGCCATTGATCTTTTAACAACGCAGCATCACGCAAAAAATTCCCAATTTCGCTATGAAGTTGGCAACCGCTGCGTCGGAGCCTATGTCCTCAATCGGACGACAAATGAGCCAGAGACCATACTTGCCGATCAAACAATTCTCGCAACTGGCGGCGTTGGCCGCGTTTTTCTCCACTCAACCAATTCCGAAAGCTGTGTTGGTACAGGCATAGCCATGGCCTGGCGCGCCGGTGTGGAACTCTCCAATCTGGAATTTATGCAGTTCCATCCGACAGCACTCTATGACGAGCGCCAATCGACGAGACAGCTGATTACTGAATCGTTGCGCGGGGAAGGTGCCCGTCTGCTCAATGCCCAAGGGGAACCCTTCATGCACCGCTATGACGAACGCGGCGACCTTGCGCCACGAGATATCGTAGCCCAATCCATGATGGAAGAAATGCTCAGTTCCAATTCCCCCTATCTCTTTCTTGACGCATCCCGTGTCCAGCAGGATCTGCCAACCCGCTTTCCGACAGTTTTTTCGGCTTGTCAAAAAATTGGCCTCGATATTCGCACAGATCCGATTCCTGTTGTGCCCTGCGCTCACTACTTCTGTGGCGGCATCTTAACCGATCAGTTCGGCAGAACATCCCTCAAAGGTCTCTACGCAATCGGCGAGTGCGCATGCACAGGACTGCACGGTGCCAACCGTCTCGCAAGTACTTCACTGCTTGAGGGCTTAAGTTTCGGCGCAAGCTGCGCCGAACATCTTGTTGCGATACAGGGTCAGGAAGGAGGACTTCCGGCTGAACTGCGCAATGCCATACCCGATTGGCAGCACGAGGGGAATGAACACGCCGATGATCCGGCCCTTGTCGCTCAAGACTGGGCGAATATACGCAACACAATGTGGAACTACGTCGGCATGTCGCGCACGCAGGCGAGACTCCATCGGGCCTTCGAAGACATGCGTGTTCTCGTGCGTCATATTCATGACTTCTATAAACGCACACATATTTCCTACCGTCTCATACAGCTGTTCCACGGATCAAAAACAGCGTATGCTATAACCCAGGCCGCCATGCGCAACCCACAAAGCATTGGCTGCCATCACAGAATATAGACGGTCAACCTATAACTCGGCGCACAGAGCGACTATGAAACGAACCCACATTCTTCTGCTTTGTATCCTCCTTCTCCTGGCAATTCTTGCCGGAGCAGGCCACTTTTTGCTCAAACCAAGTCTTGAGCGTGAATTCGCAGACAGGGTGAACGCCTACTTCACCCAACAGGGATTGGTTCCCGAAAAACCCATTGAGACAACAGTCAGCCCCCTCACGCGCACACTCACAATCCATCCCTTCACCATCCGCAGCAATCCTGCGCTTAGAATCAAAAAGGGCACATTTGAGGAAGCGCAACTTACCCTCACATGGCAGGGTCTTCTTGCCTTCTCCCCCTTCGAGTCTCTTGTTCCAAAGACTGGGCAGATTCCCCTGCTCGCCAAAGGCAGAGCAAATGGTCTTACTCTCAGTGTCGAGGACGCTGAAATTGCCATTCACAATACCACAGCCTCTAAAGCGAGCATCGACGCACTCGATCTTGAGACACTGAAGGGAGGCAAGGCAGACATTCTCCGCACAGCGCTTTCTGTCGAGGCCATACACCTTGACACTATGACAATCACAGTCCCCGCTCAAGATAAACTTGTCATAACCTTAGGTCCCATAGAGGTGACTCACGCAACAAAGGACAAGGTCGGGATGTGTGTTATTGAAAACTTAGATGTTACGGAAAATGCAGAGAAGCGCCTAAGCCTAAAGAAAATCACGCAGAAAAACATCCGCCTCTATACCGAAGAGGAATGGACCTCTTTTGCCCAGACAATTTCGCGAACATCCCCTGCGGCCGCAGAAGCGGTCTTTGATCTCCTTATGGGAGAGACACCGCTTGTCGAAAGCACAGTCCTTGAAGATATAACAGTACATGTCGAGAATACCCCCTTAAACATTGGCTCAATCACCTTCAACACAAAGAAAAATGCTGAACAATCGCTTTTCTCTATCGCGCGCGTGACTTTGCCAACCAAAGACATAGAAAAGGAACTAGAAGAGCAGACTGGGCAAACAGTTCCCCTCCCCCCAGTCCTCCACCTCACTTTTTCGCTTTCAAGCAACAAGGATGCAGACAAAAACTACCGGCTTGCTGGAAACATTGATATAGAAGAGCTTCTTAGCATTGACGCATCTCTTAATGCCGGTATAAGCACCCTCAAAAATCTAGAAAAAGAAATTCAGACCTGCCCTCTGAAAAATTTGCGTCTGCGCGTAACGGACAAAAGTCTTCTTTCGCGCGCAGCCCTTGTGATTCACAGTAACGGCTCCGCAAAGGACTTCCTCAAAAAAGAGGTTGCAGGCACAGGTCTCCCAAAACTCGAAGCAAAACTACACAGTTTTATCGACAAACCAGGCAGCATTGAACTTGCAACTAAGCCCGAAAAGTCCTTTACTGCCCCGCAGTTAGCCTCAATGAGCGAAGAGCAGATTTTCCAGAGTTTTACACTCACGGTAACGCAGGGCTCAGAAGACTTAGACGAGCAGGTCGCACGATATAAAGTCACAAAGTAAGTCACACAGCCCAGGTACAATCCAAAAGGGCCACCTGCTTGGAAGCAGACCTGGACTGATTCTGCCAGAAATCCAGAAACCGTGCGTAACAACGGAACAGGGTACAAAGACAAGCGCACGCGGCCACACTATGGCCCGCGTGCGCTTGTCTACTCAAGTCAGAAAAAAAATGTGTCCATGAGTGGTCTGAGATTCCAGAACACTGTAGGGAGGTCAACCAGATAGATGCCGCCTAAAGGCTAATCAGCTCTCCGATGGGGTAAAACCGGCTGCATTGTGGAAGATCTTTTCCGACGCGAGTATATATACGCGGCATCACAAGAATCTTCCCCGTGACACGAAGTAGCCAAGCATGTGTCAACCAATCGAGATCGCTCGCCTGTCTCTCATGGGAAATCATTATGCGGCCAGTAGCTTTTTGGCCGACACAAAGGGAGAGGTACTGTTACTTGCAATCTTCCCTTTCAAGGAGTGCTTACGCTCGAAAAACGGAAATACTACAAAATGCGCAGACGGAAAAAATTGCTTTGACTGATTTTGTACTCTGTGGTAGAAACAATATTGGAATGAGACAGCAAGACTCATAGAAAACCATTGGTCGCACGTGAATTTACGTATGAGGAGAGCGTGTAAGTCACCCAGCACTTAGCAGGAACTATCGCAAATCAGTCGGAAGTACGCTCTGATGCCTCGAAAAGCCCAAATCGCATAATAGAACGAGAGTATCGAGTTTTTACGGCGTCAGGCTACAACCATTGCCTCTGGAAGAAACGGCAGAATAATCAACGCGTGATTGTAGATCCTCTACGAGGGAACTCTATCGTAGCTGCTACACGGGAAAAAAGCTCTCCTGTATGAAAGGAGTGCAGCCAAAAGGTTCACAAGAGTAATAAAGGCCCACGAATCGACTCAAACGAAATAGGGCATTGCCAGCTACTGAAATTTGGCAAAATTTTTAATTCATTCCTCCAGACCAGAAAATTCTTCTTGCTCATAGTACCTCTAGCAGTAGACCGCCGAAGATCATGGCAGTGTTGAGCCTAGAGGCTTTTTTGCTATTATGAAAACCGCTATTTTAGTTGATGGTGCTTTCTACCGAAGAAAATCACAGGATATATTGGGGTAGTCAGTCCTGCCCTTCGAGCCAAAGAGCTTGAAGAGTATTGCAGAAATCATTTGACTTACAAAAAAACATATAGGCGACTATTTATATAGAATTTTCTATTATGACTGCTATCCGACAGATAAAAAGATATTTCACCCCTATCTAAAAAAAATTATTAACTATAATAAGTCTGAATTGTTTAGATGAATGACTGATTTTTTAAATATCTTAAAGAAAAAAACGCAAATTTGCTCTTCGCTTGGAGAGACTTGCTCCAAAACATGAAAAATAGATTACACACTTGCTCCGACCAGATTAAAAAGCTGTGTAATGGGACAAAAAAAATTTTCAGAGTTAACAGAAAAAGATTTTATCCTTTCAATTGAAAAAAAGGGTTGATATAAAAATAGGCATTGACATTGCATCACTAGCATACAAAAAGCAAGTTGATCGTATCGTGCTTATTTCAGGTGATAGTGATTTTGTACCCGCTGCTAAACTCGCGAGACGAGAAGGAATAGATTTTATATTAGATCCTCTTTTTAATCATATACCAGATGATTTATTAGAACATATAGATGGATTACGTATTTGTATACCATTCAGTGATGAACAAAAAGAATGAAGTGCTGACACTTTGAATCCGCTCACGGAGAACGGTCTCTCAGCGTATCTCTCCCACGGTACGATGCGTTTTTTGTCGATAGTGATACGGTTTGAATCTCTCTAAAAACTGCATTGTTCCCTTGCCTTTTGACTGGACACGGGTTTTTCATCCTACAGAATCTTTTGTAGCTAAACAGACCTATTTAGCTACAAAGGATATTTTTGAGTTGGAAGTCCGAAGGAGTGCGGCTCTTCTCAGTAGCTAACTCGCTGGGCGGAAATTAAAGAGTATCCTAAATTCTTGGGTAATTTGGTTGACTACTCACAAAACCAGATTTTTTTAACCAAATGTGAGAACATAGGGAATTGTAAAAAAGTATCTTAACACTTTTGTCGAAACTGAAAGAGTGTTTCGACACCAGAAATGAAGTCTGTGACAGCCCTCAAAATCCTTGTGAACTAAAAAAACATATCCTGACATTTTTTAAGAGTAACGAGAGCAAGTGCCCTTTTTAATAAACACTGCCAGCATAAGCTTCTTCAAAGGCTTGGCTTGCGTGAAGTTTGGCAGATGCGCAACGTCCGAGTTCGCGTGGCAAATCCTAGCGTTGGCACGCTTTCGTCTATCTTTTGACATGAGGGGCTGAGCAAAAATTACTTGCCCATATGGTCTGCAAATTCCCTTCAGGAGCGACAGTCAGCCGCCTTTTCCTTAACCCAACTTGTACTGCCTGCGTCTGACTTCCCAATCTTGGATACCCGCGACGGGTGAAACCTTCCCTCCCAATATCGGAGGAAGTGCAAGGTTTCGCCGTTGATGAGGGCGAAACACGAGTATAGCTCATCGCTGGCAACTTCTTCCGCGTGTACGGATTACAATAATATCGTTCAATCCCTGCGAGTTGAAGCGGAATCCTCGCGATGCAGAGCATCTTGACGTATGTCAGTAGCTCTGTGCTAAAAGGAGGCAAGGATGCCCCGAAACTCAAGAACGACTGAAAAGCCTGGTTCTTTGTGGCTCCAGAGCTTGAGTGATATTATGCCAATCCGTACACGCGGAACTTTTTTCGCGACCGCAGTAGAAGACATGGCCCAAACTGCGACATAAACGGCCCATGCAGTGTACCACTGAAACGCCCAAAGTTTCCGCGCTGGCTTCTCTTAAGTCCGTGTACAGCACAGTTCTGCGTACAAGATACACACGAACTTGGGGGAGCTAGTTTTAGCACCATCCAAAAAAAAACTATCTTTCAAGTGAGTTGAAACAGAGATTCTTGGCTTATGTCAGTCGCTCTGCGCGAAAAGAAAGCAAGGTGAAAGCTTTAGCGATAGTATGCCAACCAGTACGCGCGAAAAAAAAATCAGGCGTGTGTCGTATGGCGCATGAGGGCATATTTTGTTACTCTGCCATGCCGCATTGTGGTCAATGAAACAGCGAAAAACTCTCCCCAGCATTTTTTTTACGGAAAAAAAGTCCCCCCATACAAACAAAGGGCTCGCATACAGCCCCTCTGCTCTTTGACTGAGAGCCTGTATTGCAAGCCGCAAGTCTCTTGTCTCCTTGCCGTTCAATCGCGCATCCTTACGGTTAGACGGTGTACGATTGGACGGTGTCTTGGATAAAAAGGAAGATCTCCTAATGCTCAACAAACTTCGCCTCCTCACCCCTGGACCTACACCACTGCCCGAGCGGGTTCGTCTAGCTCTCGCACGGGACATGATCCACCACAGAAAAGCAGACTTCCACACCATAATGTCCAGGGTGCAGACACGCCTCCGTCATCTTTTTGGCACAAAGGAAGTCGTTCTCCCGCTCGCCGCATCCGGCACTGGCGCCATGACGGCGGCAGTATACAGTCTTTTCGCGCCAGAAGAAAAAGTGCTGGTTGTCAACGCCGGAAAATTCGGTGAACGCTGGCGCGATATAGCAAAAGCGCGGGGTCTTGCTGTTTCTGAACTCATCCTTCCCTGGGGTACGGCCTGCCCGCCTGAAAAGCTTGAGGAGGCCTTAAACAAGGATCCCGATATTCGGGGGGTTCTTGTGCAGGTCTCGGAGACATCAACCGGTGTTCTCCATCCCATTCAGAAAATCGCCGCTGTTACGCGGAACAAGGATGTTCTTCTCGTTGCGGACGGAATTTCCGCTGTCGGCATCTCCCCCTGCCCGATGGATGACTGGGGCATAGACTGCCTGCTCACAGGCTCGCAAAAGGGCCTTATGCTGCCTCCTGGTCTTGCCCTTCTTGCTCTCTCTGAAAGGGCCTGGGTACGGGCAAAGATGCACGATCCTGGCTGCTACTATTTCAACCTCCCCCGCGAACGCAAAAAAGTCGAAGAGAACGAGACCAATTTCACAACGCCTGTCAATCTCATTGTCGGTCTTGACGAAAGCCTCGCCATGATGGAGGAAGAGGGTTTGGAAAACGTCTACAAAAAACAGTGGGCGCTCACCATGCTCGCAAGAACAGGCGTCAAAACCCTCGGTCTCACACTTTTTGCCCCAGAAAACTACACATGGGGCCTAACCAGCGTGCAATTGCCTGAAGGGGTCGACGGGAAACTTGTCCTGAAATACGCAAAGGAGCAGTACGGCGTCTCAATGGCCGGCGGCCAAGACAAACTCAAAGGGCGTCTTGTGCGTATCGGGCATATGGGTTGGGTCGACTGGTCTGACATTCTTGCTGGTCTCTATGCCCTTGATCAAAGCCTCATCCATGCAAATGGCTTCTCTCTTGCCCGCGACTACCTTGAACGCGCCATGGCCGCATACAATGAAGCCATGCAGGGAAATCCCGGAGACGTGATCCCGCAGGTTTTCATCCGCAGTTAACTGGAGGGGGGACGCTCTATGAGTACGCAAGAAACACGCATGCCGGAAGTCACGTTTTCGACATTTATCCTGTCCATGGGTTCTTCCGCTCTGGTTCAATTAGGGGAAGTGCCGGATCCGGCAAAGGGTGGAAAGCATGCGGACAAACTCTTGGCAAAACACAGCATCGACGTTCTCGACATGCTCAAAATAAAGACAAAGGGCAATCTTGATGCGCAGGAAGAGCAAATGCTTGACAACATGCTCTTTGAACTCAAAATGAAATACGTGAAAATATTCGGCACGCTATAGAGGCAAAGAGAGCAGCCTGCGCGCTTAAATACGCCTTGTGCCGTAATGCACTTGCCAAGAGATTGGCTATGCAATCTCTTGTCTTTGAGTATACGTGGGGTAGAAAAAATAGGTCTTGCGCTTTTTTGTGGGATCGCCCCTTCGCTGCTCAATCGCTCGTCTCGCGTTTCATTCACATCCTAGAAAATGAGCCAGCGGCAAATCTGCGTGCAATACCAGCGCACGATACGTGCATTGTACGGAACACTCGTACTGGCATAGCAAAGACTACCCTTGCAGCGTAGGCCACCATATTTTACAACACGGACTTACGAGAAGGCAGTACTAGGAGTAAATTTTCTATGTCCGTGTGTAAAAAGATGTAGGAGATACTCCTACTTCGTTACGATGATTGCGGGCAAAAGATACACACGTATTTCGGTAAACCAGTACTAGGCTCTCGTGGCTTTTTTTGCTTTCAAAATTTCCGCTCATGTCGATGAGCGAACGGACAAACCATGTATTGCGCTCTCTTTTTTCAAAAAGCACGTCTGTCATGCTTTTTGACGCAAAGAGAGTTGAAATATCCGAAAAGCCCCCCCCGCCCCGAAGGGGGGGGAATTTGCTCAGAGTATGGCTCTGTAATGCTGACAGTTTATACTGTTGATTGCCTCGAACTATGAATCCCCTGCGTCACGAACACGACAATCTCACAAAAAAAGGGTCTTCAGAAGATTTCGTGACTCTGAAACGCCCAAGGCATACGACGATCACCTTGAGTCAAAAAAAGTGACACACGATCTTTGAAAAGTCAGTTTGCCCAAGGAAACACATCTGCTCGCTCAAAAGCAAAGCGCGGTTTAGACGTGCGAAGCCAAAGATATTCTTCAGCGCATCGTGGTCGGTTATTGTATCCGTCGCACTACCGCGCATCTTACGTCAGAAGAAAAGCAATGGATACGCGAGCGATATTCATCGCACCCACGCGCACAGAACTGCATACACTTGAGCCAGAAAAAAAGTGCCCGTGCGCAATCTTTAGGCTCGCATTCGAAGCCGTATGGCACGTGTATGTCTTCACCACTATTCAATCGAGGGGCTATGGGCCCTATTTAGGAGTAGAACACATGAATGTTGGTCTTGTCGGCATAACAGGATATGCCGGTATGGAACTTGCCCGCCTGCTTTCAGGGCATCCGTCGATGAAACTGACAATGGCCTGCTCCAGGGAAGAAAGTGGAAAAGAACTCGGCAAGTATTATCCTTTTCTGCAAAAATTGCCCGGTTCAGATCTACAAATCAGCGTATACTCGCCTGACGTTGCGGCTGAACGGTGTGATCTTGTCTTTCTCGCAGTTCCTGCAGGAACCGCTCTGAAAATGACACCCGAACTCCTTGAAAAAGGAGTTCGGGTGGTCGATTTTTCAGCTGACTTCCGCATCAAGGATACAGCAGTATACGAGGAGTGGTACGGGCTTCCGCACACAGCATCCACTCTTCTTGAGGAAGCCGTCTACGGTATACCAGAACTCAATGCGCAAGCCATAAAAAAAGCCCGCCTTATCGCAAATCCCGGCTGTTACCCGACGTCTGTCATTCTTGGTCTCTATCCTGCCATAACAAAAAACCTCATACAGACAGAGGGGATCATCATTGATTCCAAGTCAGGAACAACAGGTGCCGGGCGCAAACCAAAATTGCCAAATCTCTTTAGTGAGGTCGCTGACACTTTCCGAGCCTATGGACTTGTCCGCCACAGGCATACCCCAGAGATAGAGCAGGAACTTTCCCTTTTTGCAAAGAAAGACGTGCAGGTGCAGTTCACCCCGCATTTGGTTCCCATGAACCGTGGAATCCTCTCAACAATCTATGCCTCTCTCGCCAATCCTTCATTGAAACTCGAAGATGTCCACGCAGCCTACACGGAAGTTTGGAACGATGCGCCCTGGGTGCGCATTCTGCCCTTGGGCCAACTTCCAGAGACCCGCTATGTCAGAGGAACAATGTTCTGCGACATCGGCCTCGCCGTTGACTCACGCACAAAGCGTCTGATTGTTGTCTCAGTCATCGACAATCTCTGCCGCGGAGCTGCAGGCCAAGCGCTCGCAAACGCGAATCTTATGAGCGGTCTTCCTGTAGATGAGGGCTTGCGCTTACAGGCACCTGTGTTTTAAGACAGGCCTCATGCGTTCAGACACACGAAGCCGCAAGGCTTTGAGGTCCAAACTGCCCTTGAGCTAAAAAGATTCCGTTCGGTCAAGTACGGGAGCCCCAAAGAACAATGCACTTCAGTTGCTCACGGCATTTGTGCTTCCTTTTTGCAGTCACTGACTACCAAGGCAGATGAAGGTCCGTCCCGAGAAGTTCAGCGTCCACTGTTAAGCGATAGTATGTAATTCGTACACGAAGAATTTTGGATCTTCGATATACTCGGCCTCATAAAGATTTTCCCCTAGGTAGACGATGTCAGAGTGTCACGCTAAGCGTTCTGCGGAAAAGCAAGGTGCGGTCGAGTATAGGTTTCATGGGTAAGCAAGGTACGGGCAGGCAGCGACATTCCCCGCCGGCTCCCTCTTGGGCATCTCACCTTTGTTGCGCTTCGGTGCTTCAGCAGAAAAACCTGCTCTGTGTAACCTGCGAAGCTTCCCTCAAGCCGCATCTAACGCCTTGTTCTACCTTGCGAGCTTTGGAAGTCCAAGGGTACACTCTCTAGCTCACGGGCCCTTGACTGTCCGCCGATCTCGCGAAGGTCAAAAGACTCTACTGGATCCCTTGGAAGCGGAAAGCGCGAAGCAGATCTCACAATGAAACGACTCCGAAGGCGAGCCAAGGTCCATCGGTCACACCGCGCGCGGCGGGCAAATCCGCGTAAAACGCGAGGACGCCGAAAACCTCGTAGCGCGCGAGTTGCGCCGCCCACGACTCATAACGAAGAACCTTAAAAAGGTTATGGTGAGAAAGGGACTAGTACTGCCTTCTCTAAGTCCGTGTTGTAAAAATATGGTGGCCCTCTCGCTGCAAGGGCACTCGAACTTTGCTATGCCAGTACTAGCAAGCTGCAATACGATTCACAATATGCATTCTTCCCATTGAGCTTTGAGGCAATAAAGAAATTCTGGCAATTTTTTCGTCTGTGCATTGTATGGTTTTTCCTTTTTTCGAGTTCAAGCACTCCGAGAGAGGGTGGATTACCCTTTTGTGTCGCCAAAAACGACTATACAGTCGGAGACACAGCTTGGAATCGTGAGTCAAGCCGCACTCGTTTCACGTCGCCGCCATAAATCCCTTGGCATACTGTGATACTGTATATCACTTGACTGCTGGGGAGAAAGGGCCAGGAACGCGTAAGCGGAAAAACCCAAAATTCACAGGTGGCATTTTTTTACACCGAGTCAGAGTAAAAAAGGAGGTGAACGTATTACCCCGGTTATCGCTTTCGACACTCTCGAATTTTCCCAAACTCTACAAAAAGCCGGCATGCAAAAAGAACTCGCGGAGATTCTTTCAAAAAATCAACGCAAGGTTCTCGAAGACGTCTTTTCCGCGAAAGAGTTTGTAACAAAAACTGATCTCATACAGGAGACAGGAACGTTATCCGCTACCGTAGAAAAGCTGCGCAGTGATACCAAAGCTGACATAGAAAAGCTGCGCAGTGAAACTAAAGCTGACTTAGTACCTGTAAAAAGCTAACTTGAGCATTTTGCAGGTACACAGAGATCCGTCTACAGCAAATTTTTTGCTGTAAACAAACGATACGACAGAGTGTTGCACTCTTATCACCCGGTGG
>JAFTDR010000202.1 GCA_017454105.1 Desulfovibrionaceae bacterium | reverse complement strand
TTGGCCGTAGCTCTCAGTTTTTGGCTATGACTAGTCACCACGTCGTGTAAACACAAGTTGTAAAACGCACAATTCGACTCCTCATCCCCTCGTTTCTGCGCCTTCCAGACGAAAACGCCGAGCTCGCAGCATCAAAAAAAAGCCGTGCCCACATGATCCTTTTTTCGGCCTTTCTTTTGGCGTAAGCCATTGTGTTGCCTAGGATCTTCGATGGGCGCGGCTTTGCAGCCTAACGGCAACCACATTATGTTTTTTCCAGCATATAGACTGCCCGTGGGATGGATGCGTGCAGGCGTGTGGAACGCAGAATTCTGAATCCGTTTTCCTTGGCAATCTGCTGCATTTCCTTTTTGGAATGCCGGAAAAGGTAGCGTGTTGGACGCCGTTCGGAAGGGGGTAAGTGGAGATCGTCGCTGTGATATTGGTTGTTGGCTTGCTGATTATAGGCCGCGTCGATGATGTCGCAGACGACTTTCCCTCTGTCTTTGAGGCAAGGGCGATGAATGGCAAGAAAATCTGCCATGGAGGCTCCTTGGATATGGTATAACCAATTGACGGAAAGAATAGTTGCAACGTTGCTTGGCAGATGGGATGGACAAAGGCTGTTGTCCTCAATGACATTGATGTTTGCATCCACCTGCGTTGCCAGCATATGGCAGAGGCGTACGGCTTCTGCTGACAGATCGCTGCCGCGTAAATTGGTGAAACCTTTCTTTTGCGCGAGCCACAGGAGATTGGCGCCACTGCCGCAACCCGGTTCAAAAACAGTTTCATGCGGAGATGTACAATCGCTCACCCAGTTGCAGGCGATGCAGACATGCCTTCTCCAGATACGGCTTTTAATGGCATAAATATGCCATGGTTCAGCCTCACAAAGTTGAACAAGTTTCTCGATATCGTTGACCTGCACAGTATGCGAAAATGGCCATCGATCGCGGAGATACCTGAAAATTTGTGATTTCATGCAATACCTCCAGACCCGGGTCAAGAGGCACGGTCAAAGAACCGCGCCTAGAAAGGCCCGGTCACGTGTCATGACAGAGTGTGGATGGAGGATTGCTATTTTGGGGGGTGCTCTAAACTATCATAGAGCAGGAAGATAGGGGGAAGTTCAAAGAATGCGAGAATACGCAGGATAACAAGAGCGCCGATGAGACAGGGAGGTGCTACGGCACCTTCATCACCGGGCAGCGAGGAAATGTAGTGGAAGGCAATGTCCGCATCTTCCTCAAAAAACACAAAGTCCCTGCCTTCCTCAAACGCCGAGTAGGGGACGCAGGAGATAGCGGAAAAGAGAATGAGTAGAAAGAATGCGGCGAGATGAACTCGCGAGGCGTGACTAAGCATTCGAGGTTTTCAAAGAGATTCGGGCATAACTGAGCCTCTTAAAAAAACATGAGACAAGAAAACAACCCGCCAAAGCTAGACCGGCTTTTCAGAGAGCATAGTTACAAGGATGAGTTCTTCCCTTTGATGAAGAAAACTCAACAGAATGCGTGCTCCACTGTACGGACACAGCCAATTTTGTGATGGGGTACAACTTCAGAAGATCTTGTTACGCTCTTGGTTGCAGGTTTTGAGGACCTTCAGTTGACGTATGCGCTACAAGTCCTTCTTGGAACGGGAATTTCATCTACTTCTGAGGTTTACATACTACATGTTTCTAGTTAAAAAATCTAGTGTTTTTTTTCGTAAATGCTGCGACCCTGTTTCGAAAAGTGAACATCAGCCACGTGTTCGATATGATAGGATGAGAGATTAGCGGCAAAACTTTTCTTTCAGCCATTTTTGACAGCAGGCGTGTCACTTCGGCGTCTTCTCCCCACTGGTGAGATCCCCATCTTTCGTTTTTGTTTTTGCAAAAAAAAAAGAAATACACAATTTCGCACAGCACAGGTGACGTTTCATGTACGTTTTTTCGATAGAATCGGAGAATTTTCGCGGCCTGCCCAATCTGTCTCTACGCTTGGATAAGAAGCTCAACGTTTTTGTCGGCAACAACGGCGTCGGAAAATCAAGCCTGCTTGATCTGCTGACGTTCATGATTTCCCAGTATCGGATTCTTTCTGACGAAACCCTTTCATTCAAGCCGTCGGATGTTCAAAACGGAAAGGACGATTTTTCATGCCGCATCGTATGCCACCTGGAGAAGTCAGATTCGTACATTCTGGCGAAATATGCAGTGAACAAAACATCAACAAGCGCGATGTATTTTGAAAACAAAAGTGGTAGCTTCGATGACGCTGGCAGCCCATTCGGACCTCTACATGCGCTTTATGACGAATTGAAAGAAGAGGAATTGCCCTTTACGAAGAACTATCCCCTTGTTGTTTCCTACCCGACAAATCGGGCGATCTTGGAGATACCGGAGCGTATTCGAGGTTTCAAGCCTGCCGTCCATCCTTTTGATGCGATGGACAACGCCCTGTCTAGTTATCTTGATTTTCGCTCATTTATTGCACTTTTCCGTCAAGGCGAGCAGTCTCTCGCCAAGCGTAAGTCTCTTATGCCTGACGAGTATTCCGAATGGCTGGCACGCCAGGTTAAAGCCGTCAATACCGCCATCCATAAAGTTATCCCCGAGTTCGGTGAGTTCCATGTACTGTACAAGCCGTTTCGTATCTGCATCAGGAAGAACAACCGTGAGTATGCGTTTCTTCAGCTCTCTGACGGCGAGAAGTGTCTCATAGCTCTCCTTGGTGACTTGGCGCTACGACTTGCCATTGCTAATCCGACATTGAGCAACCCGTTGGATGGAGATGCGATCGTCCTGATAGACGAGCTTGAACTACATATCCACCCGATCTGGCAAAGCCGCTTGATAGACAGCTTGCAAAATCTTTTCCCCAACGCTCAGTTCATCATAACGACTCATTCGCCAATGATATTGTCCAACGTCCATCCCGAAAACATCTGGATAATGAGTGAGGATGGTGAGCAGCCGATCCATCCCCCACGATCGTACGGCATGGACACTTCCGAGCTCTTGTCGGAGGTGATGCTGGCAGAGACGAGGAACACGGATGTACGCCGAGAACTGGAGAGAATCGATCGGCTTCTTCTTCAAGAGAATTTCGGCGAAGCGCGTGAATCCATCAGAAAACTGGCCGAAAAAACCGGAAACATTCCTGCTGTAATTGGACTAAACAGCGACCTTGTGATGTACGGGCAGGAACCAGTTGAGATTGAGGACTGACGCCGTGATACCGATTCATAAATCGCAAAGGGATCCGCTTTCTGGATTCAAGCAGATGCAGGATGCGACGTATGAGGACAACAGACTTCCCAAGAAGGCGTTGGTTGAACAGCTACTTAGGGAACAAGGTTACTTATGTGCCTATTGCATGACGAGGATAGACCTGGAGACAATGAGTGTGGAGCACTGGCAACCGCGTCATCCTTCAGCGTTGGAGTTTGAGTCCAAGTGTGAAGTTAAAGATTTGCGGAAGCTCAGCATCGATTACAAGAATATGTTGGCTGTGTGCGACGGGAACCAGGGGCATCCGAAAAGGTTTCAGCACTGTGATACGCTCAAAGGAAACCGAGTCCTCAAATACAATCCTGCTAATCAGGCTCATCACCCAAAACTTCAGATCAGATACCTTAAATCGACAGGGAAAATTGAATCGCAAGATGATGAATTCAACAGGCAGATAGGAGGAGTCGATGGCGATCCCGGGATTCTGAATCTCAATCTCAACCAGATTAAAGACAATCGACTGGAAGTCATTAGGCGCGTGAACCACATGCTGGATAAGCTTCGTGAGAACGCCTCTCGCAAGGATATCCAAAAGCTACTTGATAATTGGCAGAAGCCCAATTCTGGGGGTAAGCTTCAACCCTATGCTGGTGTCGCTATCTTCTTTTTGGAACTTCGACGCTCTCACGCTTCGTAATTCATCAGCATAATTTTGCCATTCTCCCCTCGCTTACGGGAGGGGCTTTCTGCTGAAACACGGTATTTCTACCGAGTTCCCCAGGTGGGTTCCTACAGAAGCGCAGACGCTCAACTTCAGCACAGGCTGACTGGCATGCCCTGCCGCCAAAATGTTTTTTGCGGCATTGACGTCGGCACACATGACCACAACTGACACAAGGGAAATGTGCCTGTGATGGTCGGTTTCGAGGATCTCTGCAAACGCAGCGATGGCACAAAAGCCTTGTATTTCTGGAGAAACAAGGATGAGCGTTCCACCAAGAGCCATGTCAGTGTCTAGCAGATCTGTCTTCGAAACTCGTATCAGCCCTGATCTCGACATGAAGCAGAACTCATCGAATGCGACGGAGAGAAAGATCATCCCCATGTTCTTTTGCTTAGAGCAGATAGACACATACTGGGAACGGCAGAGCCTGCGGCTTTCAGACATTTGGAGTGTAGTGGGCCTCAATGTGGCTATGGGCTTTTTCTCCGCCAAAGTGGGCATGCTTATGGGAGTGGAGAATGGGGCAGGGCATGTTGATAAGCCGCTGATCTTCTATGGTGTAGAAGGTATCGGCAACACTTGAGAGAAAGAGCAGATCGTGGGAGACCGTGATGCGGGCAGTTGGCAGCTTGGCTAAGATCTCGAGGAGCTTTTGACTGGCCTCCTCGTCAAGAGCTGTGGTTGGTTCATCGAGCAGAAGGGCTTCAGGTTCCATGGCGAGAATTCCTGCCAGGGCCACCAGGCGTTTTTCGCCCCCGGAAAGTGCATGGGTTGGACGGTCCTTGAGCGAGAGAATGCCGAGGCTTGCGAGTTGCTCTTTTGCCTTTGCCTGTGCCGCCTTGGGAGAGAAGCCGAGATTGAGAGGGCCAAAGGCAATATCCTCAAGTACTGTGGGGAAAAAAATCTGATCTGATGCCTCTTGCAGGACATAGCCTACTTTGCGCCTG
>JAFTDR010000201.1 GCA_017454105.1 Desulfovibrionaceae bacterium | reverse complement strand
CCGGGGCTTCAATTCGGGGCTTCGCTTGCGCTCACTCCTCCTATTAACCTTCCGGCACCGGGCAGGCGTCAGTCCGTATACTTCGTCTTTACGACTTCGCACAGACCTATGTTTTTAGTAAACAGTCGCCACCACCATTTCTCTGCGGCTCGCCAAGGCTTCCAATGTTCATCGTTTACCCCGGCGAACACCCCTTCTTCCGAAGGTACGGGGTCATTTTGCCGAATTCCTTGGCCAGAGTTCTCTCGAGCGCCTTGGATTGTTCATCCCACCCACCTGAGTTGGTTTTCGGTACGGTTTTCATGTTCCTAACCTAGAAGATTTTCTTGGCAGCTTGGAATCAACGGATTTCGCGTCTCAGCATTGATCTCGGGGATTTGCCTCCGATACCTGCCTACTCGCTTACACCAGGACTTCCAACACCTGGCCCGCCTATCCTTGCCTGCACGTCCTACCACAACTGAAAATCAGCCAGCAATATCAGGATACACCGTTGCAGGCGCATTTGGACTTTACCCTTGTCTGGGAAACGCCCATTCCTGCCGTGCGAGTGCTGGAAGTCAAAAGCATGGGAACGCTCCCTGAGAGTCCCTATGCCGCCCATGTGGCACAGGTGCAGGTGGATTTCCTGCACACACTCTGGGATACGCCAGCCTCCACAGTGCGGAATCAGGATGGCACCGTGCAATGCGGCAATCTGACGCTCCCACATCTTTGCAAGGCGCAATGGGGATTGGCACTGCCAGCAGCTCCCGAAGATGTGTCGCTGGAAGGCTGGCTCCTCTGTCTGTCCATGAAGAAGGTACAGGCATTTGGCCACTACACCTATGACGCGGCCGCGCTGGAGAGAATGGACGCTCACGTCCAGAATTTCTGGTGCGCTCTCTCCGCACTACACGAAGGGTCCTGTCACTGGACGCCGTGCCCTATGCCCAGGGCTTTTACGCGCTCTGCGGGTTCTGCGACTACAATGCCGACTGCCCCAAGTTCCCTCAGGGTCTTGACCAGCCACAGTGGAACGATGCCCTTCTCAAACTCGATGCCCTCAAATGCAGGCGCAGCGTTTTAGACAACGAAATCAAGGAGATAGAGGCCGCCCTCAAGCAGGCACACCAAGGCTCTGGCTCCCAAGACTGGATCACCACAGGGCAGTGCCGTTTTCGGACAAGCGTGTCCTCTGGACGGAAGATGTTGGACAGAATCCCCTTGCAAAAGGAACAGGACTCCATATGCGGCCAGGCCCATATCGACCCTATTGACGTAGACGCGCTGTTGCGCCGTCACGAGCAGGAAGGCGCACCCGGTTGCCGTCTTTCCATAACAGCCCTGAACTAAAGGAGAAACACCGTGGGATACCGTTCAGAAGTTGGCCTGGCACTTTCCAGGAAGGGGGTAGAAATCCTCCATGCGAGGCTAAACAGCCCAGAGGTTTCAGACGATCTGCGCGAGCATGTCCTTTCCTTGCTGGAGCGTGCAGACGAACGCTACAGGGACGCCAAAAGTGGGCTGAAGCATGGCGTTGGGACTGGATTAATCTGTTTTGCCGATGTGAGGTTCATCGCCGATACGCTTCAGGAATTGGCGAGGAATATGACGATACGGAAGTCTCTGGGGGATTTTGGGAAAACCCGTTTGAACTCGAACTGTCACGAGGGATAACTCTTTCGGCGCCGGTCTACACCCCTCATTCAGGAGGATACTGACGGGCAGCATGGAGAATATCCACTATAGAGACAATTTCACAGTGGAGCGAATAAATAAGAATATAATTGGGATGTGCAACTAATTCGTATGTTCCTTTTACTCATCCATGCCTCCCTTTCCATGGAAAAATGCGTAGTCCGTCGGCAGCATTACAGAGCAAGGCATCCATATTCAAGGCAGCATTTGGGTCCTCATTGCCGATATAGGTAATATACTGCAGTCAGAAAAGAAGTTGCCACTTGGAGTTAAAAATATCGGCCTTGGGTGCTGACTCCCGTTCGCAACAATGTCAGTTTGTTTCTGGCTGGAGTATAATTTCATCAAGATGCCGTCGCGCTCGCATAGACCAAATGACTTGCATCAGAAGGATTCCTATCTCACAGCAAGTAATCTTATACGGCGCTGCAAGGCGTCTGCTTCAATTTGCTCCTGTGTGGCGACACGTCCTTCTCGAATATCGCGGAGACCAGCCTCAACATTGTGTCGAAACCACGCCTCGTATTCAGGATCAGTGGCAGGTACTGCCGCATCGTCCACACCTGCCTGATACTCTTGGACAAACGCCTCTGATTCCACTGCTATTTGGGCCATCGTGTACCTCGTTGTGTTCCCGTAACCAGCAGACAGCCTCCCGTCAAACGAGGAGGGCATGATCGCCCTAAACATCCCATGAAATCTTGACTTTCTTGCCCCGTCTCAATTTTTAGAGAAATAGCTCACGTAAGCAGGATAATTAATGGAAGCATAAAGGTTATCCTTGGACAGAATTAATTTTCTCTTCGAGCCTATCAGCGATAGTAATTGTATTTTGCATGAAATTTCTCAATTTATCACAGAGTTCTGAAAAATCTAAAATCCATTCGTCATTTTCAACATCGTTATCAATAGCTAATTTTAGATCATAATCAAAAGAATTTATATCAATTGTATCTTCTCCTTTCATTTTAAAAAATTCATTAGCTTTCTCAAATAAACTATAACTTTTGTTAAAATAATCTACGTGCTCTTTCTTCAAATCATTTAATCTACTGACAAAAAGTTTTCTTCCCACACCAACAAGCTTATCAGAAATAAAGTTTTTTGCTTTTTCTAAAAATGAATCATCAAATCCAGAAATAGATTTATTACCTAACGAACAAATTTCAGACTGAAGATCAGTACACTTATTTATTAAATTATACCATTGAATGTTGTAGGCTAGTAAATCTTTTTTATATTTTCAATTTCATCAACTTCAATACTAATCATTGATTTTTCTCCAAATAATCGATGTAAAAAAAATGAATTTTTTTAATTGTATATGGCTGAGATTACGAAATTAAGTGGGTTTCATGTCCACAGTCTTTGCAGATGAGGAATTTATTTCCAGCTAAAGGATGATGTTGTTTACAACGGAATATTGTTCCAACTTCGAGTATATCTGACAGTATTTTTGTAAAAAAATTGTGCCAAGGTTTTATATTTCTTAACTCTGTATTATTTGATCTACATTTTGAACAAGGAACATTGATTCTATTAAACATTTCTTCTTCCAAATTTTTCTTCAGCATCTTTCAGGGTATGAATCGCGCCTCTTCTCCAAAAATCCTAACCCAGGCAGTCAGTTCTGGTTCACTTCGTGTTACGATTTCCAAAAGAAAATCTCCGTTTTCGAGTTCTACCAAACGTTGACTGTCCGACCATATACGCTCTCGGACATACTCAGCTACTTTTCCAGCTTTCAAATTGAATTTTAAAGGTTCTTGGTTCATGCCAAGTAAGACCGAAGAGGTCTTGGTCTGATGACATCTTGAACAGAATTGGCTTGTCAATGAGCGTACCATCTTTGATACGGTGAATCGCCAAATTTATGATGTGACGCATGGATTGGAAGTCTTCTGTCACAGTAGCCCCAAGACGTAGAGCGCGTTGTTCTTGCACACAATCTGTTCGGGCGCAAACCTGTGTTCTCTAGCTCGTACCGCGCCTGCTGCCTTGTTGCTCACCAAGCAGATAAGTTTTTCCTCTTTGGCCTCCACAAGTCGGTTTATGTGTTCAAAGTGAGGCGTGTAGTCGATGCGACCCTTGCTGTAGAAGATGAACTGTGTCCCCTGTACTTTGCCCCGATCAACATAGGCTGTGTCAGACATCAACATGGAGAGGTTGAAAATACTCTTGTCAATGCGCTGTTTCACTTGTTCAGGCAGATAGGGGGGAGCTAGATCCCGACAGATACTCAAGCCCAAGACTACTACGTGTCGGAGGGCGAATCTGATACCATCGCTTTCTGTTTTCCAGGCCAGAGGTGAAGTTAACTCCGATAACACCTTCAATTTCGTCTATCAGGCGAAGAACGGTTTGCTTTGAGCAATTCAGGTACTCCTGCAAATCCTGCTTAAAATGCTGCGTCCGTCGAGCATCAAGAGATGAAATTTACTGGCTTCGTCATGCTTACGCATCTGCATTGACCTTAGCCATGGCTGAGCCACAGCGAAAAAAACTATCAGAGAGGGTTACATATGAGCAACTGTCCGCCGCAAAACGGACAGTTGCCAAACAATTGTCTCTATTGCGGCTAACAAGCGATAGAGTCTACTCTCGTCCGATCCAGAGAGTGGTGGAGTCATTCCATCCCTATGCAATTGTCAAGTGGACGGATTTCCTGAAGTGTAGTCTGGATTCAGGAAATGCCGATGCGTCCCCAACGAGCCACATGGGGCGTGTCTTTCACAGATGCGGCCACCATCTGGCAAACAGGCACCATGCTTGCGCACGGAGTGCTATTTTCTGTCTCTGATTTTTGATTCAGATAGTGATAAAAAGGTTCTTCGTTGGGTTTCGTGGGTGACTCGACTGCGCGCAGTAAGGTTCTTTGGTGGTCACACGTTCTCACTGAGTAACCTCCCTTCCGTCTGCGCCGCAAACGACGGGTCTTGGCGAATGCCGTTTCGGAGTCGTTTCATTGTGAGATCTGCTTCGCGCTTTCCGCTTCCAAGGGAGCCAGCATCGCCCCGAAGGACTAGAGCCTTTCTACTGTAGCAGAAAGGCGGACAGTCAAGGGCGCGTGAGCTAGAGAGCGGACCCTTGGACTTCCAAAGCTCGCAAGGTAGAAAAAGGCGTTCGATGCGGCGCAGGGAAGCTTCGCAGGTTTTTCAGCTGAAGCACCGAGGCGCAACAAAGGTAAGATGCCCAAGAGGGAGCGGAGCCGACGGGGAACGCCACTGCCTGCCCGTGCTTTTTTATCCACGAAACCTATCGAAGATCCGATAAAAATGAGGTCTGTAAAGCGGTCATCTCGTTTCTGTGCGAATTTTTCCTCCAAAATGGTAGGATGGAAAATTCGCCTATTTTTGGTACACTTCTAAAGGAACACCGGAAGGCCAAAGGTCTTTCTCTGTGGAAATTCTCAGTGGCAATCCTGTACCGACAAGCAAATATTCAACGGATAGAACGTGGATTGGTCGAGCCGCGAGTTAGACTTGCGATGCGGCTCCTTACAGTCCTTGGAGTCGATGTCGGCGCATTTATGGAGGAAATGGCCGTAAAAAAAGATCTGTTGCCGACAAAATCAACTCAGCGTGATGCTCTGGTGCCGGTGCTGAATACCGCGCGAGAAAAGGGGCTTGAACCTCCTGGCAAGCTACTCCGTGAGACTCGCAAAGCATACCAGAAATCCCAGAATGCCATCTGCAAAGCAGCAAGGTATACCACCCGCAATCTCATCATCGTTGAAAATGGCAAGCAAAACCCCAAAATATCTACCGTGCTGAAACTCGTCTGTGCTATCGGTTGAGACGTTGCTCAGTTCTTTAATGAATTAGCGAGTCGGTACCAAGCTCAGGAGACAGAAGGATAGGTGTGTCAGCCTAGTGTGCGGGATAAAGTTTTCGTCCTCGAAAAAAAAATGATGTCAACCCTCTTGACACGTTTTTTATGTATTGCGCATATGCTAAAAGACCGCCTGCTGGAGGGCAGAGGTAGAGTAGGAGAGAGTCAAATGGCAATCTCGACGCCCCACAAGAAATCCTGCTCCCTCAGGCAGTTCATCGTACCCATCAATCTCTCTTTGCCTTATCTTCTGCAGAATGCATGCTACGGATGACACTCACTATCACTGAATGAATTCTGCCCTGACACCCCTGTCTAGAACACTACTTAAGGCCTGAACTTTCCATCTTACGGAATCTTCATCCAAAAAAAACAATTTTTTCCGCGTGTACGGATTACAATACTATCGTTCAACAGTGGACGCTGAACTTCTCGTGACGCGGACCTTCATCTGCCTCTGTAGTCAGTGACTGCAAAAAGGAGGCAAGAATGCCATGAGCAAGTGAAAAGCCTGGCTTTTTTAGGGCTCCCGAGCTTGACCGATATAATCTTAATCCGTACACGCGGAATTTTTTGTATCCGCTCACGGGTCAACGGCGAAGCATAGTACGTGCGGCTTTAATATAGTTCTTTAGATCGTATCAATGGCGACAAAACATTCTGCCGCTAGAGAGACAACTAAAGAGCTGACAAATAACTCTCATTCTACTGTAAACCCGTGAGCGGATACGAGCTATACCCGACCGCATAATGATTTTCCCTGTCAGCCAAAGGAAAGGGACCTCAATTTGCCGGCGCCCACAGGACTCACTTCGTATAGCGGGAAGAATTATTGTGACGCCGAGTATACTCACTCTTTTGCGCCCTTGATTGCCTGACAGACACGCGAAGGTCAAAAGGCTCTTGTCCAGCCGACGTCGTCGACGCTGGCTCTTTAGGGAGCGAGAAGCGCGGATGCTCTACCTCCTCTGTGTTTTGCTCCGAGAGAAGGCAAACGCCCTCGCTTCGGTTCAAAACTGAGCAATCACGACCGTGCCCCCACGATTTCGCCAAACGGTACAATCGGACTCGCAAGGGTGGGGATGCCACGAAACCATGGGAAGCGGGATACGATGCAAGAGTCGAAGTTTGGGGTTAGCGCTGTCTTCACTTGAGTATTCTCCAATTGCGAGAATAAGCCTTTGGCGACCGAGAGGTACTGCAGAGCAGTACATTGGAAGAAGGCCGGGTTTCTAGGCCCCCCCCTCACCCCCCGTGAGCGGTTACAAAGAAATGGCGCTTACAAAATTTTCATTATCATCGGATAAAATTATATCTCTAATTTGTGAAATGCGCTTACTACCTGTAATTACCCAAATAAGAGAATTTGTATCAAGGAGTATTCTTATTATTTATAACCAAATCCAGCCAATAGTTCATCGGGTAATGGTGCATCAAAGTCATCAGCAATAGTTACTGGGTCTTTATATAGTCCAATCTGCTTTTTAATTGTTTTTGGCACTATATTTAAACTTACTTCTGCTTGACCTTCATTCCCTATCAACACTGTTTCGCCCTCTGAGACACGTTTGATAAGTTCTGGAAGAATAGATGCAGCTTCCTGGACAGATATTATCTGTGGCATAAGTCTTACTCACTTATTACATTTTTTTATCTATAGATAAAAAATTTTGTAATCAAAATACTTAAGAATTACAATATTTCTCACCAGGATTGCAATTTTATATTGAATAATAGTATTATCTTTATATTATTTGTAAACTCAACAACTCTTTACGAGGGGTATCCACTTTCGTAGACTGCAAGTTTGGAGCAAAAAACAGGGAATACGAAGCTTCGCGGCAAATGAAAAGTGACAGAAACTAAGAGCAACAAAGACAACCTGACTGGCTCAAGGGAGCAAGGGGCGGCTAAAAAGGACAAAGAATCAACGCCTGTCACGCAGATGATAAGCCTCAACAACCAAGAAGTGATGGGGACAGTTCCTTAGCTGGTACAGGAAAATGCGGGAAAAGTACGCATGCTTACATCTGCGGCGTATGACTCACAAAGCACAAGAGTCAGTGGACGTGAAATGGGCAAAATCTGCTCTGGCACGCAAAAACTCAGAAGGCCAGTCGGCGTTTAAAAAAGTGAAAGTGCGCTGAGTGCAACTATGGTTATAGCAAATCGCTTTAAAGAGAAAAAAGTTTATAAGCTGGCTTTGATCCTATATGATTGGGTGAAGTTGGTGGAAATCAAACATCTAAAAGTAAATAAAAACACAAAAAAAGTGAGTTTTCTATCAAAGGTATGGCCTTTATCCACAGCTAAAGATCTTATTTGCAAAAAAGGACTTAGATATGTCACGAGCAAAATTAATAGAACATGATCATTATGAAAATTCAGCCTATCCACATCAATTTAACAGCGAAACCGAATATGATGAATGGTTTCAAAAAAGAGTAAAATCTGCATTGCAACTAGCAGAGAATGAAGATAATTTTATATCCGAAGAAGAAGCTGAAGCGCATGTAAAAGAATTTTTTAAATCATTAAGATGATAATTGTTAAAAAAGAAACGAAGTAACGAATTAAAATAATAGAATGTCTTAGCAAATTTAATGCTAATACAGCATATGAACTTGATAAAAATATAAAAAAAGATAATCCTAAAACATTTCCCTGCGAAGTGAGAAAGGGTAGAGTTCCCTTAACTCGGAATTGCGAAGAAATAACTTGCACAAAGTGTCAAAAAAGTGTCGGGCCGCCAGGGACTTTTTTGCTACACTATCTGAGCGCAGCCGATGCGTAGCCACTCTGGAGGTCCCCAGGTCTCCGCCGACGACTTTCCAGTGCGAACCACACGCGTTTGAGAGAGTCCTTCTCTCCGAGATTTTCTACGAGAACTTGG
>JAFTDR010000200.1 GCA_017454105.1 Desulfovibrionaceae bacterium | reverse complement strand
CGCATCAAAGCTTGTTCTCGCCTCCTGTGGGGGCAACAAAAAAAGCCCCATGTTTGAATGGGGCATAATCTCACAGGATGGAGTTTTTTTTTTAGTCAAACTCCGCTACCGCTTACAATTGAAACCACTTCTGTGAGACACAACGGAAAAGTGCATTCCTGGACAACAGAGTTGACAGCACGAGACCGACTGTTTCTTGAAAAACTGGGGATGAGAGGAATTTGACATATCTAAGAAAAAGGAATATACTTAAAAATTTTAAAAAATTCTTTTTGAGTGACTATTATTAAACTTTCAGGTTGGAGCGATAGACATGCCAAGCACACAAAAAGGGCCTTCAAAAGAAGGCCCTTTGAAAAATTTACTTTAGGAAAATCCCTCCACACACTCAAATGCCAGCGATTATCATGCCAGCTATAAAATAGGCTGTCCATGCACTCATTGTTTGGCCTCCCAGAGCGTAAAAGCATAACTTAATAACAGCATTATTACTGCTAGCCAAACCATTCCAAGACGCAGTATAGCCACAAGCATTGGGCCGTATTCCGTGGTTATACAAACACCTGGGAATTTAGGAGCACTCGAGTCTGGAATTTTCAACGCCCAGCTGCAACTTTTTTTCTAAGCAGCAGTAAAGGTCACACTTGGGCTAGCGCATACCTAAAAAAAGAGGCTCCCATAATGAAAGGGGCCTTTATTTTCGCAAAAAACTTGTGTCTCAAAAATGCGGAGTTGAGGCTGCCCGATATTCTGAATGCGACTAGAGTGGCGATACCCAGCCACGCTTTTCTGCGACATACCGCCAGCGCAGCCAGAAAGGATCAAAATTCGGGAGGACTTCGCGCAGACGGTCATCGAGTTCCTGGGCCTTTGCCAGATCATAGTCTTCGTTTGCAAGCGCCTCGCGCGCCAAAGCAATCACTGCTTCCGCCTCAAGCGAGTAGGCGGATTCAAGATTGAAGGCCGCGCTCTTAAGCCAGGCGTCGGCCGAGCCCATGGGAAAGAAGCTGCGCCTATCCAGACGGACCGAAGCCATCTTCCGGCTCTCCGCGTCTTTTTTCTCCTGCGAGAAGGAGAGCCAGGCATCGCAGTTTGGGTCAAAAAAGGTCTCGATTGAGGAGAGTACAAGGGGGGAATTGGTCGAAACAGCGAGCTGCACATCAGTGTCCGGCCAGAGAAAAGAGATTGTGTTGATAAGCGATATCAGAATGACGCGGGACCAGGCGGGATGAAGGTTGTGATCAATATCGTCGATGAGAAAAAGGAGACTATCTGCGGCATCCGCGCCCTGGATCTGGGCTGCGCGCTTATGCTCCTCGCGAATCCAGAAGAGAAAATAGGCCAGGATAAGACAGCGTCTGTGGGCAAAAGAAATGTGCGTGACAGCAACGTTTCTTTTGCCCATGCGCAAAGTCGGCATGTCCCTCACGTCATCAAAGCTCAGTCGTATGAGCGGCCCAAGGATAAAACGCTCGTCATAGGAGGGGGTAAAGGCGGAGAGAACGGAGACAAAGTCGTCCAGAGCCTCGCCTCCCTCGCGGATAAGGCTTGCGAGATCGCGGATGAGCCCGTTTATAAGCACAGCCCCGTTCCGCGAAAAGCCATCATAGATTTGCCTTGGGGTGAAGACAAAGGCTGGCGCGCGCATCCCAAATGCGGGGGTGTTGCGCGATGGATCCCACAGGGCAAAGGATCCGTCAGCGAGTGCATAGACTACAAGAGTCGATCCGAGAGATTCTCCAGGGCTTGTCCAGTCATGCCAGTGTGGCGCAAAGTAGGCGTATCCCGAACTCTCTTTTTTTTTGCGCAGAAGACCGTATTCAAGGCTGGCCTCGCGCTCCAGATCCGCAGGAAAAACCTTGCCCCCGCAGAGCGTATCGGAATTCACCTCTGACGGCCACACATGGGTTTGCGACCACCACATGAGATTCATGAGCAGGGACTTCCCGGCGCCAGCAAAGCCTGTGATCACATTGAGGCGCTCAGCAAAACGCACGGAAAGTCGGGATGCCCAACCGACATTTCTCGTTTCGAGTCGTGTAAGCATGTGTGCAATCGCTTTGTTAAAGATCGTAGGGTGGCGGCGGCCGCCAGTACCAGAAGAGCGCAAGAAGAGGCATAAGACCAAGAAGTTCCGCGCACTCGCGGGGGAGATATGGCGCGCTGAACCACCAGAAAAAAGCGGCCAGGGCCGCTGTTACGACGAGCAGAAGCCATTGAAGACACGTCATGGGCTGGGCCTTTGCCTGAAAATAGCTGACCGTAAAGAGAGCAACCCAGACCTTGGTGATTGTAAGAGTTAGCGCTGCCCCCTCAAGAGGCGCCACTGGGATTATGCAGAAACAACAGACAATGTTGACAATAAGTCCGCTCAAATAGAAGAAAAAAAGCAAGACATGCTTGCCCATGCCGATCATGGCATAAGCCGCAAGATTGTGGAGAAAGGCTGTGGCAATACAGGGGGTCAGAAGCTTTTGGCAGGTATCGGCGCCCTCATAGGAGGATCCGTAGATAATTGTCAGAAAGCGGTCGCTCTCAACACAGAAAAAAAAGATCAAAGGGAGGGCCGCAGCCCAGAGAGAGCGCGCAACGCGCCCTGAAAGCGCGCGAAAGGCCGCCCTATCCTCATCCCAAAGCCTTGCGAGTATCGGAAAAATGACCTTGCCAAGTATCGCCCCTGAGACAAGAGTTGAGACACCCTCAATTGTCTCCCAGGCGACTCCGTAACTTCCGACAGCCGCGTCTCCGCCGAAACGCTTCAAAAAAATAACGTTTATCTTATTGTAGAACATGGCGCACAAAGCCATGCCTGTAAAGAGAAGCCCTTTGCGCATGGCGCGCACAAGCTCTAAGAAAGCCGAGCCACCAAGGCCTAAGAGGGGATTTTTGCGCAAGGAGAAAAGAGCCATGACGAGGGAGAGGATTGACTCAATTGGCTTATAGAGAGCAATCACAAGCGGCGGAGCCTTGAGTGCAACACACAGGCAGCCAAAGCCAATGCCGATTATGGCTGAGGGAATGCGGATGCGCATCTCAACATCCTGCCGCCCACGCGCCTGACAGAGCGCAAAAAAAGAATCGCAGATGGCATCAAGACCCAGGCCACCGGCGATACATAAAACAATAATACGCAATTCTGTCGTGTACTGCTGCTCGCCGCTCACATACCAGACAAAGATGAGGGCGGGAAGAAGAACAGCGGCTTTAAGCCAGCTCACCTCCCCAAGCAGCCGCCTCGGATGCCCCTCTCCACGGGAGAAGGAGGCGACGAGGTAGTCGTTTAAGCCGACATCAACAATGGTTTTGACAAGATACCCGTAGGTGAGGGCTAAAACAATCTGCCCAAGTATCTCCTGACTGTGCCGCGCAAGCAGAATAGTGAAAAGAGTCCACGAAAGATCCCGCGCCCACTGGGCACTTAGGATAAAGGTCACGCGCTTTGGGATATCTTTAAGCTTCATAGTACTTTGTACCGCGTGTAGAAACTGCATACACGCGCATGGTCCCCTGCCTTGTGTTTTGTGCAAAGGGGGAAGCAAACTACGTAGAATCGGACGCAAACCGAAGAAAGCAGCGTACAGTGAGCCAGATGCACGCTTGATACACGAGTTGTGCGCTCGCCTCTCGGCAACGTCGCATTGCGCGAGTCTACGCCTTCGGCCTTGTCTGTGCTAAAAACGGACAACCGCTTTAAAGCCAGGTTTCAGCTCAAATTTCGGATTGGGAACCATGAGTTTGACTGTGAAATACGAGGGTTTGTCAACGTTCATGTCCGTCGAGACCCATGAAATTTCCGTGACCTTCGCCTGGAACTTTTTGTTCCCAAGCGAGGGAATCTCAACCTGCGCGGTCTTCCCCTCGCTCACATCCCCAAGTTCCCCCTCGTAGACAGGCACCTGGATCATCATGGGATCTAAGGGGCCAACCTGCACAGGCTGCGCGCCCTGCGGGACAAGGGAGCCAGGAAAAATAGAGCCTATCGAGAGGACATAGCCGTCAATGGGCGAGGGCAGAATCAAATCAGTGTCCGGCAGAATCATGCCCTCGCGCAGAGGCACATGGTAGAATTTCTCAAGTTCCTTCAAGCGCGCCGAAAAAGTGAGTTCAGCCTTGCGCTTGATTGAGCGCAAAAGACCAATCCGCTCCTTAATCGCCTCAACCTCGCTCTCCTGACGGACTAGGGCCTGGCGGGAGCCGAGGCCGCTCGCAACAAGATGGCGGTTTTTCTTGCACAGGGCCTCAAGGCGCGCCTGTTCGCGCTCAAGCTCCAGGATCTTGCCACGCAATTCCTCTGTGTCCGATCCACGTGTAATCTCCTGCTGCAAAATCCGTCCCGCCTCGCTCTGCAGATGAAAACGGAGCAGGGGTGTCCCTTTTTTGACCGCTTCCCCAGGCCGCACACAGACTTTTTCAATGATCGCGTGAAAAGGCAGAGGCTCGGCCCGCATAACCGTTGTCATGACCTTGCCTGTCAAAATGGTCTCTGCGGCATAGGAGTTGAAAGGAAGCAGGAAAAAAAACGCGGAAAAAACTGTCAGAAAGACTCTCTGAGCGATGCGCATGGTGACCTACATGAGTGTTTTGAGTGGGAGACCGAGGAAACGTTCCTGAAGAACGTTTGCGAGATACATCCAGTCAAGCAGGGCTATCTTGTACTGCAACTCGGCCTCGATCACAGCAATCCGGGCATTGGCCATCTGCTCGTGAAGACTTGTCACAACGGGCATTTCCTCTATGCCCTCGCGGAAAGCGATATCCGCCTCCTTGTACTGGAGTTCAGCAGTCGTAAAACGCGTTTTGGCAATTTTACGCTGCGTATCCGCAAGCGCGACAGCCTGCTCGGCCTGAAGCCAGCGGTTTGAGTACTCGGTGCGCTTGCGCGCCATCTCGTGGAAAGCCTGAGCTTTCTGCATACGGGCTGTCTGCACGCCCCTATATCTGTGTCCCCAGTCAATAAGCGGGATGTCGAAATTCAAATGCAGGAAGACGTCTTCCTCGCCGCCGGAAGGCTGGGCCTGACCGGCCGGAGGCTGCTTGTTCACCTCAAGGCTCATAAGCGGCATGTACTGCGCCCAGGCGACCATTATATTGTAGTCCGCAAGCTTTATTTGCCCGCGCAGAAGGAGATCGTCCTCTGTCTTGGTCCACCTGTCCTCCCACTTAAGAGCGTAGCCGTCGAAACCCTTGAGGATAGAGTCCGCGCTTGCGACATCGACCGTCATCTTGTGATGGGCGTCCACGCCGGCTAAAATTTTAAGGCGCGTCCTCTCCATCGTTGTTTCCATCTTCGTCTTCTCGACAGTCAGCTCAAGCTCGCGCGTGTGTTCGTCAGCCAAATTCACCTGCACACCCTGCCGGCCCTCAATAGCCTCGACCTCTTGCCAGTAATTCTTCATTTCCTTGCCCAGAGGAAGAACAGCTTTCTTGGCCTCCTGGATGTCATGGAGGGAGCGCAGCTTCAAATACATTTTTGCGATATTGTAAATGGCCTCGCCGACAGCCTTTCTGTGGGTCGAAATGGCCATATTGACCATGCCCCGCTGCACATCGTTCTCAAAATAGGTCGCAATGGGATTTGGGAAATCGCAGCGGAAACCCACGTCTAATTTTGTCTGGCCGTAGTCCCCAGAAACATAGCGCGTATCCTCGTTTGAACGAGTCAAGTTGTTTGTGACAGAGAGGATAAGGCGGGGCTCGGGCAGAAACTTCCACAAGGAATCGGTCAGAGCAAGGCGCTTGATCTCAATGTTCACGGCACTGTTGACCAGCATGGGCGACTGCTGGATGGCCAGATAGACCGCGTCCTCAAAGCGGAAGCTGCGCGTAGGATCATAGAGATTCTGCACGGCTGTCGCGAGATTCTCCTTGCGCTCAACTGGCACTCCCGGCACTTCGGTGAGCCAGTGACGCGCGGGCAGTTCCGGCGACTTCATGCTCGCCTTCTGCGAGCTGCAGGCAGAAAGAAAAGGACAAAAGAGGAAAACGAGAAGGAGTTGGCAAAGAATGAATTTCAGCATGGATGCGGCCTTATACTGCGGCTAGACGACACTGTGCGCTTTTTGCGGTCCCACGTAACGCGAAGGAGCGTCCAAAGCCGCATAGTCTTAGCGCGGAAATTTTTCTGGCCAGAGTCTGTCAAGTGATTCGGGGGCTGGTTCAAATTGCAGTTGGAGTATGGTGAGCAATGTCTCTCCCTCTGCGTTCACAATGCGCACATCAAAACGCTTCCTATGCGCATCGTGCAATGTGCAGGAGAGCAGAAGACGGCAGGGAGCGCTGCGCCCGGCTTGGGAAAAAAGCACAAAGCCTGCTGAAGCCAAAGAAAACGCTCTGTCCCCCTCGCCGTGTCTTGCAAGGAAGTAGCGCGCAGCCTGCACAGCGCACTCAAAAAGAAGGAGATAGGGCGAGTACGCAGAAAAAGAGTAGCTGTTTTCCGCACTCGAAGCAAGCGATCCGGCCTCCTCCCATGGCCAGGGAAGAGAGAAAATGAGTCTTCCGTCGGCCGCTTCGGCGCACAAATCAAGAAGGCGCCAAGCCTTGGGGAGTCCTTCTCGCGCGTACCAAGACGCAAGATCTGTCCCGCTCGCAAAGCTGTTTTGAGACGAGGACGCAACATGCGCTCCTAAAGCGAGGCTCTCCGCTGGCAAATCGCAAGGCGCCATAATCACGGCCCCCCCGATAATCCTGCGGGATTTCCCAGCTTTTCTGCCGTTTGGCAGAAGCTCCTCAATCGCAAGCGTAGCCCCAACCTGCTGGGTTAGCACACCATAGAGACGCACAAAACCGCGCAGTGAGACGGCAACGCGCCCTACCCTTGGGTAGGTCGAAAAAAGACGCGGCATGGCTGTGAAGTCAACATCCGAAAAACCAAGCACCCTAAGCCAGGGCGACAGTGCCCACGCCCCGTACGCCAGAACGTGAAGAGCCCGGGAGTAGGGAAGGTGTGTGAGTCCGCTAAGAGCCGGGTCATAGGTTTCAGCATAGAACACTTGCGCAGAAAAACGCTGCACGCGGGAGGTCTCATTGAGGCGGTCTGGGACAAGCAGGGATGCGCACGAGGTGGGCTCTCTGTAAGCGGTAGGCCAGCGGCTCTCTTCATATACGTACCCATCGAGCCAGAGGCTGTGCCGCCTCTTCGTCCAATCAAGCGTTGACAGCTCAAGAGCGAGAAAACGGCCGATTTCATGGAAGCGGCGCTCGCGGGGCATAGGCAGAAGATCCACAAGACAGGCCGCTCTATTGGCAAGACCGTCGGCCAAAAGGGCCTCACGTCCAGGATCTCTATCCCAGAGCCTAAGAAGCACGGTCGGCTTGGCAAAACGCGCAGCGCATCCCACGTCCTCTCCAGGCAGAAGAATGAGCAAAAGACAGTCCGCTGCGCAAAAGTCTTCTGACAATGGGATATCCATTGTGTCTGGTGAGAGGGCACGGGTGACCGGGCCATCCGCGGCAAAGGCAATCGAGGAGATAAGACCGGGTAAGCCAAGCAAGAGATCGGGCACAAGAGTGCGCAAAACACCAGTTTTATCCTGACCAAAGCCCGCTATGCCAAGTGAGCCCACAACACGCGTGCCCCGCGCAAAGGAGGCCCGAACAAAGTGCCTGCCCTCCTGCACACAGCGCAGAAGCGGTTTTTTCACACAAAAACGCCGGGTGAGCGCCCTTGGTTTCTCAAGCGACTGTCCAAGAAAGACGCGGAGCAGATCGCCGACAGTGACCACACGGAGCAGATCCTCAAAATTTGGGCGAAACTCAAAAAGGCGTTCTGCTTCGTGCAGTAGCAAGGGAAAGGAACTTGAGCGCAGGGAGAGATCCGCCCGCAGATCGCAGTTGAGCGTAATCCCACGCACACCGGTTAGCCGCGAGAGCAGATCAATTAGCCGGTAGGCCGGCCCACCTGTCTCTTTTTCCGCCTCTCCCTGGTCCACTGTCGTCTTCTGCTCAGGCGTACCGCGCAGAAAGCCGTCGTGAAAAAAAGAGCGCGTCCTCTCTATCGCTTTGCGTGACAGATAGCCTAAGGCGTAGAGGCGGGCTGCGAGATCGCGCATCGCGCGGGCCTCCCGGCCTTTGCGGCCTGCGCTCATGACCCTGGCCTTAGGGAGGTTCTCAGAAATTAAGCCGGCTAAGACATCGTGAGGCCCGATTTCAATATAGGTCCGTATGCCGTACTGCCACATGGCGGCAAGGCATTCGGAAAAGCGCACAGGATTTTCGTCCAGATCGGCGATAAAGCGGCAGATTGATTCCTGATCGTTGGGATAGAGGAGAAGTTTGGAGACGCTGATCACGGGTATCGACGGCGGATGCATGGAGAGCATATTGAGCCGCAACAGGGAATGATCGCGAAGCACGCGCATCTGGGGATGATGAAAGAGGAGAGAGACACTGATTGAGACGGCGGGAATGCGGGATTTGCGAAGACTGCCGCGAATCTCCTGAAGCACAGTCTTCGGCCCCCCGACAATGAATTGGGAAGGTGTGTTGTAGTTTGCAACGCGCACATCGGGATATCTGTCTAAGACGTCGCGCACAACATCAACTCCGGCATGCACGGCAAGCATGCCAAAGTCCTCGCTGGCCTTCGATTCAAGCACGCTCACATGCTCTGCGCGCGTATCTAAAATATGCCAGGCGACTTCTGGGGTGTAGATGCCAGCAAAACAGAGCGCGATCAGCTCGCCAAGACTGTGTCCACACAAAAGGGCGGGACAAAGACCAAGGGAAGCGAGATAGGCGTACTGCGCGTATTCAAGAAGGAAAAGATAGGGAATCTGCCAGCGCGTCGCTGTGATGCGATCCATGTCGTTCTCGTCAAGGAGAGAGAGAACATCCCAGGAGGCGACAGCCTGTATCCGATCCATAGCCTCGCGGGCTGCGGGAAATTCGTCGTAGAGTTCACGGCCGGCACCTGGCCACAAGGCGCCCATGCCCTGACACATAAGGGCAAGCGGCGGAGCGAATCGTTCTTCCTCAAGATAGATCCCAGAGCGCGCAAGCGCCTCACGGTCAATTTCAGCCAGATTCTCGCTTGGGGGAAGGAGCGAGCGCCACGAAGCGCAGGTTGCGCCCACGCGGAGCCTTGCGCCCGGCCCTGAAAAGCTTGCATACGCAACGCCGTCGTACGGTATGGTGTCGCGATCGGCTTCCTCGCCGCCCAGGCCTTGCAATTCGTTCACTCTCATGCTCCCCAAACCCTTCTCTTGACCGGCAGTCACAGCAGAATAGAAAAGCGTTCCCGACAGGGAAACGGACAGTCCAAAATACAAACTGAAATACTTACTTTTTTCAGTGAAAATGTCAAACAGTGCGGAAAACACACCTTCTTGCAAGAAAAAAAGTTTTAGTATAACTTTAGTTTTTTACAGTCTGCCTTATCATCCATAACCACGGACTAACAACGGTATTCGACCATAAAGACCGCTATGCACGAACAACAAAGAGATTCGATGTTCAACTTAATGCGCTCAAAACTCTCTTTCGGGCGCATGGTTGAAATAGCCACCGAAATGGGGATGGCCAATCCCCTTTTCCGCTGCCACGAGCAGGCCGCCAAAGCGACAACAAAAATTGATGGCCGCGAGTACATCAATTTTTCGACCTACGACTATCTCGATATCAATACACATCCCGAAATAACCGAAGCCGTCACGGAGACCGCTATGCAGTTCGGCACCTCGGCTGGCGCGAGCAGACTTGTGGGCGGCGAGCGCCCCCAGCACCGCGAACTTGAGCGGGCCATCGCCGACTTCTACGACGTGGACGACGCTATCGTCTATGTGAGCGGGCATGCGACCAATGTCTCCACACTTGGCTTTCTTTGCGGCAAAAAAGATGTCATCTTCCACGACGGTCTTGCCCACAATTCTCTAGTCCAAGGAGCCCGTCTCTCTGGGGCCCAGCGCTTCTCCTACGCCCACAACGACTGCGACGCCCTTGAGCGCGTACTTGAAGAGAAACGCGGGGACTATAGGCACGCATTCATCGTGACCGAAGGTCTCTTCAGCATGGACGGCAATATACCGGATCTTCCGCGCATCATTGCCTTAAAAAAGCGCTACGACTGCCTCCTGCTCGTCGATGAGGCCCACTCTCTCGGCATACTGGGCCCCACAGGCCGCGGTGTGCGCGAGTACTTCGGCATCGCCCCAAACGATGTCGACATGTGGATGAGCACCCTCTCAAAGACTCTCTGCGGCTGCGGCGGCTTCATTGCGGGATCCCACGAACTCGTTGACTACTTAAAGTACGGCTCGCCAGGTTTTGTCTACAGCGTCGGCATGCCGCCTGTCATTGCCAGTGCTTGTCTTACAGCCCTGAATATTCTGAAAAGGGAGCCTGAGCGCGTCCACAAACTGCAGGCCATAAGCCAGTTTTTTCTGCGCTACGCTCAAGAAAAGGGCCTAGACACTGGGGCAGCCCAGGGCTATGCGGTTGTGCCCATCATTATAGGCAATTCCTGGGTCACCGGTTTCCTCTCGCAGGCTCTTATGGGGCGGGGAATCTATGTCATGCCCATCTCCTTCCCGGCAGTCAAGGAGGGAACGGCCCGTCTGCGTTTCTTTATTTCAGCAGCCCACACAGAAGAGCATGTGCGCAAGGCGCTCGACGCCGTTGTGGAAGAAATTCCCAATGCCGCACAGATCGTCAAGGAATATCAGGACGCCCATCCAAACGCCCAGGCGACCGCGTAAATCAAAGACCGGAATAGCCCATACCATGCAAAAACGCCCAATCTATCTCACGGTCAGTCTCGATGTCGAGGAGGAAGGACTCTTCCGCGGTGTCTATGAGCGGAAAAACTGCACAGTCGAAAACACAAGACATCTTGAGAGGCTCTCCCCCCTTATAGACCAGGGGGTCAGACCAACGCTTTTCTGCGCCTACACTGTTCTCTCAGATTCCGCCTCACTTGCGCGTCTTGAGACTCTGAAAGCAAAGGGCGCCGAGATCGCGGTTCATCTCCACCACTGGAACACGCCGCCTCTTCCAGACGACCTCTCCCCCCTGCACTCTGTTCCGTCTAAGGAACTGACAGATGACATCTTCTTAGCAAAGCTTAAGAGCGTAATCGCCAAAGCAAAAGCGAGTTTTGGCCCTGTGACATCCTTCCGCATGGGCAGATGGGACATCCATAGGCGCCATTTTCCACTCTTAGCCCAAGCGGGTATCATAACAGACGCGTCCGTCAGGCCTCTGCACGGATGCACCAAACACAATCCCGATCATTTCTCGGCCCCCGCGCATCCCTATTGGATTCCCACCAGCCAGGGGGCCCTCTTTGAAGTCCCCCTAACCGTCACCCCCATTGTCCGGTCTATCGTCCCGCTCTTAAACGGGGCGCCGCGGCTGTTTGGAGCTTGTTCTGCCTGGCTCAAAAGCACGACGAATTACTGGGGGGCTCTCGCCCTTCTCCCGGCCTATCACCCACTCTGGCTTATGCAGACGATCACCTCCCTCTACCTTCTAAGAGGTGGACGCACACTCTCGCTCACCTGGCATTCCTCGGAAATGTGCCCTGGTGGCGCGCCGCATATTAAAAACGAGAGACAGGTTGCGGCGCTTCTTAGGAAAGTCACAGCTTTTATAGACTGGCTTAGCAAAAAATACGCTCTTCGCTGCGTCACCATGAACGAACTAAGAAACATCGTCGGCCCGACAGCCAAACGGCGCACTGCGCAAAGCGGCGACTGGACGGTGGATGCGACGCAAACCCCATGACACCACGACTTGCCTGCATACTCCTCTGGTACCCCCTCTTTACCCAGCCATTTATCTTCCGCGAACTCGAAGGCTTACAGGAGCATCTTGATCTTTCTGTGTTCACCCTCTACGGCGCAAACACAGCCCACTGCTCAGAGGCTATGCTCGCGGCAAACAACAAGGCCCGCCATTTCGGCGTGCGCGCGCTGCCAAAACTCCTTCTCCGCCTCCTTCTTTGGACAGCCGCCCACCCAATCCGTATGGCGAAGACTCTAGCCAAACACCTCTTCCGCCCCTGGCCAAGCCTTGAGATCTTCGGTGAAAACCTCTGGGCCTTCTGCATGGCCTTCCTTCTTACAGACTGGATCAATCCCAAACACTTTGATCTGATCTACGCGCCCTGGCCTCGAGGCTGCGCTCAGGCTGCGCAAGTCCTATCAGAACTCACAGGTCTCCCCTACTGCGTGACAGTCCGCGGCGACAATCTCATGCCCGCGGATCCCGATCTTGAAGACAAGATGCGGGGAGCCCTCTTTATTAGGACAAACAATGCGGCTGATGTTGCGCGCATTGAGTCATTTGGTGCGGGGAGCGCACGCGGAAAAACATATCTGGTCTACAATTCCCTAACTCTCAATTCCCAGACTCTCTCTGTCCCGGGCGAAAGGACGCAGCATATCCTCTCCTACGATGGGAAACGCCCTCTCGCCCTCATGGCTCTTGGCCGCTTCGACGCGACAAAAGGCTTTGACGATCTCCTCCTTGCCTGCGCCATCTTAAAAAAACAAGGTCTGGCCTTCACCCTGACCCTTGCTGGGGGCGGGGGCATAGCCTTTGGTTTGGGCGGCATGAGCGGGAAGCTCTCTGCTATGACGCGCGATCTTAAGCTCACAGACTGCGTCTCCTATCCAGGACTCATCTCCCACGACGATCTGCCAGCGATTCTAAAGGCCCACGACATCTTTATCGCCCCCTGCGTAATCGACGCGCAAGGCCGACGCGACGGCATACCAAATACGCTCATTGAGGCCATGTCCTTAGGGCTTCCGGTCATTGCGACCAATATCCACGCCCTGCCTGAGATCGTCTGCGACCGCAAGACTGGTCTGCTTGTTCCGCCCAATTCACCAGAAAACCTTGCCCTGGCCATCTCAGATCTCGCAAAGAATCCCGCCCTTGCAGCAGATATGGGCAAAAACGCAGCGGCCTTTGTCTCACAGCTTTTTTCGCCTAAGAACAACGCGCGGATCTTTGCAGACTGCATGAAGGAGGCCTTGGGCAAGAAAAAAAGTAGCGGGGATGGGCCATGTGTGGCATAGCCGGCATCTTCCGCCCAGACGGACGCGCTCTTCCTCCCGAGACACGGGAGCATCTTATCCGCATGACCGACGCCCTTGTCCATAGAGGCCCAGACGGCGCAGGCCACTGGCTTTGTGGCCCAATCGGGCTTGGCCACAGACGTCTGTCAATCATCGACAGAAGAGGCGGCGCGCAGCCTATGACAAGCCATGACGGCCGCTACACGATAAGCTATAACGGTGAAATCTACACCTATAGAGAATTGAGAAAGGAACTTGAAGCGCGCGGGGCGCGTTTTACAACGCTATCCGACACGGAAGTGATCATTGAAAGTGTGCGCCTCTTTGGCGTGTCTGCGCTTACGCACCTTGAAGGCATGTTCGCCTTCGCGCTCTGGGACGCAAAAGAAAGGACACTTCTTCTCGCCCGTGACCGTTTTGGCAAAAAGCCTCTGTTCTACACCCTGCAGAACAATGCCTGCTATTTCGCCTCGGAACTCTCAGCCTTAACCGCTCTCCCAGTTCTCTCCCTGCACATCGACCAAGCAGCGATCATCCGCTACCTTGCGCACGAATACGTTCCAGAGCCGCAGACCGTGTACAAGGAGGCCAAAAGCCTTCTCCCAGCCCATTACGCCTATGTGACACAAAGTGGCGTGACAATGGAGCGCTACTGGGACCTTCCAGAACCTAAAAAGGCGGCAAAGGCAGACGATTGTATCGCAGAATGCCGCAGCCTGCTCACCCAGGCTGTGCGGCGGCGTCTTATAAGCGACGTCCCTCTGGGTGTTTTTCTCTCTGGCGGCATAGACTCTTCTCTTGTGACCGCCCTTATGGCCCATGAGATAGGCCGCGTCAAAACCTTCTCCATTGCCTTCACTGAGGCAAGCTATGACGAGAGCCGCTACGCGCGGGCAATTGCCGAGCGCTACGCAACCGATCACCATGAGACCGTCCTCTCAGCAGACCAGTGCGCGGACATCCTCCCAAGCGTTATAGAGGCCATGGATGTTCCTATGGCGGACGCCTCCCTCTCCGCAACCTATCTCCTAGCCCGCGCAACACGGCGCCATGTGACTGTGGCCCTTGGCGGCGACGGGGCAGATGAGCTCTGGGCCGGCTATGAGAACTATCCGGCCTATGCCTTAGGACGCCTCTACCGCCGCTTTCCACGCAGTATACGACTCGGTCTGATTGAACCAATCGCCCGCAACCTCCCCTCCCTCTCAGGCTATGTCAATCCCAGGCGGGCACTTGCGACCTTTCTCCATGCGGCCTACACGCCAGATTGGCTCGGCATACAGGATCTCCTAACAGCCCATCACGCAGAGGATCTGCCGAATCTTCTCTCACGCGAGCTTGCTACAGGCTACAATTGGCTCCTTAAAGAAGAGTTTCTCTTTGCCGCAACAAAACTTGAGTACGAGGCCTGGCAGAACGCCTCGCCTCTTGCGCGCGCATTCCATGTCTACTGCCGAAGCTATCTGCCCTATGATATTCTGGTTAAGGTCGACCGGGCCTCCATGCTGAACTCCCTTGAAGTGCGCGCTCCCTTCCTTGACACGGACTTTGCCGAGTTCACAGCGCGCCTCCCACTTGAGTTTAAATGCCGCGGTCTCACAGGTAAGCGCCTTCTGCGCAAAGCCTGTGCGGATCTCCTCCCACCCCGCATCCTAAACCGCAATAAACGCGGCTTTCAGATACCTGTGGCGGACTGGCTGCGCGGAAGGCTTAAGCCCCTCGCAGAAGACCTCTTTGAGACCTCCCGCCTCCAACAAGAGGGCTTCTTAAACGCGAAGTATGTCCACGCGCTCATGGAACGACATGTCTCAGGGGCAGCCGATCTGCGCAAGGAACTGTGGACACTCCTTGTTCTCCAACTCTGGCTTAGGGCGCAGGCGAAAAAGCCCGCTGTCAGAAGCCCAACGGACACACTATGACCAATCAGATAAAAACAATACTGCTTTTGGGCATACTCTCGGCCTTTATCATCCTTATGGGCGGCCTGCTTGGCGGCAGGACCGGCATGGTGATTGCCGTACTCCTCGCCCTGGTCACGAATCTCGGTGGCTACTGGTTTTCCGATGTGATCGTTTTGCGCATGTACAATGCGACAGAAAAAGGACCGGACGACGCGCCCTTACTCCACGACATTGTGGGAGAACTCGCAGAGCGTGCGCGCATCCCCATGCCGCGCATCTATACTGTGCCGGAAGAGACGCCAAACGCCTTTGCGACAGGCCGCGATCCAGAACACGCGGCTGTTGCCGTGACAGAGGGCATACTGCGCATCCTCTCTCCAGAGGAACTGCGCGGCGTTCTTGCCCATGAAATAGCCCATATCAAAAACCGGGACATCCTGATTCAAACACTTGCAGGTGTCATGGGCTCAGCCATCGTGACCATCGCCAATATCTTTCAATTCACAGCCATCTTTGGCGGAAGCAGAGACGATGACAGCCCAAACCCTGTTGTAGCCATTCTCCTCGCCTTTCTCGCCCCAGTTGCGGCCTCGTTAATCCAAATGGCTATCTCCCGCTCCCGCGAATACTTAGCCGATGACACTGGAGCTGCGCTCGCAAACGATCCCCTCTCTCTCGCAAACGCCCTTGAAGAACTCGGCCGTATGAGCGGCCAGATCCCACTGCAAGCCGGCAATCCCTCAACCGAGCAGATGTTCATTGTCAAACCAAACTTCGCTGTCGGCGACACGGTGAATAAGCTCTTCAGCACCCATCCGCCAATTGAAGAGCGCATCGCGCGTCTTCGGGCAATGGCGCGCCGCTAATGCCTTGGTCAACGCTTCTTTCGGCCATATCGACCGTCTCTGTCCTCGCAGTCCTCTTGTCCTGCGCTCCCAAAAGGACAGTAGAAATCCCAGTGTGCCAGGACTACTGGACGATCGCCCCGGCCAATCTCATTGTAGAACTTGCGGCTCAAAACGAAGTTTGGCTTAATCCTGCCTACGCGGACTTTCCCCTCTTCTGCACAGCCTATGCGGCGCAAAAGTCCCTGCGCGAAAGACAAGGCGGTTGGGCCGTCTTCCGACTTGCCGCAAACTCCGATTGTGCGGAGCTTAGAGAAAAAGAGATCTATCTCGCGCGGCCTGCCCAAGTGACAGACTGGGAGTCTCTCGATCACACAGCACACCCCAAAGCCACCCTGAACACAGCAGACAAAAACCGTGGACATTCTTTTTCAAACGCTCCCTAATGCCCCGCTCCCCGCCGATTTGCGGGATGCCTGGTTTGCCGCGGCCGGGAAATCGGAATTGCCCGATCCCTGCTGTAGTGAGCCGCCGTGGGTTGTAAGCTACCACAGGGCCATTAGCCCGGATCGGCGTGTCCTGCTCCTTTCAGAACACGGCAATCTCGTCTGTCTCGCCGAAGAGCGCGATCTTCGGGGAAAGGTCTTTCTTGTGCCGCTTGAGTCCTCCTGGCTCTACGACCGCCCCCTTCTCGGCCAGGATCCGCTGCCCCTTTTCTTCAAGGCAGTTGCCCTGCTCGAGGAGGAATACGAGCAGGTGCCAGACATCATTCTAGGCGGCATGTGGCCCCACTACCCTTTGTGTAACGAGCTTGTCGTCCATCTGGGCCATGTCTTTAGCTTCTACCGCCTCTGCCGCATGGAGCAGGGCGCAGCCTCCCTCGAAGGGGGATTGGACGGCTTTCTTGCAAACCGCTCGGCGAACTTTAGGCAAAAACTCAAAAAAGCGCGGCGCAAAACAGCGGATATCGGTGTCCACTTTGAGCGGATTTGTCCCACAAGCGAGCAAGAGGCTTCGACGACATACGCCCGCATGCTCGCAATCGAAGAGAGAAGCTGGAAAGGCCTAAGCGGCACAGGCATAGTTGATGAGGCTGTGCGCTCCTTCTATGCCCTCCTGCTTTGCGATCTCGCTCAAACTGGGCGGGCACGGGTGATTATCGCACGCAAGGACGAGCGCGATATAGGCTTCATCTTTGGCGGCTTCTCGGGCACAATCTACCGAGGCCAGCAATTTAGTTTCGACCAGGACTTTGCAAAATATTCCCTCGGCAATGTCCTACAGTACGAGACAATACGCTGGCTCACCGAGGATGGCTGCATGCGCTACGACATGGGCCCGGTCACAGGCCCGAAAATGGGCTACAAAAGCCACTGGACAGAACTCACCTTTCCCTTAGAAAGCTGGATTCTCAAACATAGGTAAACATTCTCAAATAGAGAGACGGACTTGACAAGAAGTGTCAGTCTGCGTAAACAGCACACTATTCTCTCATCTATTCTTTATCTAGGAGGAACTATGCCCACAATCAATCAGCTTATCCGCATTGAGCGGAAAGCGGTCATCAAACGGAAAAAAACCCCCGCGCTGCAGGCCTGCCCGCAGCGGAGGGGTGTGTGTACGCGTGTGTACACGACAACACCGAAAAAACCCAACTCGGCCCTGCGCAAGGTCGCCCGTGTGCGCTTAACCAATGGCATTGAAGTGACAGCCTATATCCCTGGCGAAGGCCACAATCTCCAGGAACACTCCGTTGTGATCATCCGCGGCGGCCGTGTCAAGGACCTTCCCGGCGTCCGCTACCATATTGTCCGTGGTACCCTGGACACCTCTGGCGTCAATGATCGCCGTAAGAGCCGCTCGAAATACGGTGCGAAGCGTCCTAAATAAATGCGCCTAACGACCCGGGGTGGGTGCCGTGCACAATGTGCGGGGTTGGTATTCACCCGTCTGTTTCGGTCACAAACTGTGGAAGGAGAAACCCCATGCCACGGAAAGGTTCAGTTCCAAAAAGGGAGATTCTGCCGGATCCCCTCTACAATAGCCGCCTGGTCACAAAGTTTGTCAATCGTCTCATGTACAATGGCAAACGCGGCGCGGCTGAAAAAATTTTCTACAGTTCGCTCAGCACCCTCGCCGAAAAGACAGGCGAGGATCCCATGCGGGCTTTCGAGAAAGTGCTTGACAATGTCAAGCCCCACATGGAAGTCAAGGCGCGGCGCGTCGGCGGCGCGACCTACCAGGTGCCTATGGACGTACATCCTGACCGCCAGATATCCCTGTCCATCCGCTGGATCATCAACAATGCCCGCTCGCGCGGCGAGAAAGGCATGACAGCCAAGCTGTCCGGCGAATTCATTGATGCCTATAATGGACGCGGCGGAGCGGTCAAGAAGCGTGAGGACACCCATCGCATGGCTGATGCCAACAAGGCATTCTCTCATTTCCGCTGGTAATGGCAGCCTGTGACGATTGAAGTGTCTTTCACGTTTTGCCACAAGTGTGCGAGCCTCTCGCCCACTTGTGAAGGAGAAAATCTGTGTCCCGCACCGTAGCCCTGGACATGCAGCGTAATATCGGCATCATGGCCCATATTGACGCGGGCAAAACCACAACCACTGAGCGTATTCTCTTCTATACCGGCGTCAACCACAAAATCGGTGAGACACACGACGGTGAGTCCACCATGGACTGGATGGAGCAGGAACAGGAACGTGGCATAACCATCACCTCGGCCGCAACAACGTGCTACTGGAAAGACTGCCGCATCGACATTATCGATACTCCAGGCCACGTTGACTTTACAATTGAAGTCGAGCGCTCGCTCCGCGTCTTAGACGGAGCTGTCTGCGTATTCGACGCTGTCGCCGGTGTTGAGCCGCAGTCTGAGACCGTCTGGCGTCAGGCCGACCGCTACAATGTGCCGCGCATTTGCTTTGTCAACAAAATGGACCGCATCGGTGCCAACTTCAACCGCTGCGTGGGCATGATTCACGAACGCTTAGGCGCAAAGCCTGTCGCCCTGCAGATCCCAATCGGCGCCGAGGACAAATTTGAAGGCGTAATCGACCTTGTCACGGGCAAATCCATCCGTTTCGACAAGGAGACCAAGGGCGCCAATATGATTATCGGCGACATTCCAGCCGATATGCAGGCCCTCTTCGAAGAGAAGCACCACGAGATGCTCGAGGCTGTCGCTGAGGAGGACGAGGCGCTTCTTGACAAATATCTCGGCGGCGAGAAGCTTTCCGAAGAAGAAATCATTTCCTGTGTGCGCAAGGCGACTGTCTCGCGCAATATCGTCCCGGTTTTATGCGGCTCAGCCTTCAGGAACATGGGCGTGCAGCCCCTCTTAGACGCGATTGTCGCCTATCTGCCCTCTCCTGTCGATATTCCGCCAATGACGGGACATGCGCCGGGCAAGGAAGAAAAGCTGATTGAGTGCCACTGCACAGACAAAGAGCCCCTTGCAGGTCTTGTCTTCAAGCTCTTTTCCGATCCCTTCATCGGTCACCTCTCATTCTTCCGCATCTATTCTGGAACGCTTGAGTCCGGCATGACGGTCTTTGACGCCAATACAGGCAAGAAAGAACGCATTGGCCGCATCCTCAAAATGCACGCAAACAAGCGTGAGGATATCAAGTGGGCCGGTGCAGGCGATATCGTGGCCCTTGTGGGTCTTAAAAACGCCTCAACCGGTGACACGCTCTGCGACGAGAAAAGAGCGGTCATTCTTGAATCCTTAAATATTCCAGAGCCGGTCATTGAAGTCGCAATCGAGCCCAAGACAAAGGCTGACCGCGACGCCCTCTCCGCAGCCTTAAACAAGCTTGCGAAAGAAGATCCCTCGTTCCGGGTCAAAGGCGACGAGGAGACCAACCAGACCCTCATTTCAGGGATGGGCGAACTCCATCTGGACATCATTGTCGACCGCCTAACACGCGAATTTGGCGTGAACGCCAATGTCGGCAAACCCCAAGTTGCCTACCGCGAGACGATCTCAAAGCCGGCTAAGTCCGACATGAAGCATGTGAAGCAGTCCGGCGGCCGCGGCCAGTATGGTCACTGCGTAATTGAGGTCGAGCCGAATTCCGGCAAGGGCTATGAGTTTATCAACTCCATAACCGGCGGCGTCATTCCCAAGGAATACATCCCCTCCATTGACAAAGGCATACAGGACGCCTTAAAAAGCGGCGTTCTTGCGGGCTTCCCCTGTGTTGATGTCAAAGTCAACCTCGTCTTCGGCTCCTACCACGAAGTCGACTCCTCAGAGCAGGCCTTCTATGTTGCCGGATCCATGGCCATTAAGGACGCCATGCAGAAAGCAGGGCCAGTCCTCCTTGAGCCCATTATGGACGTCGAGGTTGTGACACCAGAGGAATATCTGGGCGATGTGATGGGCGACTTAAACGGCCGTCGCGGCAAGGTCCAGAATATGGAGGCGCGCGCTGGCGGTGCCCAGAGCGTGCGTGCCCAGGTGCCCTTGGCCTCAATGTTTGGCTATGCCACGGATCTCCGCTCCCGCACACAGGGGCGCGCGACCTTCACCATGCAATTTGACCACTACGAACGCGTACCGCAGGCCATTTCAGACGAAATCCAGAAAGCGCGCGCGTAAAAGAATACGCCCCGGGGACACTGTCTCCGGGGCGCTCTGTATGAGGGGTGTATGAGCAATCAAACGTTTGACAATGTACCGCAAGGATACAAACTAAGCGCCGCGAAAGCGGGTTTCAAGCAGGAAGGCCGCACGGATCTCGGTCTCATCTATTCCGAAACGCCCTGTGTCTACGCGGGCCTGTTTACGAAAAACCGCTTCTGCGCGGTCCCAGTCACGCTGTGCAAAGCGATTCTGGCTCAAGGAAAAACTGTGCGCGCCGTTGTCGCAAACTCCGGCCAGGCGAACGCCTGCACAGGCGAAGACGGTTTAGCCAATGCAAAAGAGGGCCAGAGTCTTATCGCAAACATGCTCAAGATTCAGCCAGACGAGGTTCTCCCGCTCTCAACAGGTGTCATCGGCGCCCAGATCAAGATGGACAATTGGAAGAGGGCCATGCCGGAACTGGAAAAAAATCTGGGCAAACGCGACGCCGAGGACTTTACTCGGGCCTTCATGACAACAGACGCATTCCCGAAATTCACAAGCAAGACAATCAAGCTCGCGCAAGGCGAGGTCACAATCACCGTCATGGCCAAGGGCGCGGGCATGATCTGCCCCAATATGGCGACAATGCTCTGTGTCTGCCTGTGCGATGCAGACATTGACCGCTACGCATGGCAAACGATATTTAACCGCGCCGTGCGGACGACGTTCAATAGAGTGACGGTTGACGGCGACACATCGACCAATGACAGCATCCTCGGCCTTGCGAACGGAGCCTCAGGTGTTTCGGTCACAGAAGAGAAAGATCGCGAAACCCTTGAACTCAACGTGACAGTGCTTCTGCGTAAAACAGCCTACATGCTCGTCAAGGACGGCGAGGGCGCAAAAAAAGTTCTGCACATTGATGTCAAGGGCGCGGCAAACGATGCTGATGCTGAACTTGTCGCGCGCTCAATCGGCAATTCCCAGCTTGTGAAAACCGCAATCTACGGTGGAGACGGAAACTGGGGCCGCATTGTGACAGCAGTGGGCTACAGCGGAGCCTCCTTCAACCCCGATGACGTCACCCTCACCCTCTGCGGAATCGAGCGCTTTTCTCAAGGAAGACCGTGCAATGACGAGCTGGATTCTGAAATCGCCGAGCTTCTGGAAAAAAATGACATACCGATAGTCGTGACACTCGGGAATGGTCCAGGAAAATATTCTCTTCTCGCCTCCGATCTCGGTCACGAATACGTCTCGCTCAATGCTGACTACAGATCCTAGTCCTATGATGGGGGCAGATCGCCCCCTAAAACGCCATGGCGCGCAAAACGGTCGAGAGCCCAAGGCGCATTATACTCTGGGCAGAAAAAAAGTTTTACTTTTTAAGAGTATGCCTAGCTCGCGTGTACTCCGGCAAAGATGAGGCAATCTTGGGGGGCGATTCGACACGAAAAATGTCAATTTTTTCCTGACCGCAGTATACTTCGCAGGAGTTGCGAGTTTCACCGCAAAATTACCATGCAAATTGTCGAGAATGTGATTAACAAGCGGCACTTGGCCGTATTTTTTTTGTCTCCCCAAATTTGCCTCGTGTACGGAGTACAATACTCTCGTTCAACAGTTGCCTCTCGAGTCAGTGACTGCAAAAAGAAAGAATGCCATGAACACTGGGCTCCCGAGCTTGACCGATAGAATAGTACTCCGTACACGCGGAAAAATTTTCTAATACGCGGAGGCCAAGGGATATTTTTTTTTGCGAACACATCAAAAGAATCAGGCTTTCTTGTTCGCAATGTTCTCCCAGTCGATGGACGCATAGGCTCCGCCGCAAATCAGCACCTTCTTGCCCTCAAAGGCAAAGCCATAGACAAAGATATTGTTCAGGGCAAGATTCCAGGCTTTCAATTCCGCGATATACCCTTTTTCATCTATTTGTTTTAAGGCATTTGCGCACGTTTCCTGAAGGTCTTGATTCCCCTCCTTCCGCGTCTTGAACTCAAGGACAAATCCTGGATCACCGGCCTGCTTGGGAAACAGGGCGACATCATAACGTCCTTTGGCGCTTTCCTTGTTGGATCGGACATCATAGCGATCCTTCAAATCCACGATGAGACAGAGGACAAAGGCATGGTAAAAGCGTTCAGGCTCAGGCTTTGCTGTGTCGAAGAAACTGAACGTATTTTGGGCGATCGTGTTCAGAGCGTCATTCATGGTCGCACAATCGTGAGCGAGAAGTGCTGCACTGAAAGTACTGGTACTCGCACAATCCACAGTAAACCAATTGGAGATAAGCCTCTCAAGGATGAGCTGAACTTCAAAATTTGTAAGCGCAATCGTGTACTGTTTAGATGCTGGCTTCCTGCTGAGAGGCTTCACGTAGCCCGCAGCCATAAGTACGCTCCAGATGGCACCAGGTTTTTCGTACAACTTGGAAAAGACGATCTGGTCATCAATAGTTACAGTGATGGATTTTTTCTGCAGGAGTCTGCCTGTTTCTTCCTGTACGTCAAATCCTCCATGGCGGACAGTTCACCAACCAACTCGTTGGAACTCGTTTGCGCCCAATAGGAATCAGCTTTTTTGTACTTCAGGTACTCGATAATGGACCAGGGATTATATATTCCCTTTGTTGACCAAAGTTGAAGCCATCATACCAGCGCTTGACTTCCTTTTTGTCAGTGAGCCCATACTCATCCATGGCTGAGAAGACTTCTTTCTCGGTGAAGCCGAAACAGTCGGCGTAGAGTTCGCTTGGTATACCCACAACCTCCAGGTTGTTCATGCCGGAAAAAATCGAGTCATTGCCGACTTGAGTGATACCCGTAAGGAGTCCCCGTCCCAAATAGGGGTTTGTCTTGAAGGTCGAATTGAAGAAGCCGCGCAGAAAAGCAAGGAGTTTCTCCAAATAGCCATGAACCCAGGCTTCATGCAGAGGTGTATCATATTCATCAAGCAATATAATAGGTCGTTTTTTGTACATGCGAAAGAGATATTCAGATAAGCAAAGAATGGCATTTTTTGCATATAAATCTGACATATCACGATTGGTTGCCAAAAAGTACCGCCGCTCATTCTCGGATAATACAGCATCTTGAGCCACTAGATAATTAAAACGAGCGTAACATCTTTCGAGAACAAATTTAAATGATGAAACAGCTTCAGTAAAATTAGTTTCCTTGACATTTGCAAGAGAGAGAAAAATGACTGGTATACTGCCTTGCAAACTGCGGAATTGTTCATCCTGCCAGATCGCAAGCCCTTCAAATAGATTCAACTGTCCGGCAAATTGAGGGGAAAAGAAGGTGTTCACGGTGTCGAGCATGAGCGTCTTGCCAAAACGGCGCGGTCGAGTAATAAGAGTTACCCTATCACCTGCATTCCACCATTCTTTTATGAAATACGTCTTGTCGATATAAAAAAGATTTTCTTGACGCAATCGTACGAAACTCTGCTCGCCTGTCGGGATTGGCGTGGCATACTGTTCTTCCTCCTAACTCTCCTTCGCATACTATCTGATACTTCGAGAATCGAAATCATCAAAGGTTGATCGCAGTACAGGCTTTATTGCTATACTCCACCCAGAAACAAACTGACATTTTTGCGAACGGGAGTCAGCACTCAAGTCTCGTATTTTTAACCTCATGTGGGAACTTTTTTTTCTGACCGCAGTATAATCGTTCGTATCCGCCCACGCTGAGACGCTGAAATCGACTTTTAAGCCGTTTCTCTTCCTCTCGCTTTGACAGTAGACTAGCTACATTTGGCCAGGCATTGTTGACAATTCCACAGTTGAACGTGGTGCGAAGCCCGCATAGTACGATGACTGTGAGCGGATGCAATAAAAGGAGAATAAAGAGAAAAAAATGAAAAAACGGCAAATGCATAGTAGTGCGCAAAAGAGAAGAAAGTACTTATTACAAGGTTAAGTGCGATAATTCTTTCTTATATTTTGCGATGAAGTACTTATGGTGATCCACAAAATCCTCTTCTCTGTACTTAAAAAAGTCTAAGAAAAATTAAAGATACTCTCAGAAGTCTCGGAGTTTTTATTTCACACACCACCATCGGAAAACTCCTGCGAGAGATGGGGTACTCGAGTAAGAAAAACAAAAAATGGAGCAGATTGGGAAAAAAATCTTTATGCAGACGGCCAAACGATAAATTCTTCTTAAAAAAATTTAGAAATTCCAACAAGAGGTCTACGTTGTCTTATCAATAGACTGCAAAAAGAAAAAGCCATTGGGTAATTATGCCAATAGTGGAAGTGATATTTGTAAAGAGCCGATTAAAGTCAAGGATCATGATTTTAAGAGCCTATCCACGAATAAGGGACAAGATGGACAGGCTTAGACTTTTTCTCGATTTTTCCGTATATGTGCCTCAACAAAGGGAGGCACACAATGACGACTTGGCAGCTTTTTCACGAATACATGCT
>JAFTDR010000199.1 GCA_017454105.1 Desulfovibrionaceae bacterium | reverse complement strand
TTTGGCCATACGCTCTGAGCGGCAGAGGGAGCCTGTCTTAATTTGGCCTGCGTTCACAGCAACAGCCAAATCGGCAATGAAGCTGTCTTCAGTCTCGCCTGAGCGGTGGGAGATGACGGTTGTGTAGCCGTTTACCTTGGCAAGTTCGATTGTATCCAAGGTCTCAGTCACTGTGCCGATTTGGTTTAACTTCACAAGAACGGAGTTCGCAAGCCCTTCCTCAATGCCTTCACCCAAGATGTCGGGATTGGTCACAAAGAGGTCGTCGCCCACAAGCTGGATGCTTCCGCCAAGAGCTTCTGTGAGCATCTTCCAGCCTGTCCAGTCATTTTCTGCCATGCCGTCTTCAATGGAGACCAGGGGGTACTTCTGGGTGAATTCCTGGAGCCACATGGTCATTTCGGCATTGGTCAGGGTCTTGTTTTCACCAGCAAGGACATATTTGCCGTCCTTGTAGAATTCCGAGGAGGCCGCGTCGATTGCGAGGAAGACGTCAGTGCCTGGTTTGTAGCCGGATTCCTCGATGGCTTTCATGATATAGGCGAAAGCCTCATCGTGGCTTTGCAGATTGGGCGCAAAGCCGCCCTCATCGCCGACACTTGTCACATGGCCGTCGGCTGCGAGAATTTTCTTCAAGGTGTGGAAGATCTCAGCGCCCATGCGCAGTGCGTCTGAGTAGTATTCGGCACCGGCCGGCATGATCATAAATTCCTGAATATCGAGATTGTTCGGCGCATGGGCTCCGCCGTTTATGATATTCATCATTGGAACGGGGAGGTATTTTGCGTTTGTGCCGCCGATATAGCGGTAGAGCGGCATGTCGAAGAAAAGGGAGGCCGCACGGGCGCAGGCCATGGAGACACCCAGGATGGCGTTTGCGCCAAGATTTGATTTATTCTCGGTCCCGTCGAGATCGAGCAGGGTATTGTCGATTTCAATTTGATGGCGGACATCCATGCCGACAATTTCATCGGAGATCTGTTTGTTTACATGCTCAACGGCTTTGAGAACGCCTTTTCTATTGTAGCGCTCATTGTCGGTATCGCGCATTTCGAGGGCTTCACGCGAGCCGGTTGAGGCGCCGGAGGGCACGGCTGCGCGGCCGATTATGCCGGATTCGAGTTCCACCTCAACTTCGACTGTTGGATTGCCCCGTGAATCAAGAATTTCACGGCCGAGGACGGAAATAATTTCGCTCATCTATGACTCCATGGCGGTAGAGAGTTCTTTGAGAGATTTGTAAAAAATACTGTACGCAGGGGGTCAAAAAAAGAACACCCTTTGGACAGTACAATGCTTTTATGATGAGAGTATGCTTTGTCTTTCTTTCAGCATAGCCTAAACCAGTATAGTTGCCAGCAGGAAAATGTCAATCATGCAAGGAGTGCCAGGCCTGTGAGCACAAGGTTTTCCGTCTGTCTGTAGGGGGTGCGCAGGGGAAGGGTCTTAAGCATGCCTCCGGTTGCGATGACAGACGCTTGTTCTGCAAAGCTTTGGGCAAGCTGGGCTATGAGTCCGTCTATGGCGCAGGCTGTGCCCTGCACTATGCCCTGGCGTATGCAGTCTTTTGTGTTGAGGCCAAGGCTAAAGGGGCTCGGTCTCTTAGGCAGAGCGACCTCTGGGAGCTGGGCGGTCTCGCGGGCTAGGGCCTGCAAGGCGAGTGCGGGACTAGGCAAAATAAAGCCTCCGCTGAAGCATTTGTCCAGCACGCAGTCGAGCGTTATGGCTGTCCCAACATCAAGGACAAGGAGTGGGCCAGAAGGAATGAGCGATCGGGCCGCGAACGCTGCGATCAGTCTGTCACTTCCGAGTGTGCCTGTGTACGCGCTTTCGAGGGGGACTGGGAGATCGTTTGGCACAAGGGTCAGGGGGAGGCCGAACTCCTCCATGAAGAGCGAACTCAAGTGTACGCTTGCCTTTGGAACAACAGAGGAGGCGAGTATTCTTGTGAGTGGCTCTGTTGTCAGGCCATGCACTGTCTCTATAAGGATGCTGTCCTCTACGTGTATAGGGAGTGTCCGCGCATTCCCCTTGTCATGGGCCATGGCCAATTTAATGGCAGTGTTTCCTATATCAAGGAGAAGAGTTTTTGCCGGATCACGCATGTGGCACCTCGTTCTCTACTCGACTGCAGTATACTGCGGAAGAGATAGGCATGTTCTTCCTAAAAGCAAAAGAAGACATGACCCGATCCGCTCTTTTGCTCAGCACGTGTCATATATTGTTGTGGGCTTTTTGCCGGGTGAAGACAGCTGTTTAGAACTCAAGGCTTCCCGGTGTTCTTGGGAAAGGAATCACGTCGCGAATATTGCGTATGCCGGTTAAAAGCATAAGGAGGCGCTCAAAGCCCAAGCCAAAGCCTGCATGGGGAACAGAGCCAAAGCGTCGGAGATCCGTGTACCACCAATAGTCTTCTGGTGTCTGTGTTTGCTTTGCGAGGCGAGCTTCGAGTTTTTCAAGGCGTTCTTCGCGCTGGGAGCCGCCGATGATTTCGCCAATTCCAGGCAAAAGGACGTCCATGGCTGCGACTGTTGCACCATCATCGTTTTCCCGCATATAGAAGGGTTTGATGCTTTTTGGGTAGTCAATGATGATGACGGGTTTTTGACAGTATGTTTCGGCTAAGTAGCGTTCGTGTTCTGTTTGGAGATCCACGCCGAAGTGGACCGGGTAGACAAAGGACTCCCCGCTTTGTTCAAGGAGACGGACGCTTTCTGTGTAGGTGAGTACAGCAAAGGGCTCGCGTGTCCAGGATTCAAGCTTTGCAATGAGTCCCTCTTCGATAAAGCGGTCAAAGAGAGCGAGATCATTGGCTGAGGAGTCAAGCACAGAGGCGATCACGCTTTTCAACATGGATTCGGCAAGCTCCATGATGTCCGAGAGATCCGCGAAGGCCATTTCAGGCTCAATCATCCAGAATTCTGCAGCGTGCCTTGGTGTCCTTGAGTCCTCTGCGCGGAAAGTCGGTCCGAAGGTGTATATGCGGCCAAGGGCTGAGGCGAGCGTCTCTCCTTCAAGCTGCCCAGAAACTGTCAGGCGGCAGGGTTTCGTGAAGAAGTCCTCGCTTGTGTCTTTGTTTCCTGGGTCAAGTGTTGTCACGCGGAAGAGTTCGCCTGCGCCCTCGCAATCGGATCCGGTCAGAATTGGTGTGCGGACATAGGTAAAATGTTCCGCACGGAAAAAGGAGTGGATGGCAAAAGCCGCTTCCGAGCTTATGCGGAGCATGCTTGCGTATTTATTGGTTCTGGGCCGTAAGTGGGCAATTGAGCGCAAAAACTCGTCGCTCTGCCGTTTTTTCTGCAGAGGGTAGGTTTCAGGGTCAGCAAGGCCCAGGACCTTGAGGCTTTGCGCATGGATCTCCCATTGTTGCTCCTTGCCTGGTGAGGCTGTGAGTGTGCCTGTCACGGCAACGGCGGCTCCGTTGGTTGCAAACGGTAGCTCGCGGGCAGCCAAAGTCCCGTTGTCTACTATGCACTGCATGTGCGTGCGCGTTGAGCCGTCATTGACTGCGAGGAAGGAAAAGCCCTTGGCGTCGCGTCGTGAGCGTATCCAGCCGCATATGGTGATTGAGTCACAAGCCTCGCTCGCTTCCAGTGCTTGAGCGATAAGGGTTCGTTTCATCCTGGCTCTCCACAGAGTTGTCTATCTATATAAGTCGTCTAGTACTATATTTTCTAAGTTTGTGTGAAAAAATGTTTTTTGGTGAACTCTTCAGTTGCCAAGAAAGTTCTGCGTAAAGGTTACACACAAACTTGGAGAAGCCAGTACTAGAAATATATGACCTTCCATAAAAGCAAGGGGAGATGGCCTGTAGAGGCCGCGTCTGTTATACGTAAAAAATTTCAGCCTGTAAATTTTGGTTACTATCAAGAAATTCGCCAAACTTTGATATACTCGTTACGGATGAGATGTTCTTCCTGAACTGTATTGGCGATACGCAGTAGGTTCACCGACCAAAAGGGGAGGAAGAAGAGCTTAGGCGTCGTGAGTATATTTATAAAAATTGATATTTCAAGATTTATTAGGTTTTTCATTCAAAATAAAAACATTCTGTGTTTTTTTGAGAGTTTTTCTTTTGGTGCTGCATCTCTTAGCATATCCAAACCTGAGTGAACAATGTCGCCCGAACATAAAAAGACACGAGCAGGGAAGAGATACCTGCGCACAGCACGGCGCTGGCAAGGACAAAGTTTGCATGGGATGCATTTTCACAAGCAAATGCCTGACTAGAGAGGAAAAAAAGACAGGTCACAAGAAGTCCGAGCATTCCTATCTCACCTACATGCTTTCAATGCATGCTCATCTGCCGCGCGCTCCCAAAACGATGATCCGCACAGCCTGTAAACTGATAGAGTCTGGTACGCGTCTTGCATATAAAATGGCAACAACATACTGTGTACTATCTAAGGGAGTTATGCTATGTCGCTCGTAGTCAACCACAACTTAATGGCTGCCAATGTCGCCCGTAATTTAAATTCTCACTATTCTAACCTTGCGACATCTACGCAGCGACTGTCAACAGGACTCCGTGTCAATTCAGCCGCTGACGACGCAGCCGGTCTCGCCATCCGCGAATTGCAGCGCGCAGACATCGCGGCCTTCCACCAGGGAGCGCGCAACGCCAATGACGCCATTTCAATGATTCAGGTTGCTGATGGCTCGCTTGGCGTCATCGACGAAAAGCTCATCCGCATGAAGGAACTTGCGGAGCAGGCCGCAACCGGT
>JAFTDR010000198.1 GCA_017454105.1 Desulfovibrionaceae bacterium | reverse complement strand
CTGCCAGGCAGTTTCGACAACAACGCAGCATACGCTGGTATGGTTATTACAGCTTCAACTCGCTGGGATTGAACGATGGTGCGGAATTATTTGAGATAGGAATTCACAAAAGACTCAGGAAAGGCATTGTTCACTGAGGCATCGGTTCGCATAAGAGTAATGCCTCCTTTGATGCGCATCGTGTTGCCACTCACGCTAACGGAGATTTGTTTCGGTTGAAATTCTTCGAATTTCCAATCCACATCGTTCTCAAAGACGGCTTTTCTTCTAGCAGAAAATGATTTTTCAGTTTTCTCAGTCAGAATATACACTTCTACGCTTTCTGGATCAGCTGGAGTAATCCAATGCATGAGCATTGTTTTTCCGTGAACCGTAATATAGCAGAATTCCGATGGCTCAAGATCACCGCCTTCATGCTTCTCAGCAAAACGCCACACAATATCATCGTACCCGCTGGCCATAGACGGTTTGCTCTCACCTGCCCTTTTATGCTGCGCATACAGTTTGGCAAAACTGGCATTTGCGCACAGTGACTGTATCACTGCGCCTCTCGATGTGTCATGATCGGCATAGTAGTATGGATCATCCTGATCAGCCGCAAAAGCGCCATCCGCTTTACCAACTCCTCTTTCTTGATCTTGCCGAGACAAACGTGCGTTATAGAGCGGAACAGCAAGTTCGTTCACCCGAGCAAGCGCAGCCTTAGCATAGGCAAGATCCCGAGAAATACCATAGTTCATAAATTCTTTTGCAATCCGATCGCGCTCACTTTTAACCCAGTTTCGCTGGTCAGCCCGTAAGCTCTCTTGATATTGCTTGTCTCTCTTGGTCAATTGCATAAGTTCTTTCCAATCTTTACCCAAAACCTGATCCATAATCTTAAATTCTACAGATGTCCGTAAAAGATTGGTATACTCCTGATCTGATAGAGCAAAAGAACTCTGAGCAAAGAGAATGTTTGACAGAATAAAAAGAAAAAGGATCGTACAACGCACCATAATTCTTTCCTTTTGATCCATCCCAATGAGGGTCTTTTTAGGGGAACAGGTCTTTGGCGAAACGCAGTCCTTCTGCCCATCCAACTCAAACTAGCCATTGGCTACAAATGGTCCTATTAGGCTTTTCGTCTCAGTAGCTCCATTTCATGCCGGGAACTATATCGCCAAAGACCGCCTACGCGTAGCTCGTCTGACGTTTAAGAGATCCTTGAAGGATGGCACACTGCAGCGTGAATACGTCAAGCGAGCCACAAAGAATCAGGCGTTTCAGTCGCTATGCAGCTTCACCGCTGACAGACACACGCCAAACACGCATTCTTTCTGCCCGCTGTACTATGGGCGAATTACCTTATCGGCCAATGACAGACTGGTCACGATATCTAGCATATTGGTCGTTTCTCCCACCTGCTTTTTATCAAGAAGTCCGTAGTGTCCCAAGCATGTGCCGCAGACAAGCAGGGAGACACCTTGGGCTTCAAGGGCCTTTAGGCTTTCCAGGGCTTTACCTTCTTTCACTGACAGTTTAACGCCGCCGTTGAGCAGCACAATACGCCAGAGCTGATCGCCAAGTTCAGACAATGTGGCGAGAAAGTTCGCCATAAGCCCGCTGCCCAGGGTATCGTCACCCACGCCAAGGGTCTCTGAGGTGATCAAAACAAGAGTTTTTGCCACGGTCTTTGGTGTCGGGCAGGCAAGATATTCGGCGTCTTCCACAGGCGCCTGTGCATCGCCTCCGTGCGCTGTGATTTTCCAGGAGCCGGGAGTTGTCTCCTCGTTTGCGACGCTGTAGCCGTTTTTTGTAAGAAAACGCGAGACATTCTCCAGTGAGGCCTGATTGTCCACAAGAACCTCAAGTTCCCTTGGATGATCCTTCGCGATGCATTCCTTTGTTTTCACAACAGGTTGGGGACACGTAAGTCCGCGGCAGTCAAGTATGGGCATGAGATTCTCCTTATCTCTCGATAGATTAGGCAAGCATTTCCAAAAAAGCCTGAATGCGGATACGCAGCTGCTCGCAATCTGATTCGGCGTATTCTGTTACAATCTGCAGGAATGGCAGCTTCAAGCTTTCATGGACGAATTTGCGCAAGGATGACGATTCCACTTCATACGTTTGGCAGCCCTGCCAGGTGAGATCGCAGACTGCATCCACGGAAAATTCACCGGCAAGTTTCTGCAGGGTCTCATACCGTCCTGGATTGGGCGACATGACTGCACAGGGAATGTCGAGTGAATGCTTTGCAAGAACATCGAGGGCACTTCCGCTCATCGATTGATAGGCCCTAACTTTTTTGTAGCAGGTGCAATTGTCGATGCACACAACGCTCGCCCCACATTCCTCAAAGAGTTTGATAACCTTATGGGAGCCAAGACCAGTGGGAACGCCTGTGAGCAGAATTCTGGGTGCTTTGCTTTTTTCTTCAGATGCGCTCTGTCCGATTTCCTTGGCTATGGCTTCGAGTTCCTGGATACGATCGTCGTATACAGGCATAAAAGAAGCCCGAAAGCAAATTTCTAAAAGCTCCATGCCGCTTAAGGGACTTGGCCTACGCTTGGCCAGATCCAGCACACTCTTTAGGGCTTTACGGAAGCGTTCGACAAGATGAATCGCTTGCCAGAGCGCATCCTCGGTGATTGTGACGCGACAGACAGACTCAAGCGTATCTTTGTAGAGTTCCAGCTGTCTACGCCAGTAGGCCAGGGCATCCGTGTTTTGACGCTGCGGAAGTTCAAGAACATAGACGGGCTTGAAATTGCCAAGAAGCTCGAACATCTTTTTTTTGCCGTCGCAGGTTGTGTCAGCCACAACAAGATCCGATGCGGCCAAATATGGACAGCTATCTTCCAAAGCAAAGCCAAAGCTACTTTTGATAAGGGGACAGAGCGTGCGCGGAAGAACACTTTCCGCGGTAGGAATAGACTCGTTCTTTGTGCCGCAAAGGGAAACAGGAATGGCATCTGCCGCAAGGACCAATTCTGTTGGGGAATATATGCAGTACTGGCCAATGACTTTCCGTCCGGCTTTTTTTTCTTCTTGGAGCCGTAAAACATTTTTATCAGTAATTGTCCGAAAATTCTGGAAACTGGTCCAAGTCATGATGCACCCTTTTTGTCAAGAGATGCCGCTATAAGCGCGGCCCCGAGAGCCCCTGTAAACTCCGGGTACTCCGGTACATTAACGGGACAGGCCAATTCTTTGGCAAGTATGCGCGCACAGACTGGGCTTTTGGCCAAGCCCCCTGTAAAGATGCAGTCGCCACTCATGGGAATTCGCGCAGCAAGGGTCCGAATGCGTCTGGCAATGGAGGAGAGGACGCCTGCGGCAATGGCTCCCGGTTTTGTACCCCGTGCAAGCAAACCAATTATTTCCGTTTCAGCAAAAACAGCGCACATGCTGGTGATGGAACACGGCTCTTCCTCTTCCGAAAGTGCGCAAAGCTCCTCAATGCCAAGATTGAGAAGCGTTGCGACACTTTGCAAAAAACGACCAGTTCCAGCCGCGCATTTGTCGTTCATGACAAAGTCTCGCACAGAGCCGTTCTGATCGATACAAATGACCTTGCTGTCCTGTCCGCCGATATCGATGACCACATTGGCTTTTGGAAACAGGTGGTAGGCCCCTTTTGCGTGACAGGAAATCTCTGTGAGATTTTTATCCGCAAAAGGAAGAGCAACGCGGCCGTATCCAGTAGCCACAAGGCCCTCTACAGTGACACCGCTTTCTTGGGCCAGAAGGTGATCTAAAACATCTTCCGCGCTTTGTTTGGGATTCCAGCCAGTTGCCTGAGACGCCCGCGCAACAGGCGCGAGAGTCTCTTTCTCCAAAAGGACGGCTTTGGTTTGCGCGGAACCAATATCTATGCCCACACAGCATTTTCCCTTCATCAGCTCTATTCAGCGCACACCAAAGCTTTGGCGCTGCCTCCGATACGTTTTCTCTCCTAAGACCGCGCCAAAGAGGAGACGCCTCAATTGACAGGTCACGGGGTGAATCATTGTGCCGCCAAGTAACGCAGCGTCCGACAAAAAAATCTCGGAAAAAAAACCGCGATTTCAACCGGTTACGCCTGGTGTACTCAGCAAAACTTTCTTCCAATCTATCAATTCGAGCAAAACAAAGCAAATAGCTGTATTCTGTGCGGTCTGCCTTCCTGCTTCTTAAGAGGCCGGCAAAGCGTTCGCATACGCTGTTTTTCTTACAGATCGCGGTAAGCCAAACACGTCTGGAGTTTCTTTTACACAAAGCCACGCGCAGAAGACATTGTTACGCCGGCCGCAACGACCAAATCTGTATGCTATACTCGACCGCACATTGATTTTCCGCAGAACGCTGAGAGTTACACCCTGACATCGTCCACCTAGGGGAAAATCTTTATGAGGCTGAGATAAACGAGACAGCGTCCATGCGAAAATTAGAAAACGGCAAGGGATTGAAGCAGCTTACTTCGTTTGCCACAGGCAAATCGACGCGAGCATAGCAAACACTTTTTTTTACCTGCGCTCGTTTGTGGGCGGCCCATATCACTCTTTCATTGTGTATTCCCGATCCTCGTCGATCATGGCGAGCATGATATCCGCGAAATACGGATCAAACTGTGAGCCCCTGCCCTTTTCCACTTCCCCGCGGACTACTGCCTGCGGGAGTTCTCTGCGGTAGCTTCGGTTACTTGTCATGGCATCATAGGCGTCAGCCACTGCAATAATGCGCGCCTCCTCAGGGATGTCTTTGCCCTTAAGCCCATCAGGGTAGCCTTTTCCGTCATAGCGTTCATGATGCCAGCGCGCGCCTGTCGCCAATTTAGGCATTTCCTTGATGTCCTTCAGTATCCTCGCTCCAACCAGAGGGTGCTGTTTGATAATCGCGTACTCTGCGTCTGTGAGTCTGCTGGGCTTATTGATGATTTCGTCTGGTATGCCTATCTTTCCAACATCGTGGAGCAGGCTTATCATGTACATTTCACTCAACTGCGCTTTGGTGTATCCCGCCCGCCGCGCAATTTCGACAGAATACTTTGCCACTCGCCCCGAATGGCCGTTTGTGTACGTATCCTTGGCATCAATAGTGTGGGCCAAGGTCTGAACCACGTGCAGGGAGAGATTCTCGTTTTCTCGCGTCTTCCTCTCCACTTCCCGCGTCTTTTTCTCCACTTCAGACTCAAGATGTTCTTGAAAATGAACCAGCTCATTGGTCATCTCGTGAAAAAAATGCGAGACAAGATACGAAAGAGGAATTTTTCCTGTCGGCTTGTATTTTGCCTGCGGTATGAAGGAATACTGGCCCGCATGCTTGGGCAAATCATCTCCTTCCCGCATACCCACGGCCACAAAGGCGCTGTTTAAGACGCCCCCCTTTTTATTTTGGTAATAAATTTCGCCAAATCCATGACAAAAGGAGAGTTCTGGATGGTTTCTTTTGTAATAATCCCACTCAAGATGCGCCTCTTCTTGCAAAAAACCGACGCGGTTTCCGCATAAAACCAGAAAAACGGCCTCAGGGGAAAAAATCTCCATCCTCTCGCTGCCGTTAAACGAGGCGTCAAGTATCTCTTCGCGCGTGCAATAGGAGAAGCGTATTTTTTCATCCCCGTATATCGTACCAGCAAAATATAAAGTTCCATTGTCGTTTGCAACGGGAATATAGCAGATATTCACAGCATTGCGCCGAATCATCAATGGGAACATCCAGACATTCTCAATTATGTTGCCATCCCATTGTATGCCCAAATATTTCCTATAGATTTCGGTGGCCGGAAGCCCGTCTATCTGGCTTACGGCACATTCGCTGTTGGACGGTCGCGGACCAAGGGTAATAGACATCTCCCGGCCAATGGGCTTCCATCCGAGAATATAATCCATATAGACCTGAAGAGAATCGCCAACATAGACTGCCGCCGTAAAGCCACTCGAAATAAGAGACTGGCCTATGGAAAAGGTATCGGCCTGCGCATCCGACGGACGTGCCACTGCGCCGAATACTGGAATCTCCTCGTACCGCTCGCCGATGGTATTGAGAAAAGCTGTCACATCCAGGGCAGGATTGACTGGAAAGAGTTCTATTGCCTTGACATTCTTTAGGCCATCAAGAGCCTTCAGAAAGCGAAGAGCGATCAGACGTTCCTCGCCTTGCGCGCACGGGTACTGCAGTATGTGAAATTCCGTCTCTTGGGAAAAAAGCAGATTCAATTCGACGAGGGGTTTTTTCATGTCTCCAGAAAATTTATATTCTGCGACACCGACACGCTTGATACCGGGAAGGCGAGCATCAAGTTCAGCGAGTAGAGCTTGGGCGTCCTCTGCGGATATGTCGGATGTAAAGATGTTCAGCAGCGCATCTTTGTACGCAGTGTTTTTGAATAGACTCTGAATATGGCTGACATGTCCGATGGCTTCGGCAAAACTTTCAAAAGAAAAACGGTGTTGCTGCATGGTACATCCTCCTCATTGCCTCTCACGAAACAAATCCTAAAGCCCTGGCCTCGCCTAGTACTGGCTCACCCAAGTTCATGTGTCTCTTTAATGGTACACTATGCTTGACGATCCTTGTACACACGGACTGAGAAACTTCCGTTGAAACAAGCACGCAAGCCCGAACCATTCCTTGAAGAACCCCTTTAAGAACTTCCTTCGCCGAAAGTGGCAAGCAGTGTCCCTATGAAAGAACTGCGATATGCGCGCCATACTGTATACTCGCGACGGAAAAAAGCTTCAGCTTTCGTCCGAAGTTGTGAGTATACCCGACCGCATAATGATTTTCCCTGTCAGCCAAAGGGAAGGGACTTCAATTTGCCGGCGCCCACAGGACTCACTTCGTGTAGCGGGAAAAATCATTGTGACGCCGAGTATATATGCTTTGTTTCATTGCTTAGGCTTTCGCAGGCATACTGGCTTTAAAGAAACAAGAGTGTTGCGAATTCCAGAGCGTGCGCCAAGCTTACATGAGAGCAGGCGGCTTGGCGACAAGCCCCATGAAATTTTCTCCAAGACTCTCTCTCCTGACTCGCAGCCTATTGTATACGCTCAGACGAAATGCCACGCCTTTTGATTTTTTTTTACGTTTCTTGCCGGTCTCAAATACAGGCCAAAAATCGCCACGCGCAGCCTTGTGAGAGCGTGGGCTATTTTTTATTGCCGCTACCCAAATATGAGGTAAAAAGCAGAGGACAGCGTACGATGGTCTTTGCAGTCCCAACATAGAAAGAACAGCAAGACCTGCCAAAAAAGAGCGCACAGAGATTGGTCGGCGCAGAAAGACTCACTGTGCCGGCCGCGCAGAAAAGGAAAAAAGTGCCCTAGGCCCATCTATCCCTTGCCTTTTTCACTGTCTTTCTTATATCTTTCCCTCAATACATTCTGAAAAAAGAATGAGACAGGTTGAAGCAGGTCGAGTTTCTCTTCTTTTCCACTGTATACGCCGATTGAAGGGCAGATCCTCCCCAAGGAATTTTTTCCAGGCAGAGTGTGTTCTAGGTTTTGCCCAGACTAAGAAAGCAGCGTGTTCTCTAGCACTTGTACGAGGACGATCTGTGCGTACGCGAATATCTTTCTGTCAGTCCTCGCCAATCGCGCACCTTAAAAATATGGTGTACTGCAGTCAAGAAAAAATTGACATTTTTAGTGTCGAAGGGACTCAAGCAGGATTGCAGCCCTATTTTTCAACTACCTCATCTTTGGCCTATGTACACGCGGGCTAAGGCATACTCTTAAAAAGTAAAACTTTTTTTCTGCCCAGAGTATATACGCACGCCCAAAAAGTTCTTCTTAAGAAAGATTGGGCGCGCACGAGAGAGGCGGTCTTCTCTCTTCTCCGCACCCGCTCTCGATACAAAGAAAATGGCTGATAAGCCGCTCGTACGTCCTTTTCGCGGCACAGCGGGCTTTGTCCGCGATTGGCACAGCCAAAACAAACCATCGTGAAAGCGAGGGTTTTCAAGTCAACATCTGCGACATTCGCTCGTATTTCAGGTCGCATTCCAGAATAGCTATTTTTTCGCCTATGCGTTCAATTCGGCCGCTGCGAGAAAAGCGTGGCTTCCCCGAGCATCTCATTGGACGAATTGCACCTGTGGACGAAGAGAAAAAAATATGGAAGTACACTCTTCACAACACATTCCTAGGCTGAATGACATATGTATCACGGAAACTCAAGCAAGAACAACCTGGGGATTTCGAAACACGTGGTCTGAAAAGGCTCGCGCGTACGGTGAAACACAACGGATTCACTGTGTTTTTCTAAAACCCAGAGACTCGTGATCCTTACGATCGCAGACAGGGTCCATCTCAATTGGCCGGTACTCGAAAGAATCATTGTGCTACTGCTAGAGAAAAGGATGGTTGCCAAAAAGATGGACTCATGAGAACAAGAACACTCGCTGTGCTGAGAAAAAGAAGTCAGCTGGCAACGCGCGAGTCAGATATTGCCAGGTACCCCCTGCTGCTTGCGATGTGCAATACGGGACCTGGTGGCTAGGGATGACTGAGCAAGCGAAAAACACACGTTTATGGCTCGCTATGGGAACTGTATTACGAGACTGAGTATGCCAGGGAACTTTCAGCACAGTCTGGGTACTGAACGGTGATACTATGCGTGAAAGAATATATATTGTAGCTATTTACGCGTTTATTATAACGATATTTGTCTTCATGGTTTTTTATATTAACAAGACTGTCGTTGAAAACGGAGTTCGTGATATTGAACTTCAGCAGGCCCAGGCGGATATGTCGCAGGTACACAGCCTGATGGGTGCTGCAATAATGCGCTTAAAACAGCATACATATGATTGGGCGACTTGGGATGAAGCCTATGACTACGTGAAGACTAGGAATACGAGCTTTATCGAAAAGAATCTGCATAAAGAACGCCTTCGTGAATTGCATATAACAGCGGCTGCATTCTATAACCTAAAGAGAGAACGTCTGACATTCATAGATGGCTCGCATCTTATATTTGGCGAAGAGTGGGTCGATTCCGAAGTTGCTTTTTTTGATAGTATCGCAAAGAAATTCTGTGAATCGAAACGAGAACATATTGAAGGCTTTGCAATGGTGGGCGGAGTGAGCATGATTGTTGCCGCTCACAGGGTGTACGATTCGAACAAACAAAAGGCTTCGAATGATTTCCTTGTCATGGCAAGCGCCCTGGACTTCCACTTTAAAAAAAGGGCAAAAAGCATATCAGGCTTGCGTTTCTCCTTCCTTCCGCTTGCTGTTTACAATAATGTGTACGCCGACAGAGCGCGCGGAGAAAATTTCAAGCTCTTGCAGACAGATGATGAAGTGCGCGTCTACTCCATAGTCGATGATATTTTTGATAAACCTGCCTTTTGTCTTGAGCTGCTAAGAAAAAGAGACATTGCCGCGTTCGGGGAAGTCATCTCCCTCAAAAATTTCGGGCTGATGCTCTCCTTATGCATTATTGTGTTATTGTCCGGCGTTGCCATGCTGACCTTTGCCTATCGCCGCTTCATGCGTGAAGAAATGAATTACCGGGCTAAACACGACAGTCTGACAGGTTTGCCTAATGGCAATCTTCTCATGGAGCGCCTGCCCGGTATCATAAAAAAAGCGCAGGCCGAACGATCCTGTCTTGGCATTCTCTATATTGATGTCGACAACTTTAAAAGTATAAACGACTCCTATGGCTACCAGCAGGGAGATGTCGTGCTGCGTGAGATTGCACGACGCCTAAGTGCGCTCAATTGCCCAGAGTGGCTTGCGAGAACCAGCGTCGACAACTTCCAGCTTGCGATCACTGCCGCAAATCGCGATATACTCGCGACGGAAAAGATCTTCCACAATGCAGCCGGTTTTTCCCCATCGGCGAGATGTGGTCAGATTAGCACTCAGGCGGCATCTACCTGGTATGTGTTCTCAGCCACCTGCTTAACCTTAAAGAGCTGCACTTTCTCACCGATGAGCTTATCAATTTTCTGCTTGTAGACTGTTGT
>JAFTDR010000197.1 GCA_017454105.1 Desulfovibrionaceae bacterium | reverse complement strand
CGGATGTGGACTTCGATCCCATACGCTCGCCGCTTAAAAGCGCCTACGCGTGGCTCTACAATCGAAAGATAGCCCCTGATGTCGCCATCACCATGACTGAGGCACAAAAAAACGATATTCTTCGCAGATTTGACCACATACAAGTTGTTGCCATCCCCCATGCTGCCCAGGCATCGCCAGAGGTCTCAACAGGCTATTCTCCTTTCAAGGTCTCAATGGTTGGAAGAATTATGGACGGGAAGGGGCATGGCGATTTGCTGCAGGCCTTTGTCCTTGTTGTCAGGGAAGAACCCCGCGCTGAACTCCATCTCTATGGCTACGGGGACCGCATTGAATACTTTAGGCGAGAAGCGCAATTGCTTGGGATAAGCGAGCAAGTCTTTTTTGAAGGCTTTCTCGATGATGTGCGCATCGCCTACACGAGTTCCGCAGTGACTGTTCTCACAAGCAGCCAGGAGGGCTTCGCCCTTGTGGTGGAAGAAAGCATGGCCTTAGGCTGCCCTGTCATTTCCTATGACACACCGTATGGACCCTCCGACATGATCGATGATGGGCAAACAGGCTTTCTTGTGCAGAAGGGCGATATCACAGGATTAAGCGACAGAATTCTTCTTCTGCTTAAGAATCCCGACCTTCGCAACCAGATGGCCCGTGCTGCCAGGCAGACGATTTGCGAGCGCTTTTCAGAAAAAAGCGTGACAACGCGCTGGGCCTCCCTCTTTTGTTTGCTCCTCTCGCGTATGCCGCAAAACTAAATAGACTGCGGTCGGAAATACAGTAGCCGCCCATTGGGCTACAAAACCGCTGTCCCTGGGATTTGAGCCAAAACGTATAGTCTCTTTTTTTCTCTTACTTGCGACGAGTGAAATCATCCTTCCCAATCCCAGAGAAAGTGCGATGATCCGCCGTTCGCGAGGACAAAAGCGGAAGATCTTTTCCTAGGTGTATACTTCAGAGCAATTGCCGATACGCTCTCTGCTATCCCGTGAAACCAAGCGTTATTGATTGTGAATTCCCACGTAAAGCTTGCCATGTGATTGTGATAGAGTGTGAGAGCAATACGGTAGTATACTTCGCCATCACAATGATTCGTACCGCACAACAAAGTGAACCTGGTGGCTGCCGGCCAATTGAGGTCACTTTGCTTTTCAGGGAAAAGGGAAAAGCAGTATGCGGCCGGGTATTGAGACATTTCAGCCCTTAACCAGAACGTTCAACCTTTTTAGGCGGCTTCCTACTGCACTCGACCGCATAATGATTTTCCTCAAGGCACTTCAAGGGAACCGGCTCTTTTGATCGCAACTGGAGGAATCATTGTGCCGCTGAGCATAACAGCAGAGAAATCACTATGAGACGCCGGTATTATTGCGGAAAAACGCCACAGGGCAAGGGCGTCCTGCATGAGTACATATTTCCAATTCAAGAAGCCGATGACAGACTGCTCGGCCAATGAAGCACGAGTTCGTCAGGTCGACATTCTGTACTCACCCTCCAGAAGCGCCAAAATCGCGTGGTGCGTTGTTTATGGCCGAAACGCTTTACTTTGCAGTGAAATTTATATATGGCTATTCTAAAAAAATTAAGATAGCTGGATTCGCATTCCTACAGCATGAAGGTCACGATTCACGAATGTGCTGTATCCTGTGCGAAAATTTTTTTGCGGAGCATTCAGGCCTTTCTTGGTGGATGTTCCTCAGAATTCGCAACTAAAGTATCTGTTGCAACGTTGAGTGCGGTATTCAGCTTTTAGAAGGAGTCCTTATATGGCAGCTGTAACTCTTGCCCAGCCTGCTGCCGGGCAGCATGTCGTTATCTCCGACATGGCAGATGCTCGTTTTATTCTCAATTTCGCAACCGACCAGGCGACTCTAGAACGTTCTGAAGACGGGAACAGTCTTCTCTTCAAGTTTGAAGACGGCTCTTCTATCGAACTGCAGAATTTCTATACGCAGTTTACGAAAGAGAATATGCCGGAATTTGAAATTGAAGGGCAGAGCATAGCT
>JAFTDR010000196.1 GCA_017454105.1 Desulfovibrionaceae bacterium | reverse complement strand
ATGAAACGACTCCGAAGGCGGCATTCGCCAAGGTCCATCGGTTACACCGCGCACGGCAAGGAGGCAAATTCGAGCAAGCGGGAGGACGCCGAAAACCTTGCATCGCGCAGTGTAGTTGCCCACGACTCATAACGAAGAACCAAAAAGTCTACCAAGGCTTACTAAGAAGGGAGGAAGGAGTCAAGGCATAAAGTGCATATTTTTTTCTGACCGCAGTATAACAGTTCCTAACTTGGTACATCTGCTATTACATTTCGCCAGATTTTTGAAACACGTCTATCTGATGTCTAGCTGGCTGATTTATTCAAAAATTATGCTGGAAACTTAATATATTGAGGTTAAGAAATGGATTGGATTTCTGTATTACGTAATTCGCAACACATCGTTGTTTATCCTTGTGCTGGCACTGACTGGCAAGCTATCACATTCACAACTAAAGAATTTTTACAATCTCGAATTGTGGAACCTAGCTGTGAATATGAACAAATTCATGAAGACTTCAAAGATCTTACTTTTTATGATCCAGATACGTTATTGTATATAGATAAAAATAAAGATATAGATTTTTATTCTAAAGATAAAGGATTCAGTAATATTCTCTTTGAAGATAAAAAAACAAGAATTGAAGATTTGTCTTGTGAAAGATTAGAGACTGACAATGATATTAATTTTGCTTCATTACATGTTATAAGTTGGATATCGATGAAAAAGCCAACATGGTCAAGCAATGAACTTCCATCTAGAGAGAAAAAATTGATATTTGTTAACGCAGATTGGAAAATAGTGGCCTATAAAATATATATCAATAATATTTCAGTATATATAGGACTTGGAGTAACTGATGGATGCAGATTTGGCGGAAATGATGAGTGTGTGAATGACATTTTTTTTCATGGCAAAAATTTGCCTAATATTATTAATAAAAACCATGCTGAGTACTGGATAACAGATCACTTTCCACATACTAGCGATGGATTTAAAGATTTAAAATCAGGAGATTATATAGAAGCAAAGCCATTTAGGTTTAGAAAAATCGCTACTTTGTTACCAATGTGGGGTTTTTATGCTGGACCTTATGCTGGACCAGCTCTTTTCAAATTAATTTTTGATGAGTCTTATTATAAATCTGAAACTTTCTAATTTAGAGTATTTAGGATATTTTAGGTTATGGCCTCTCTGCCCTTTTTTTCTGTCAAAAAATTGACATAATGGGGATGTGTAACAGGACTGCATCGCTTATTTTTAATAAAAAAGTATGCGCTCATGGGGCAACGGTATTATGCAGGTTTTAAAGCACTTCAAGCCGTGTCAGCGTCAACAAACTCCGCATTCTACCGTCTCTTGAAAAAGCACTGAATCATCTGAAAGACGCATTCCATCGTACCTCCGTGAGCGGATACGTCAAATGCTTAAGAAGCCCGGGATCCAGAGAGTACGATTCTACTGATTGATTGCAATAGACTTAGGGAGCTTATGGCAGAGAGGGCAGATACACTCACAGTGGGGAGCGCGCCATTCATTGCAATTAACTTTCGAATTGTAATAACATTTTTGTTGAAATTTACAAAGATTTAGCAAATAATAGTGCGCTATTACCTATTGATGAATATGATACTCCTTTGATGTATCATATTTATATTGATGTTGAATTAAATAGTATTCTATCTATATTGAATGATTTTTATGTAACTTTAAAACAGTACACAGGTAAATTCAGATTTATTTTTATAATTGGAGTAACAAGTGTAGGTTGTGTTTCTATCGTATCATCATTTAGTAATCTTAAAAATTTAACACTTAGAAAATAATTTAATTGACTTTTAGGTTTTACTTATGACGATTTAATTAAATATTTCAATATCTATGTCGAATAAGCGGCTAGTATACTTAATACAAAAATGCATAAAATTTGTACAAGGCTAAAGCAATATGATGATGGGTTTACCTTTGCCGTAGATTCCAAGGAGACTCTCTTGATTTGTGAGCAGATACAATCGCGTTTCGTCTGTCAATAGTTTGCGAACGCTTCTCCAGAGGATGGCCCGGTCGCATGATTGTTGTCTGTGCGTAGTAAAAAAAGTTGCGCGCATTACGCTACAATCCTAAGTGCTCTGGAATATCAGCCCACATCTCAACGCATTTTTTTTCTGGCTTAAGTACACAATGTCAGGCTCTGAGTTCGGCCTCAATTGGTTTGCTTGGGACGAATCACGGGGGCGCCGAATCTCTCAGCTCGTGAGAAAGCGAGCATTCCCTTTGCGCCCGCGTAGGTTAAGTCTGCCAGGACCCGTTCTGGTCAGTGTGGCGTTTTTGACGGTCTTTTCAGTTACGACGTGGCTGTTTGTCTAAAGCCTGCCGCACACTGCTTTTCCCGCGTAAGCCAAAGACGATCGGCTTTGATTGGTTGGTATGGGAAGAATCATTGTGACGGCGAGATATAGCACTGCGTGTCAAGCACTCTCCTTCACTCTCCTTTCGGCGTCACAGAGATTTTGCCCTGGCAATCGCGTATGCTCCCGCAAAATTTTTTTGTGCCGTTTACGGCATAGACAGCCTCTGTGTTGAAGTCTATCATGACGGAATTTTTGTCGCACAGCCCTCTATGCGGCCTCTGATTGGTCAGTTGCGGAAAATTGCCTACCCGCTCGCAGGGCTTTCTTGCAGTGTGAGGGAGAGGTGAGTTCCGTATGTCAAAGAATTGTATGCGTGACGCTTTGCCATAGCGAAAATCCGCAGTGATTTGTACCTGTGCGGCCATGAGTGCTGGTCCTCTATGTTTTTTTAGGTATGGCTTTTTAAGAGGAAAATCGCTCTGTGGTCGGGTATATCAATACAAAGGTCCCGATTGCAGGGGTGCTGTATACGGTTTCGCTGCCCACACTGTGTGTGCGGTCTGTAGCGCGTCGCCGGGGGATGGGAGAGTTAAAAGCGCTATGACTGGGTGCGCGGGAATATGACGTATGATCGGCCACAGACACGTGCCGGCTCCTTGTGGTAGGCAAGGGGCGTGTCTTCTGGTCGCTTATTGCGGACTTTGATGATTTGGCGTACATGTTTTTAGAATATACGCACGCTGCATCAACGCGCTCTAGAAAACCGACTGGAATGGAGAGGATGAGACGGTGTGCATAGTCAGTGTGGAATTTCAGCTCGGACGCGCAGGCGGTACTAGTTCACACGGTGAATGCAGCAGAGAGTACAGAACGTGTGCATTCGCGCCAACGGCTCTTTTTGGATATTTTGGGTAGTATGGCATTTTTTTTGCATTTAGGCTTTTAACCTCCGCCTTCCTGTGGAAGACGTTGAGAGAAACAGGGATTACTCATGCAGGTAAAAACCTTTACAGGTTCTTCATCAGGGGAAGTATTGGCACAGGTTAAAGCCGAAATGGGTCCTGATGCTGTAATCCTTGGAAACAGAACCTATCGCAAAAACGGGGTCATCTGCCACGAAATAACAGCGGGTCTTGACAGGCATCCGCAGTCAACTCAGCAGTCCAGCGAAGCGCAAGGTTTCGGCTGGAGTGGCTGGGGCGACTGGCAGAAAGACTGGCTTAAGATTAAAGAGCAGCTGTACGCGCTTATGCGCCCAGCTATACAGATGTCCCGCTTAACCCCGAGACAGCGCGTCGCTCTTGAGTATCTCCAGAGAGAGGGCGTATCCGACGCTGTGTCACTTGACCTCTACAAGCGTTTGCTTGCGACACCTGGAGCGTCCATTCTTGAATGTCTTTGCGAGATGGTTCATGTGAAGTCCTTCGGCCTTGCCGAATGGCCGCAGCATATACATGTCTTTACCGGCCCGTTTGGAAGCGGAAAAACGAGTACAGCACTGCGTTTCGCCCTCTATCTTCGGAAATGCGATCCCGCGCTGCGCATCGTTTTTGTCAATGTCGACTGCCTGCGGGGTAACGGACGACTTCTTTTGCGGCATTGGGCGGAACTTTCCAATTTCACCTATCTTGAAGCGGCGGACGAGCGATCTATGACGTCGATCATCGAGAAAAGTGCCGCAGAAGACATACTTTTTGTGGATACTCCTGGCCTTCAGCGCGGTCAAACGCTGCGTACCTGTCTTGCGAACTTGGGCCTGGAGAACAAGAACGTTGCCGTACACTTGACCTTCTCTCCCTTCTCGAACGCGCTTCAGACGCAGGAATTTCTGTCGCGCTACGCCACCCAGCTGCCGTCGAGTCTGGTTTGGACCAAACTTGACGAGGCCATAAGCTACGGCACTGTCGTTAATGTTTCCAATGAAGCGAACATGCCAATATCAGCGCTCTCCTACGGAGCGGAACTCCAAGACAGTTTTTCTCCGGCGACAGAGCCCCTTGTCTGGCGTCTCGTTTTCAAACGACAAATACCCGGCCATGAGGCCGCAATGACTTCCCAGCGGAGTGCGAGATGAGTGGGAATTTACCTCTTGTATTTTCAGTGACATCGGGCAAGGGTGGTGTCGGAAAAACCAATATTACCGTTAACTTGGCGTACAATCTTGTTCAGCTGGGAAAGCGCGTCATTATCATAGATTCGGATTTAGGGCTGGCCAATGTCGACGTTGTCCTTGGGCTTACGCCGCACAAAAACCTCTTTCATCTTTTCAGCGAAGAGGCCAAGCTGTCGGACATCCTTTTCCCGACCCCCTACGGTTTCTCGATTCTCCCCGCCTCCTCGGGGATGAGCGAAATGCTCAGTCTCTCGACAGGTCAAAAACTTGAGCTGCTTGAGGCCTTTGACGAGCTTGAAGACAATGTCGATATCGTAATCATTGATACCGGCGCTGGGATCAGCGACAATGTCCTCTACTTCAATATGGCCGTCCAGGAGCGCGTCGTTGTCATGACAACTGAGCCCACCTCTCTTACGGACGCCTATGCGCTCATCAAAGTGCTTAAGATGAACCACGGCGTGGAACACTTTCAAATTTGCATGAACATGACCCCAGACACGAAAACTGCCCGCGACATGTTCAGCCGTCTCTATCAGGCCTGCGACCATTTTCTTGAAGGTGTCTCGCTGGATCTTGCAGGTATCATCCCAAGAGATCCGAGCGTGCGCAAAGCGATCATCAATCAGCGGCCATTTTGCGCCGAAGATCCCTCGTCGCCTGCGTCGCGGGGAGTGCGATCCCTTGCAGAAAAAATAGCGACGTGGGAAGTTCCTGAGATGCTCGACGGCAATATTAAATTTTTCTGGAAGAAACTTCTTTTTCATTAACAGGCCCTGTTGACCGTGAAATCGCGAGTGTCGGCAGGACCTTCTTTGGGGAGATCGTGCGAGGACACATTGTGTTTTCCGCCAATTTTCCCCTTTTTTTCGCATTTCACGTTCAACACCGTTGACCATTCGACTGGACACAAGCCAGCTACGGAGGGGGCATCTGATGAAATCCGAACCGAGTCTCTGGGAATCCTTTGAGAACGGGGAGAAGAGTTGGGCCGACACCTCCGCAAAAGAGAAAGAGTGTATTGTCCGGCATTACGCCCCTAAAATTCGCTACATCGCACTGCGCATGAAAAGCCGTCTTCCGAACAATGTGGCCCTAAACGAGATGATCAGCGCTGGATCTCTGGGCCTAATGGAGGCTCTCGGCAAATACCAGCCCGAGATGGGCATCCGTTTCGACACATACGCGGAAAACCGCATTCGCGGCTCCATGCTCGATGAGTTGCGGCATCTTGATTGGATGCCGAGGTCTTTAAGACGCAGAATGCGTATGCTCGATGAGGTGATGCAGAATCTGGAACATGAGACAGGCCACTCACCAAGCGACGATGAGCTTGCTCGGGCCTCAGGTCTTCCTATAGAGGACATACGGGAGGCCCGTGAGGCTTTGCACAGCCAGATTTGGCTTTCTTTGGACGCGATTGAAAATTCTCCAGCCGATGAACCACGGGCGAGCGGCTTAGAACCAGCCGAAATTGCCGAAAACCGGGAACTTATCGAGCGTCTTGCGGCCCTTGTTGATTGCTTGACGCCGAATGAAAAATTGGTATTGTCCCTCTATTATGCTGATGGGATGACTATGTATGAAATCTCACGTATCATGAACATCACTGAAGGACGCATCTCGCAGCTCCATTCCCAGGGGGTACGACGGCTACGGAGAGCACTTCTTGACTCACCCCCCAGGCCAGATGAAGCATGACAAAGTAAAAAAAACTTGATACTGTAGACCCATTCCGTACGCCTCTCTCGCAGCGTCGGCCATCCCATTTTTTTAGAGGAGTACATCAATGCCTTTTAACCCGAATATGCGAGTTCTGATTGTCGACGATTTTTCCACTATGCGACGCATCGTCCGCAATATTCTCCGTCAGATCGGCATAGCAAATGTTGTTGAAGCTGATGATGGGACAACTGCGTGGGACATATTAAACCGTGAAAAAATTGACTTCATCGTGTCCGACTGGAATATGCCCAAAATGCCAGGAATTGATCTTCTCCGGAAAGTGCGCTCTAGTGAGCAGTTCGCCGACCTGCCCTTCCTTATGGTCACAGCCGAGGCCCAGCAGGAAAATATCATTGAAGCGGCGCAGGCCAAAGTTTCCAATTACATTGTGAAACCCTTCACCGCTGACACGCTGAAGCAGAAAATTGACAAAATCTTTCCCTGATTTTTTCTACCGACGCAGAGTAGCTTTCCATGTCGCAGACCAGTAGTGAATCAGCGGAAACGAAAGAAGCGAGTCAAAATCCCACAGTAGAAGTAGCGCAGGGCAATCTTCCTGCCGAAAACAACGAGACCTCGAAAGTTGAGCTGGATATCGAGGATGCTCCTTTTCTCAAAGAGAAAGACGAGTCACCGGCTGCTGCCACAGCCGACTCGGAGGAGGGAGCAGCCCAAGATGTGCCAGCAGACAAAAGCAAAAAAAAGAAAAAGCTGCTGATTATCGGTGCAGCGGCTCTTCTTCTTGTTGTGGGTGGCGCGTCAGCGGCCTGGTTTCTTCTGAAACCCGGCGCAGACGATGCGCCGCCTCCGCCTGTTGTCGAGGAAATCAAGCCTGAGGTCATAGTCGTCCCATCAAAACAGACCCCAACTATTGTCCCCGACATTGTGAAAACTCTCGATCAATTCATTGTCCCGACGGGCGACACACTCGCGAGGACAAATTTTCTTGTCTGCAGGTTTTCGATTATAACCAAGAATCCTGGACTTGAAACTGAAATTGACAATAAAATGATTCCTCTGCGGGATGCGGTCTACTTCTATCTGCGCAGCAAATCGTACGACTATCTTCTTTCTCCTGCCAATGGGCAGGACATTAAAAATGATCTTGTAGGTATACTGAATGATTTTTTGACGACCGGAAAGGTGGAGGATGTTCTTCTCGACACCTATCTCGGACACTAACCTTGTATACGGGAAAAGAGCATGAGCGTTGATACAACAATTGCAGTGCTCTACGCACAGACAGGACTTGGAACACAGGTCGCCCATGCGGCAGCCGTGGCGCCCCATGCGCAGGCGGCCATGACCCGGGTGCTGGCACTTGAGACCGCACGCCAGGAACAGCAGATTGTTGAGAAGACGGGCAAGAGCGAAAAAAAAGATATCAATAAGGATGGAAGAAACAGCGGGGAGGCGACTTTTGGAAGTCGCAGACGCAATCGAGCGGCGAGTAGTCAGGAAGAGACGCTTGACAGTGCGGATATTTTCTCCGGGAATCTTCTGAACACGACAATATGAATACAGCAGTTTTGTTTCTTCTGCTCATTGTTTCTTCGGTTCTTGAGCTTATTATTCTCGCTTGCGTCTTCTTTTTTTATTACAGGCTCAGGAAGTCCGAATCGCTTATGCGCATGCTGCAGGACAATCAGACAAAACTTCTTGCCCGCATTGAAACCAACGCGCGGCTTGAGCGCGAGGTCGTCGACTCTTTTGCCCAGCGGCAGATAGAACTGGAGGAGCTGAATACTAAGCTTGAAGACAGAGCGCAATCCTTGAGACGGCTTCTTGAGCAGGCCGAAGGCATTACGCGATCGCCGCAGTTTCTCCGCGAGATTATTTTAAACGGCCGCAAGAAGGGTCTCAGTGCCCAGCAGATAGCCCGCAATGCTGGTTTGAGTGTTGATGAGGTGCGGCTTATCCTTGCCCAGAATGTTCCTGAATAGACTGTTCGCCCCCAATTTTGTCATCTATTTGTTTTGTCATCTATCTATTGATAACAAAAAAAGCTCCCACCTCACGGTGGGGGCTTTTTTTAATGCGGCAGCGCATTTTTGACCTTCTTTGCAATGGTTTTGGCAAAGATATCGGCAAAGCAGTCTGTTGGCGTCTCAGTATTCTTTTGGCCAGTAGATGCGAAACCAAGGCGCAAGGTACTTGAGAAGAGGGCCAGGCGTTGGGAGATGTTTTTGAGTTTTAATTGTGTCTCATCGCGCGCTTCTGGGATTTCACGGGTGACAAGAAGAGCGTCTGCGAGAAGGACAAGCGTGTTTTTGCCGGTTACAGACATTGTTCCATTATAGCCGTTTTCGACCGCTGCGCGCAAATCGGCGGAATTTGCCCGGCCTAAGTAGGCGACAGTGAGCTGGAGGATGACATCGGCGGCACTTGGGCTTTGAGCTATGATGTAGCCTTCCTTTTTGAAGGCGTCCTTCACAGCTTTAAGAAACTTTTGTGCGGATCTGGCCCCCTGTATGCTCACATAGAGGCAGACGGTCTCTGTTTCAAGACGTACTCTTTTGAAATTGCCGCTCACAAGGCAGGTGATGTTGTCCGCATGCCGGCTTTTGGATTCGGCGCCCTGCAGGGGGGTGGAAAAAGTGACCAAGGCTACGAAAAAACAGCAGAGAATAAAGAACTTCATGGATGACTCGCTTGCAAGAAAAATGAGAAAAACGCCCGCACTTGCAAAAAACAACGTTCCCTGTCATAGAAGGCGCACAGTATTTTTCTCCTGAGGTGATTATGACAAAAAAATTGATTATCGTCGAATCGCCGGCGAAAGTGAAAACTATCAGCAAATTTTTAGGGCCCGAGTACACTGTTGAGGCAAGTGTTGGCCATGTTCGCGATCTGCCAAGGCAAAAGCTTGGGGTCGATGAGGAGCATGATTTTGCGCCACGCTACGAGGTGGTCGAATCCCGTCAGGATGTTGTGAGCAAGCTTTGTGCCGCAGCAAAGGCAGCGGACACAATATATCTTGCGCCTGACCCAGACCGCGAAGGCGAGGCGATAGCTTGGCATATAGCCTATCTTCTTAAGGACAAGTGTTCCAATATAAAGCGCATTGAATTCAATGAAATCACAGCGAAAGCTGTGAAAAATGCTCTTGATCACCCAAGAGAACTCAATGCGAATCTGTTCGACGCCCAGCAGGCTCGCCGCATTCTGGACCGTCTTGTTGGCTACAAGATTTCTCCGCTTCTTTGGAAGACTGTCAAACGCGGCATTTCCGCAGGACGTGTGCAGTCGGTCGCTCTCCGTCTTATTGTCGACAGGGAGAGGGAGCGGGACGCCTTTCGAAGTGAGGAGTACTGGGTTTTCCGGGCGATGCTTGCCGGGGATAAACCGCCGGCCTTCATTGTCCAGCTGCAGAAGGTCGCGGGCAAAAAAGTGGCCGTGACCAACGAGGAGGATGCGACAAAACTGACAACGCGCCTTGAGGGCAAGCCTTTTTTGGTTGAGAGCGTGGAGACAAAGGAGCGCGAGCGCAAGCCAAATCCGCCCTTTATCACATCGACCCTGCAGCAATTAGCGAACCAGCGTTTTGGCTATTCGTCAAAGCGCACCATGGGCATCGCCCAGAAACTCTATGAAGGCATGGATTTGGGCGGTGACAAAGGATTGACTGCTCTCATCACCTATATGCGTACTGACTCGACCCGCATAGCCGACGAGGCGCAGATGAGCTGTCAGGACTATATCCGCGCATCCTTTGGCGACGACTATCTTCCGCCAAAAAAACGGGTGTACAAGGCGAAGAGTTCCGCCCAGGACGCCCATGAAGCGATACGGCCTGTTGATGTCACAATCACACCCGATCGGGTGAAGTCCATTTTGCCAACTGAGTACTATAACCTCTACACGCTTATCTGGCAGCGTTTTGTCGCGTCGCAGATGGCTTCCGCGCGCATTGAGGACACAATTATTTTTGTCAATTGCGACGACACCCTCTGGCGCGCCCACGGTCAGCGCGTTCTTTTCCCTGGTTTTTTGGCTGTCATGGCGCAGAGTCAGGCAGATAAGGACGATGTGGTCGATCTGCCGGAGTTGACCAGCGGACAGCGTCTTGACTGCCTGTCACTTGAGAAAGAACAGAAGTTCACCCAGCCCCCCTCCCGCTATACGGAAGCGGGCCTTGTGAAAGAACTTGAGGAAAAGGGAATAGGGCGGCCATCAACCTACGCGTCGATCATTTCAACACTGCTTGAGCGCGACTATGTCGCTCTAAAAGAGCGCCACCTTGTCCCATCGGATCTTGGACGAGTTGTTTCAGACCAGCTGGTCGACAATTTCCAACAGCTCATGGATGTTGGTTTCACAGCGCAGATGGAGGAGAAACTCGACAAGGTCGCCGCAGGGGACGAGAACTGGGTCTCGCTTATGCATAGCTTTGCCGATGATTTTAATCCCACTCTTGAGGCCGCTTCAAAAAATATGAAGAGCGTCAAGCAGGGGATGGAGTGCGGCTTAACCTGCCCTGAATGCGCAAGCCCCCTTATGATAAAATTTGGCAAAGCAGGCGCCTTTCTTGCGTGTTCTACCTATCCCACATGTCATTTTACGAGTAATTTTGAACGGGGTGAGGATGGGAGCATCCATATTGTTGAGCGGGCAAAGCCTGAAGTTGTCGGAACTTGCCCTGAGTGCGGAAAAGACCTTGTTGTCAAGGTGACACGCGCAGGCGCGCGCTTCATCGCCTGTACGGGCTACCCTGACTGCACCCACACCGAATCCTTCTCAACCGGTGTCACCTGCCCTGCGTGCGGCAAGGGCACGCTTGTTGAGCGCAGTTCAAAGCGCGGCAAGCTCTTCTACTCCTGCAGCACCTATCCCCAATGCGATTTTGCTCTGTGGAACCGGCCGATAGCTGAGACGTGCCCCAAGTGCGACGCGCCCTACCTCATTGAGAAAAAAAGCCGGTCAGGGATCACTATTGTCTGCTCAAACAAAGAGTGTTCCTACAAAAAGGAAGATGGCTAACGTCTCATGCGACCTAGTCCCCGATTGTCGGGGCCTAGGTCGCATTTCTTGTGTCGTAGGCCTGGCAATACTGTACGAAGGTATCTTGACTTTTTTGGTGAAACGGGAGAGATTGGCAACAATAGGAATGAATATCGTTTTTAATAAGAATGTCAGCTTGTGGCCTCATAAACAGCCTTTGATATTACAGCCTATCTTGGCATTTTCTTGAATCTCATGGCTATTGTAACACGAAAAATACGAGTTGTTTTGAATGCAAGCTCTCTGTGCTGTATCAAAAGACTTCCTGTCTTTTGGGCTACGCGGATTTGCGGAAGAGAATGAGAGGAGCCTATGGGAAACCCCAGTGATGAACGCATAGCGGATCTCCTTGACCAGGGGAGTGCGCTTGTGCTTATGACCCTTGTTCGGGCGAAGCTTGGCGCACGCAAGCCGGGCACCCGGGCACTTGTAACGCAGCAGGGTTTGGAGGGAACAATTGGCGGAGGCCCCTTTGAACACAGTGTCTGTCGGGAGGCGGAAGCTGTCCTTGCTGAGCGTACAAGCGCTTTTTTTGCCCAAAGCGCGACGGATGATAGAAACCGCGGCCAGCGCGAAGTATTGCTCGAGTATCTTGAGAGCGGCCAGGCTCAGCTTTTTCGCAGAGCGAGCGAGGCAGAGGATGGGCTCTTTCTTGTGCGTCTTACGACCCCATATGAGCGCACCCTCATTCTTCCAAGAGATATTCTTCCAGGCGATGACGACGGAGTGGACGAGGAGAATATCCGCTGCGACGCGACCCTCCATGCTGAACTTTTGAGAAAATGCGGGGGGGCTTCCGGATGCATTGTCCTTGACGGCACACCGTTTTACTGCGAGCCGAAAAGTGTGCTGCCAAGACTTGTTCTTTTTGGCGCAGGCCACGTGGCGCAGGCTACGGCCGCTCTCGCTCTTGAGTGCGGTTTTTCTGTGGAAGTCATTGACGAGAGGGAAGCCCTGCTCACAGAGGAGCGTTTTCCGCAGGCAAAACTCTGTCTTGCATCGCAAAATTTCGGCAATCTTACCGAAATATGCACAATTGGACAACATGCCTACGTTCTCATTATGACGCACAGCCATGAACTTGATGAACTCATCCTGCGTTTTGTCCTGCCAAGTCCCGCCCGCTATATCGGCATGCTTGGCGGCAGGGAAAAACGCGCGGCCATTTTTGCGCATCTGAAGGCTCAGGGCATACCAGAGGCAGAACTTGCCTGTGTGAGTTCTCCTGTGGGCCTACCCATTGGCGCTGAGACGCCCTATGAGATCGCAGTCTCAATTGTTGCGGAACTTATCGCCGAGCGGGCAGGCACGCGGCTTTATTTTAAGAACCAGGGTGCGGTGTAGCGGGCATAAAGCCTGTCTCAATGACTTTTGTAGTCCGCACTGTCTACTCTTTTGCTTGCGGCCTCTTGCGTATACTATAGATGCGTTCAGACTCTCGTGTCTGCCACAGGGCTTTGTGGGCTTTTTAGACACTGTGTGCAGTCTTTTTTCCGAGCTTTTCGCGTACGCTCCCTTCTTGCGTAAAGTTTAATTTTTTGTAAAGCTACCACGAGTAGCACACTGTTCCCTGCAATGTGTTGCGGGAACTTTTTTTCAGGCACATGACACGTGGGTGTCAATTATTTGGAGGCAGCGTTGTCCTCTCTTGTGGCACGCTGAGGGATGCATGAAGTTTCGTTTTTTTCCCCTTTTTCTTTGTTTACTTTTTCTTGCTGCCTGCACTGACGAGAAAAAAGAGGGCCCAAAGGCAATGTCCGCCCCGCCCGTAGCTGTCCATACGGTCGTTGTGCGGGACGTGCCCTGGCCAGCCGAATTTCAGGCACAGGCTATTGGCTCCCGCGCTGTTGAAGTGCGGGCGCGCGTTCAGGGCATAATCCAGAAACGCCTCTACCGCGAGGGCGACTTTGTCCGTCAGGGGCAGATGCTTTTTCAGATAGAGCGCGATCAGTACGAGGCTGCGGTGCAGCAGGCCGAGGCCCAGTACAATAACGCGGATCGCGAATGGAAACGAGTGCATCCTCTGTATGAAAAGAATGCCGTGTCGCAGAAAGAGCGCGATAATGCTCGCGCAAGTCTTGATGTCGCCCGCGCCGCTTTGCGTACAGCCCGCATCAATCTCAATTACTGCCAGGTCGTCTCCCCAGTGTCCGGCTATTCAAGTAAGGAACATGTGACGGTCGGCAATCTTGTGAGCAATTCGTCACTGCTCACCTATGTGAACCAGACCGATCCGATGCACATTGATTTTTCCATCGCGGCAACTGAGCGTATGCGCCGCATGCATCTTGCGGCAGAGGGCCGTCTTGTTGTACCCGACAAAGGGATCTATACGGCGACCCTAAAACTTGTCGATGGAAGCATGCACCCAGGCACGGGCACAATCACCTTTATCGATTCCCAGGTCCAGCCAGACACAGGTGTGATTAAGGCGAGGGCTGTCTTTGCGAACAAGGACGGCGCGATTATGCCCGGCCAGTATGTGCGTCTCTCAATGGACGGTGATGTCCTAAAGGATGCCATTCTCATCCCGCAGAAATGCGTGACGATCACAGATAAAGGGCCCTTTGTCTTTGCTGTGGACAAGGAGAACACAGTTGTCCTTACGCCTGTTGTGATTAGCGAGAGCATAGGCCAAAGCTACCTTGTCGATTCTGGCCTCAAGGGCGGTGAGCGCTTAATTGTCGAGGGGATAATCAAGGCGCGCCCTGGATCCAAGGTGACAATTACCCCAACGCTCGAAGAACAGCAGAAAGCACGCGCCGCAGCAAAAAAGAACGCGGCAGATCGTCCCGCGAAGTAGGTGTCTATGGCCGCGTCAGCTAAACCCAATATTTTCCTCCGCAGGCCTGTGCTTTCGGCGGTTATTTCGATCGTTATAACACTTGTGGGCGCCTTGGCCATGAAGGCGTTGCCGATTGCCCAGTACCCAGATCTTGTTCCACCGACAGTCAATGTGAGCGCCTATTATCCCGGCGCATCGGCTGAAACTATAGCCTCAACCGTCTTGGCCCCCCTTGAGGTCAATATCAACGGTGTTGAGGGCATGCTCTACATGACCTCAACAGCAGCCTCAGGCTCGGGATCTGGGAGCATCAATGTCTATTTCTCTCTGGACACAAGTCCGGATATGGCGCTCGTCAATGTGAACAATAAGGTGAACTTGGCCCAGACCCTTTTGCCGCAGACTGTGCGTCAGCAGGGAGTGAGCGTGGTTAAGCGCTCGCCGGCAATGCTCCAGGCCTTTTCGTTTATTAGCCCAGATGGGCGCTATAACGAGACCTACATCCACAACTGGATGAATATCAACGTTGTTGACGAGTTAAAACGCATACCAGGTGTCGGTGACTGCTCGGTCTTTGGCCAGATGGACTATGCCATGCGCATCTGGCTCTTGCCGGACAAAATGGCCAAATACGGTGTGACCGCCCAGGACATATCCCAGGCGATATCAGAGCAGAGTTCACAGTTCGCACCCGGTCGCCTAGGCGACAATCCCCTGGTCCCAGGCACGGATCTCTCTTGGCAGATAGACACATTGGGCCGCTTGCTCACCCCTGAGCAATTTGGCAACATTATACTGCGCACAGAAGAAGACAGCGCCATGCTCCGTTTAAAAGATGTGGCGCGCATTGAACTTGGCGGAAAAGACTATTCCGTTACCTCGACGTATACTGGCGCGATCGCCCGTATGGGCGCGGTCTATCTGCTCCCTGGCGCAAACGCCATTGCTACGGGCGATCGCGTAAAAAAACGTCTGGCCGAGATCTGTGAGAATCTCCCAGATGGCTTGGAATTTCGTCTGGTCGTTGACACAAACGACTTTGTCATGGAATCGATCGTTGAGGTTATCCACACCCTCTTCGAGGCCATTGTCCTTGTTGTTATCGTCGTCTTTGTCTTCCTCCAGAACTGGCGAGCGACCCTTATTCCCTGCATTGCCGTGCCAGTTTCGATTATCGGCACCTTCGCCGGCATGTATGCGCTTGGCTACTCAATCAATACATTGACGCTTTTCGGCCTTGTCCTTGCGATTGGTATCGTGGTTGACGACGCAATCGTTGTGCTTGAAAACGTTGAGCGCATTATGTCCTCTGAGCATCTGCCGCCAAAGGAAGCGACAGCCAAGGCCATGAACGAGGTGACAGCGCCTGTTATTGCCATCGTCCTTGTTCTCTGCGCGGTTTTCGTCCCCGTCTCCTTTATGGGCGGACTTGCTGGGCAGATGTACAGGCAGTTTGCGATCACCATATCGGTTTCCGTCGTGCTTTCAGGCATTGTCGCGCTGACACTGACACCCTCTTTGTGCATGCTGCTCTTAAAGCCTCACGATCATAACGAGCTTCCTGCAAAACCCTTCCGCATCTTTAACAATTTCTTTTCGGCCGTAACCAATGGCTATCTTGTGGCCGTCCGCTTTATCAAGGCCTCGGCCCTGCGCGCCCTTCTTCTCTTCTCACTAATCGTTGCCGCCATTGTCTGGCTCAACAAAATCATACCAACAGGCCTTGTGCCCAACGAGGACCAGGGCTACACCATCGGCATGACGATCCTCCCAGATGGCGCATCGCTTGAACGTACAAAACGCATCGCAAGCCTTGTGACCGACTATTCGAGGAATCTGGAAGCTGTGAGTGCTGCGGCTTGCATTATCGGTATCGATATCACGACGATTTCGGTCAAAAGCAATTACATGACCTTTTTTACAACGCTTAAGCCGTGGAGCGAGAGGAAAAAGCCTGGACTCTCTGACGCTGAGACGAACGCGCAGTTTATGGCTATTAACATGATGCAGCCTGAAGCCGTTGTTCTTAGTTTCTCACCGCCTCCGATTCAGGGCATGAGTACAACGGGCGGTTTTGAAGGCTATATTCAGATGCGCGGCGATGGCACGCTCTATGATCTCGAAAGGGCGGCCAATAAATTTGTTGTTGAGGCGACATCGAAAAATGCCGATGGAACCCCGAAGTATCCGGCAATAGGCATGGTGCGGAGTCTTTTCTCGACAAGTGCCCCGCAGCTCTACGCCAATCTCGACCGCGAGCGCTGCAAAAACATGGGCATTTCTGTAAGCGATGTTTTCTCAGCCATGGGGGCGACATTTGGTCAGACCTATGTGAATGACTTCAACTACTTAGGCCGCACCTTCCAGGTCCGCCTGCAGGCCGATCCACAGTATCGCATGCTCGTCGAATCCCTCCACGACATCCATGTCCGGACAAACAAGGGGGCCATGGTGCCTCTCTCCTCGGTTATGACCCTTGAGCGGCGCACAGCGCCCCAGGTCGTTGAGCGCTATAATGCCTTTCCTGCAGCCCACATCATGGGGACTCCAAGTCCTGGCGCATCCTCTGGTGACGCTTTGCTTGAGATGGAAATGGCCGCCAAGGCCTCCTTATCTGGGGACTATAGTCTTGGCTGGGTTGGCTCCTCTCTTCAGGAAAAAATGGCCTCTTCTGACACGACCATGATCTTTGTTCTTGCTCTTGTCATGGTTTTTCTCATTTTGGCCGCACAGTACGAGTCCTGGAGCCTGCCCTTAGCTGTTTTGACAGCCGTGCCCTTTGGTGTTTTCGGAGCGCTTCTTGCGACATGGGGCCGGGATCTGTCCAACGATGTCTACTTCCAGGTTGCACTGGTCACATTAATCGGCCTTGCCTCGAAAAACGCTATTCTCATCGTCGAGTTTGCCGTTGAATCCTGGCGCGGTGGCAAAAGTCTTGACGGAGCGGCCATGCACGCCTCTCGCCTCCGTTTCAGACCCATTGTCATGACATCGCTCGCCTTCATTCTTGGCGTTGTGCCGCTTGCGATAAGTTCCGGCGCCGGCGCAAACAGCCGTCATGCCATAGGAACTGCCGTTATCGGCGGCATGCTTGCTGCGACATGCATAGCGACCTTGTTTATTCCCTTCTTTTTTAAAGCGATTATGACTATTTCTCTCAAATTGCGAGGCAAAAGCGATCCGAACGCGGGCTCAAAGCGCGATTACGACATGGAGGAATATTGATGCTTTTTACCCGTTTGTTAGTAGGCATTGTTTTGTGTTTCTCCCTTGTCTCCTGCTCCCTCGCTCCGAAATATGAGCGGCCTCAATTTGTCATGCCGAAAGAGTGGAAGAACGTGAATCCAGGAACAGCCCCCTTGAACACAAATTGGTGGGTTCGTTTCCGGGATCCGGCCCTTGTCGCCTTAATTGAGGAAGCGCTCGCGAAGAATCAGGATCTCGCCAAGTCACTGGCCAATATCCGTTCAGCAGCCGCCCAGGCGGGGGTGGGAAGCTCGGTCTTCTTTCCCCAGGTTTCTGGATCGGCCGAAGCACAGGGGCAGCTCGCCTCAAATCGCACAGCAAATACGAACTTTGACACTCCGACCTTAAGCCAGGAGTACTCAAGCCACCAGGCACTGTTTACAGCGAGCTGGGAACTGGATTTCTTTGGCAAAAATCGCAATAACTACATCATGCTGACCGATGTTTTAATGAACACGGTCTTAAGCCATGAGGCCTCGCGCCTCTCTGTCGCAGCCCAGACAGCTGAGACGTATTTTCAGCTTCTTTCAGCCGACATGCGCTGTGACATCTCGAAGCGGACGCTTGAGACGCGCAAAAAGGGGCTTGCAATCTACACAAGCCGCTACGAGCAGGGCGACATAACCGAGCTTGACTGGCAGCGGGCCAGGGCGGCGGTTGAAACAGCAGAGGCGCAGTACCATCAAAGCGCCATTGATGTTGAGAGGGCGGAGGCGGCTTTGGCCGTTCTCCTTGGCCGCTCGCCGCGCGATATCATTGAGAAAAGTGTCAAAAGAGGGCGGGGGCTTATGCAATTGCCTGCCCCGCCGGTTTTGCCCGCTGGTCTTCCGTCCGATTTGCTTTTGCGCAGACCGGACATACGGGCCGCAGAATTTCTCATTATGGCAAGCAATGCCAATATCGGTGTTGCCCGTGCGCAGTTTTTCCCGACAATTTCTTTAACCGGCATGACGGGGAGCATGAGTTCGAGTGTGAACAAGCTCTTTTCTGGCCCAGCCGGCACCTGGAGTTACGGGATACAAGGGAGTATTCCCATTCTTGATTGGGGACGGAACTGGTACGCACTGAAAGATGCGGAAGCGCGAAAAGATGTCTCGATAGCCGCGTACCGCAAAGCTGTCCAGTCAGCCTTTAGCGACATCCGCGCAGCCCTCGCAAGCCAGCGCGAGACAGAACGGGTTGTGAAGAGCTTTGAGCGACAGGTCTCAAGTCTGCGCAGGGCCGTTGAGATTGCCAGTCTCCAGTACGACAATGGCTACACCGATTACTTGACAGTTCTCGATGCTGAGCGCGAACTCTTCTCTGCCGAACTAAGCTACGCGCAGGCCCTGCAGAATCGCTTAAATGCTGTTGTTGGCGTCTGTCAGGCTCTTGGCGGTGGCTGGGAGGACAAAGGCGCTCGTCCCTCCTTCCCGATCATTGACACAAATGAGCTGATCACAAAGGAAACCGGACAGAAGCTTCCAGGGAGTACGGAAAAAAAGACGCGCTAAACACTTTTTGCGCGCTCTGACTCTTTTTTTGATAGGAAACGATTGAAACCCGCTCCGCGCAATGATCGTGCATTGCGAGGAGCGGGCTTGCTTGCGACAAAGAGTACGAGAAAAAAGGCCTGCTGTTGCGGGCCTTTTGACTCCATGATAGATCTCATGCAAGTTCGTAAGAGACGCGGGGACTGACGCAAGCGGCAAGTCGAATCTACGCACACCTTGGCTTAGCCATTTGATGAGCGATGAGATACGCGATTTAGTGTGCGCTGAACATACGTCCAGAGTCAAAAAGGAAGGTATACTGCTGTCAGAAAAAAAAGTTGCTAGTGCTGACTTGCGTTCGTAAACATGTCAGTTCGTTTATGGCTAAAGTCTACGTGCCTTCTTTGAGAGGGCTATCATTTGTGAAGAAAGTTTTTTGCAAGCTATACAAAGCTGCAGAATGATTTTCTCTGGACAACCATTGGTCGGCACCCGCAGGGCGAACTGTGTCGTAGGATGAATCATTGAGACGCCTACCTTTCCTCTTTAGAAAAACGCGGTCTACGCGTACGCGCAAGCGTGATGCCTATGGGTTTTTAGGCATACGCTAGGATGAGGTTCCTGGAATACGGAACTGCGTATACCGTTCTTTTTGCCCGCAGTCATAGTATGAAAAGGTCCGAGTGTACCAACCATCCCTTTGTGCTGGCTTCGGTTCTCCGTGTCCTTCGGGGGCTTTTTTTTGTCCTTATGTCTGTTTTTTTTCAGACGGAAACGATTGCACTTGCCCAAGAAAAAAGCGCGCAGGGCACCTCTCCGTGGTTTGTGACGCAGGAGAGGAAAGAAAAGCCAAACGCATTGCGCGGCCGTGATCTGCAGAAAAACGCGGTCTTGGGACCCTCGCGGCGCGCGCTTCGCGAGAGCAAACAAAAGACCAAGGAATCGCCGGGTGATTTTTCTGTAGGCTACGAAAGCGAAAGAACGCTTTGGAAGAGCGGTCCTGATGGCGCAAGAAGTGATGGGGAGTCCTTTGGAATTCACGAGCAGTACCGCGTAGGCGCGTACACCAATGTCAGGGATGGGGACGCCTTTGATTTCCGCCTTGGACCCGAAGTCATTGTTAAGGACACCAAGGAATCGCAGCCACTTGAAACGCGCAGCGAGCAGCCCGATCAGGAGCTGGGAGTCGGCATGCGGCTCAAATATAAGTTTTAAAGCATTGTCCTCTTTCAAGAAAACGCCTTTAAGACGGCGTGTCCAAGCAAGGCATAGCTGATTGACCGACTCGCCTTTGTACGCGATGTCTGCGCGATGACAGTGAGATACGCGGTGAAAGCCGGATTTAGCCATCCAATGCGCTGATCCCTTTTGCCGGACAAAAGGTGGAGCATAGCCCTGTTTAGCTTTCGTGGAGCGTATCTCTCTCAATCTGAAATAGTATGAAATGGAGGCGACGGTATCTTCCCTGCAAGAGTTGCGGGGAAATGCGTCGAAAAAACTGAATGAAAGTGCTTGTTACCGGCGGTGCCGGCTATATAGGAAGTCACACCTGCAAATATCTTGCTGAGCGCGGCCACAGCGTTGTGACCTACGACAATCTTTCGACAGGCCATAGGGAACTTGTCAAATGGGGACCATTTGTCCACGGCGACATACGCGACTATGCCTCTCTTAGGCGCGCGATCCATACCCATGAGCCAGACGGGCTTATACATTTTGCAAGTGTCATAGCCGTTGGGGAATCCGTGCAGAATCCCGGTCTCTATTACGATATAAACTGCATGGGCTCACTCACCATTATGCAGGTTTTGCGCGACGAGGGTGTTCGGCCGCTTGTTGTCTCTGGATCGGCCGCAGTCTACGGGCTTCCCAATGTCTGTCCTGTCGGTGAATCGGCTGTGACAAATCCCATTAATCCCTATGGCAGAACAAAACTCGTCATGGAGTGGATGCTCGCGGACTTTGAGGTGGCCCACAAGCTTCCCTGGGTTGCGCTGCGCTATTTCAATGCCTCAGGCGCTGATGCCGATGGGGAGACAGGTGAGTGGCACGAGCCAGAGACCCATCTTATCCCAAACGTCTTGCGCGCCGTGCGCGGTGGGCAGGAACTTAAAGTCTTTGGCAATGATTATTCGACTCCTGACGGCACATGCATACGCGACTACATCCATGTGAGCGATCTTGCCGCAGCGCATGTCGCAGCGCTTGAGCATCTTCTGGCTGGCCGCCCCTCGACAAGTATCAATTTGGGAACTGGCAGGGGGGTCTCTGTTGCCGAGATCATTGCAAAAGCAAGCCAGGTTACCGGGAAGCCTGTGCCCTACACTGTCTACCCGCGGCGTCCTGGCGATCCAGCCATGCTTGTCGCTGATCCTGCGCGTGGGCGGGAGGTCTTAGGCTGGGAGGCCAAGTACTCGGATCTTGAGACCATACTCTCCTCGGCCTGGGCCTGGGAATGCGCCGGAAAGACGGCACACTAGAGCGGGATTGTATGACAAGGCTCTATATGTCGCGGTTTAGGGAGGAGGTGGACAAGCTTCTTTGGATGAACCACCGTTTTTGCGGTGAGCCCGCATTTGAGCTGCATACACGGGCCTCTCTTCTTCCCTGCAGGCTCTCGGATTTTTATGGGGCGAGATTTGTCTACCAGGGAGGGGTGGTCAGTGAGACCGGCGCCTTCTTAGCCGGCCTCTCTCGCCACGACACAGACGAGACCTTAAGTTACACGGTGCGCTCGGCCTATGCCGCGGACTCTACCGAGACCTTGCCCGCCTGCATCTTTGGCGGTGTGCTTATTGGCCTTTTTGGGCATACTATAACTGAGACACTCTCAAGGCTCTGGTTTCTCGGCACAGAGAAAGATCTACCGGATGTGCCGATATGCTTTGTCGCTACAGGTAAGGTCCCCAAGCATTTTATGGCGCTTATGCGTCTTTTAGGCATTGAGGAGCGTGTCCTTGTTGTTGATCGGCCCACACGCTTTGAGAGAGTGTTTATTCCAGGGCAGTCGCTTTTTCTCCATGCCTGGGTAAACCGCCCGTATTTTCGGCGCATCTACGAGCGTATACTTGAGTGTGTCGCAAAAGAGCCAAGAGAGAGCAGAAAATCGTACACAAAACTCTATCTTACGCGGACCCATCTTGAGAAAAGCGACTGCGCAGGCGAAGCGACTTTTGAAGCGATCTACGCGCAAAACGGCTACACAGTCCTTGCCCTTGAGGAGTACGCGCTTAGCGATCAGATAGCCCTTCTTGCCAAAGCGGAAGCCATTGCGACAACTGTCGGCACACTCTCCCACATGGCCATTCTCTTCTGCAGGGATGATGCGAAGCTTACCTTTCTTTTGCGCGAAAACGAGCCAGAAGCCCTGATTCCGCAGTTTGTCTTAAATGAAATGAAGGACTGCGAGGTCAGTTTTGTCGACGCAACCTACAATTTCCTGCCAACAACCCATGCGGGGGGCGTCTTTCTTCTTTCCGCAAACGAGCATTTTGCAGCCTACGCCCGTGACAATGGTCTAACCTACGATGCGGACAAAGCGTGCGCCGATTTACACAAGCACATCGCAGACTATTTGCATGCCTATGCCGTGACCTATGGCCGCTTTGGCTACGCAGTCAAGCGGCTTTGGGATCTCTCTTTCTTTGATTTTCTATCCCGCTTTGTCTCTGTTGTCTGCGGAGTGACTCTTGACCGGGCAGATTGTATCTCGGAAGAGAGAGCCACACTGGAAGAGAAGGCTGCTTTGTTGGACGAGCTTCTTGGGCACCCTCAGATCCTGCCTGTTGACTCTATGACGCATTGTTCAAAGAGCAAGAATGCGCGCGTTTTTGTCATACGCCAAGAAGGGGATTTTCTTGCGGTCGGAGAAGAGCGTCTTCCTCTTGCTTCTGCCATAGAGGCCATCTGCCGCGAGCATCCAAAATTTCCGCGCTCTGCCCGCGCTCTTCTCCCCTTTATTTATGCCGGGCTTTTTTTCGACCAATACCCGTATTTCGCGTTAGCCGATCTCCTTGTTTTGGATAACGAGGGAAGCCGCGTCGCCTTTGATCCAAGGCGCTACTTGGAGTGTGCGGCATCCAATCTCGACGCTGTCTGTTTTCGCGTGTCCTTTACGCCCACTCTCGAAAAACAGTATTGCGCACACCATGGAAAAGCGTCCTGGGAGTGTCTTACGCGCGCTGTAGCAAGCGATCCCTTTGTGCATGCGGTTGCGCGCTATGCCGGCTACTCCCTAAAGTATCTTTTCGCACGGCACTTTCTGATCGTGCGGCCCAAGCTTTTTCTCCCATTCTTCTCTTGGTACCGCTCCCGCATGGACCGCATACTCGCGGAACTTGGAAATTTTGCCTATCTCATATCGCCCATGACGGAGCGGCTGACAACTCTCTACCTCTACGCGCACAGTCTTCGCTCCCATGTCATAGGATACTGCACATAAAACCCGCGTCCATCCATTTTTTCCCATGCTGAAAACGCTTAGAATCCTTGTCAAAGCCTTTGCCCGCAATCTTTTCTATTCCCTGGTCTCGCTCATACGTCGTAAGGATACGCTCATCCTCTATAGCGCATCCAAAAACGATCTCTACCGCAATATCTCCTCCCTTGCAGAGGCTCTTACCCAGCGCGGCATTCCCTACACACTTCTCTCCTACCAGGAACTCCTCGAGCACACCTATGCGAGTTTGGCAGTTCTCGCCAAAGCGAAAGTTCTGGTTATTGACGCAAGTTCGCCTGCGGCCTTTGTTCGACTGAGTTCGAAAACCTGTCTTATCAATTGCTGGCACGCCTGCGGCGCCTATAAGAAAATAGCCTTTGACGCAAAGCGCAAGGACTGTGATGCGAAAGCTGAAGATAGGCGCATAGCCCGAATTCACCGCTGCATCGCCTACTTTATCTGCACATCAAAGCACACTGCAGAGGTCTATGCCCGCGCCTTCCGTTTACGGCCTAAGCAGATGAAGGTCTTTGGCTCCCCGCGCATGGATGCCTTACTTGAGCGGGGGAGAGTGCTTGAGAGAGAGGGCTATAGGCCAGAAACTATCCTCTATGCGCCGACTTTTAGGACCAAGGATGGGAAGCGCTGCATGCCGAAAATCCCAGACGCTTTTGCGCTTGCGCACGCCTTAGAGCAATCGGGAATCTCTGCGCGTTTTGCCATACGCTGCCATCCATCGCTCGATAAATCATGTGCTGCGCAAGGCTGGGAGGACTGGTCCCTTTTACCTGAGGCGGAAGCCCTTGAGCGGGCGGCTCTCCTTATCACAGATTATTCCTCGATTTTTTTTGATTTCCTTGCCTTTCACAGGCCATTTCTTTTTTACGTCCCAGATTTATCTGCCTATCAGGCAAATGAGCGGGAACTCTATTTTTCTCCGGCGGATGTTTTTCCAGATGTGACATGCACAGATTCTCTATCTCTTGCGCAGACAATTGTCCGCCTCTACGGAAAAAGACTGACCTACCCTGATTTTTGGGAAAAACATATGGGGGCCTGTGACGGCCATTCGACAGAGAGAGTCTGCGATTGTATCGTCTCCTGCCTTCGCAAGACATGAAGTTTGTTTACTGTGTATTGCGTGCCAAAAAAGCGTCCTGTGTCGTTTGACTTCTCAGAGCGTTCCAACACTTGTGGAGTGTGTCTATGATCTATGCTGTGCTTCTTGCCGCTGGAAGTGGAAGCCGTATGAAAACCTCGACAATACCCAAGCAGTTTCTCGAGATACGGGGTGAGCCCATATTGCGTCTTGCTGTGGACAAGTTTCTCGCCTGCCCACGGATAGACTCTATTGTGGTTGTGGCGCCGTCCATCTGGATGAGCCACACACGCGATGTTCTCTCGCATCCACGCTACGCGGCTTGCCATGTGTGTGAGGGCGGCAAAACAAGGCAGGAGTCACTGTATAACGCAGTCCGCTATATTGACGAGCGCTATGAGACCTCTGACTCAGATCTTGTGATAAGCCACGATGTGGCGCGGCCTTTTGTCTCGCTAAGGGTTATAGAGGAGAACATCCGGGCCCTTGAGCGCTTCGATGCCTGTGACACAGTGATTCCAGCAACTGATACCATTGTCGTTTCCGAGGACAATACGCTTGTGTCCGCAATTCCAGACAGACGGACGATGTACCAGGGGCAGACGCCGCAGAGTTTTAGGCTTAAAACCTACTTGCGTCTCTATGCGACACTTGACAAGGACTATCTGGACCGGGTGACGGACGCAGCGCGTATTCTTAAGGAAAATGGCTGCACAGTTGGCTTAGTCCAAGGCGATGTCTTCAACATCAAGATCACAACAGAGTACGATTTCAATATCGCCTCCTTTTTGATCGGTGCTGTTGAGCGGGGCCTATCATGATTAAGGAAGTCATCCGCCTGGTCAAACCTGGGCTTTTTTTGCCCATGTTTGCTTTAGAGGACGTGCGGGATTCTTTTGTCCTTATCCGTCCAAGCTATTTGTCGATTTGCGCGGCCGATCAGCGCTATTTCCAGGGCAACAGGCCCCCAGAGGTCTTGGCAAAAAAACTCCCATTGAGCCTTTTTCACGAGGCTGTGGGGGAAGTTTTGCACGATCCAAGCGGGGAACTCGCACCTGGCACAAGCTGCGTTCTCCTTCCCGGCGGCCCAAGTGCGATAGAAAAAAAGAGCAATTACGCAACAGGCGCGTTTTTCCGCTCAAGCAATGCGGACGGTTTTTGCCAGGAAGTTCTCTCTATGGAAAAGAGCGAACTCATCCCACTGTCTGGCGAGCCTGTCTGGATCTACGTTTTAACAGAGCTTATGAGCGTCTGCTGCCAGGCTTTAAGTAGGCTTAAGGATGTGACAAATGTGCCCAATGACGCCTCCTTCGGCGTTTGGGGGGATGGCAGCATGGGCTATATGATGGCGAGAACACTGTCCGCCTTTATGCCCGATGCCGATATCACAGTCTTTGGCAAGCACGATGAGAAGCTTTTGAATTTTTCTTTTTGCACCCGCCGCGTAAACATCCAAGATAAGCGCGACACAACGCGTGTCTCCTATGGTTTTGAATGCGTTGGCGGCAATGGGGCGCAGAACGCCATACGCCACGCGGTCGATCACCTCTATCCTACAGGATCTCTGGTCCTTATGGGGGTCTCTGAGATTCCCCCTGTTTTTCCAACCCGCCTTGTGCTTGAGAAGGGACTGACAATACTTGGCACAAGCAGGAGTGTGCGCGCGGATTTTGAGCAGGCAAAACAATTGATCGACAGAGACGATGTCAGAAATTCCCTTTTAAAAATTGTCTCAGCCCGCGTCTCCTTTCAGACGGCATCAGAACTTGGCGATATTTTTATTGAGGACAAGAATCTGCCGTATAAAACAATACTCAAAAAAAATTTTTGAGATCCCAAGCTATACTCCAGCAAGAAACAAACTTGCATTCTGTGAACGGGAGCCGGCATTGAACTCTGTTCTTTTCTACCCGCAGTATACCACACGTACAAACGTGGGCCATAATCAGAATATACTTGCAATCGGAGGATGTGCTCCGTTCGGCAAACGATCGTTTGCGCCGCCCTGTATCACGTTGACCTGTACACGAAAGAATGGCAGTCTTTTGCGGGGCTTTCTGACAAAAAACGCTGGCCTTGAACGAAAGTGTTACGCGTGTGCGCTCGCAAGTCTTTGGGGATGACAGTGCGCGCATGCGAAACGCTGTGTTAGGTTGCGCGGATCGCAATCTTTTCGCTTAGCGTACCCGACCTGCCAAACATTTCTTTGGCGGATCTGTTTTTTTTACAAGCGAGGGGCCTTTTGCCCGCAGACACGTGTTTTTTTTGCGACTGTGCAGCGTACCTGTTTGGCCTGGCTTTTTCGCCTAGTCTCTTCGATTCTTGGCCAGTCCAACTTGTGTTCAGCATGTTGCGATGTGAACCTTAGAGACGAGGCGGTCCCTTGAGACAGACTTTGGTGTGACAGGCTGTGGTCCATTTGGCTGCAAAGTCCCAATACGTACGCTCGCATAAGACAAGGCTGTTCCGTCGTGGCTCGCAAGGGATGAACTGCGAGCTTTTGCCGCATCTTTTTGGAGGGCTTTTTAGGAGCGAGAGACTACACGCTGTTAAGGGAGAATCGGCACTATGCCGCGCGGATTTGTATCACTTTTTAAGGAAAACGGTGGAGGCAGCGTTTCCTCCCAGGCCAAGCGGTCTGGGTTAGCACTGAAGACCTAATGAAAACAAAAAGTACTTCCCAGGATGGGACCTGTCAGACACTGGATTCTTTTCCGCGCAGCCATATTTGGCTTTTCAACAGCGGTGATCAGTTTGCGGGGAACGTGAAATATCTTTTTTTGTACGTTGTGACCCGCAGAAAGGATATCTACGCCTGCTATATTTCAGAGAGCAAGAAAACAGCGGATTTGATCTGCGCGCTCGGCTACCGGGCCTGCACGTTTCAAAGTCAGCTTGCCCAGACGCTTATGCCAAAGGCGGGCTACTATGTGGTCGAGCAGGTTAAGGAAAACTACCCAGAGAGCCTGAAGAATGTCATTCTTGTCAATCTCTTCCATGGCGTTGGGCTTAAGTCCATTGAGCGCTGCTGGCTTAGGGACTTTCTTGGTGTGCCGATTGCGAGGAAATACATTCGCTTTAATACCTTCTTTCGTACAAAGATGTGTTTTCTTGTCACATCGCCCTTTATGGAGAAGCATTTTGCCGAGCAGCTCGATCTTGCAGACAACCAGATCCTCCGCGCAGGCTACCCTCGCTGCGGCCGCATTGAAGAGAGTGTGCGCACCTACGATCCGCGCATTCCTTTAGACGGTGTCCCGAAAAATGCGCGCCTTGCCCTGTATGTGCCAACCTATCGCGAGGTGAATTCCCGCAATTTTCTGTATCGGGCGATCACAGATGTCCAGGCTCTTTTGGACACGCTTGAGAAAAATGGCATTGTCCTCATAATAAAGCTCCATCCGAAAATTACGGATGATTTTTATTTTGAACGCCTCTCCTCAATTGCCCGCAACAATCCCTACCTAATTCTTTGGGATAACCAGTACGACGTCTACGAGATCTTTGACCGCATAGACATTGGCATCGTCGATTATTCCTCGATGTACTATGATCTTTTGGCGGCAGGGGTGCGGACATTCATACGCTATATCTTTGACTACAAGGACGAGAATCAGTTTCTCATCTACGATTATTTCAGCAATACGACAGGCTCTCTCTGCGAGACCTTTGATGACCTTCTTTCTGCGCTTGGCCGCACAGGTACGAGTGGGGAGGCAGAAGACAAAGAGAAGACTAAGGAAATACTCGCAAAATTCTGGTCCTACTCTGGCGCAAATGACTGCGAGGCCATTCTTGAGCAGGCTTTCGCTTTCCGTGTACAAAGCCTTCCTTCCCTGCCAACTCTCTACAGTTTTGACATCTTTGATACGCTGATTGCCCGGCGTGTCTTAAAGCCAGTTGGGATTTTCTACTCTGTGCAGGAGACAATCCGCGCGCACGCAGAGCGCTTTCCTGCAATTTTTTCTGTCAAATATCCCGAAATCCGCATGCATGCCGAAGCGAATGTGCGCGAATACACAAAGAAGGCGATCGGCCTTTTTGAAATACAGTATGACGCTATTTTCCAGCGCCTTGCGGATGTCTATGGGCTCACATCGGAGAGTACTCAGTGTCTTAAGCAATGGGAGACCGAGGCAGAGCTTGCAAACGTGATTCCTGTGCCTGCGAATGTGTCTTTCTGTGAGGAGCTTGTAAAAGCTCACGAAAAAGTGGTGCTTATTTCCGACATGTATCTGCCCAAAGATGTCATTCAGTCTATGCTTAGCCGTGTGAGTACGACGATAGCGGGTCTACCGATCTATCTCTCGAGTGCCGTCGGTGTGCAGAAGACAACGCAGAACCTCTACCTTGCCGTGTACAGAGATCTCGCGCCCTACCGTTTCGGTGAATGGCATCACTACGGGGACAATGCGTTTGCTGATGTCACTGTCGCAAAGACTCTCGGGATTATTCCGCACCATGTTCCAACTGCGCAGTACAATGAGTTTGAGGCCGCTTTTGTTGAGGGGGCGCAGTCAGCAGATGCCTTCAAAGTCGCGGCTCTCCTTGCAAGGACGCGTGTGCGTGAGAGGCTTTCGACCAAAGAGTACTACGCCTTTGCCCATCTTGGCTTCACCTTTGTTCCGTATATCAGCTGGGTCGTGAGAGACGCTGTCCAAAAAAAGATTTCGACACTCTATTTCATATCGCGCGACGGCTTTTTCTTAAAAAAGCTCGCTGACACCTATATCGAGGCGCACAATCTCTCAGGCAGTGTCCAGACAAAGTACATTTATGGATCGCGGCGGGTCTGGCGCCTTCCGGCCATGATTGACAGCGTTGATGACGAGTTTTTCTCAAATTTCGGAAATTTTGTTGGTGTCGATTCGTATACCAAGCTTCTCTCCTCTCTGGACATCTCCCACGGAACCTTTCAGAAGCTTTTTCCTGAGCTTGAGCTCTGCAAAAAGGGCGCAATCACTAAGAATGACCTTGAGGCGCTTGCGAGTTATTTTAAGTCCTCTCCGGTTTTCCAGAAGTATCTTCTTGAGAAAGCCGCAGAAAAACGGGAAATTGTGCTTGAGTATCTGCGCCAGGAAATTGATTGTGACGAGAGCTTCGCCTTTGTCGAATTCTGGGGGCGGGGTTATACGCAGGCTCTTTTTGGCCGGCTGCTCGACTGTGCCGCAGGGAGACCCTTAGACAATATCTATTACTATTTTCGCAGCATACTTCCTTCTGAAGGGCGGACAATACGCCGGAATTTCACGACAAACACAACATCCCTCATTTTTGTGGAAGCGGTTTTCGCGAACTTCCCCTACCAGACAGTGCGCGCCTACAAGAAAGAGTATGGCCGCGTTGTGCCGGTCATGGACCGCGAGCCTTTTGACGCGGCTCTCTATTATGCCATTGACACGCGCACCATGGAATGCATGCGGGCTTTTTCAGAACTCTCGGTTGAGGGGGACAGAGCAGCGCTTGAGCGTCTGTGCGCGGACCACGCTCTTTTGTGGTTTGAGAAGCATCCCGATGATCCGGTCCTTGTCGATTCACTGGCCCATCTACGCGATTCAGTGGAACTTTGGGGGGATGTCCGCGAATTTGCTCCCGCATTCACGATGGCGCATATCCGCCAGCTTGAGGCTGGGAGAGCCATAAGTCAGCTTACACGCTCACTTGCGATGAGTCTTGCCCGCGCAGAGCCTGAGGTCAGGGAAGCCTATGCCTCGATTGGGCAGAACAGGCCGCGGGAGAAGGCGGAGGATCGGCCTGTGCGCACGCGCAAGGATAGACTTCTTGTGAAACTATCCCGCGATCCCATGCGCTTTTTTTCGGACTCAAAAAATCCACTACTTCGTCTGGCCGGTGCGGTCTGCCTTTCAGGACCTTGTAAACGGACTCTTGGGGCAGCACTCATCGCCATAACAAGGAGAAGGCTATCACAATGACTCGCGACGGAGAAACTATGCAGGATGTGCCAGCAGCAAACACTGATTTTATTCGAACCGAGATCGCGGCAGACTGCGAGAAAAAGACCTTTGATGGCCGTGTCCACACGCGTTTTCCCCCTGAGCCAAACGGCTATCTGCATCTGGGGCATGCGAAATCGATTTGTTTAAACTTTGGCGTCGCGCGGGAATTTAACGGCCTCTGCAATCTCCGTTTCGACGATACCAATCCGACGAAGGAGGATATTGAGTACGTTAACGCCATCCGCGAGGATGTCCGCTGGCTTGGCGGGGATTGGGGGGATCGTGAGTTTTACGCCTCAAACTATTTTGAGCGACTCTACGAGTATGCCTGCGATCTGATACGCAAGGGCAAGGCCTATGTGGACGACGCGGACGCGGACACGATACGCGCCATGCGCGGAACGCTGACTGAGCCTGGCCGGGAGAGCCCCTGCCGCAATCGCTCTGTCGAGGAAAACCTCGATCTCTTTAGCCGCATGCGGCGTGGCGAATTCCCAGACGGGGCGTGCGTTTTGCGCGCAAAAATCGATATGGCTTCCCCCAATATCGTCATGCGCGATCCAACACTCTATCGCATACGGCATGCGAGACATCAGCGGACCGGTGATGCGTGGTGCATTTACCCTCTCTACGATTTCGCGCATTGCCTCTCCGACTCAATAGAGGGCGTCACCCATTCGCTTTGCACAATCGAATTTGTGAACAACCGGGAACTCTACGATTGGATTCTCTCAACGCTCAACCTCTACCATCCGCGTCAGATAGAATTTGCCCGCTTAAATTTGACCTACACCATTCTCTCGAAGCGCAAACTCATTCAGCTTGTCCGCGAGGGCTATGTTACAGGCTGGGATGACCCGAGGATGCCAACACTTTGCGGTTTGCGGCGCCGGGGTGTTCCTCCAGAGGCTCTGCAGGAATTCTGCAAGCGCATCGGCCTTGCTCGGGCCGATTCAACGGTTGAGTACTCCTTGCTTGAATTTTGCATACGCGAGTATCTGAATGCGCATTCCCCCCGTCTTATGGCCGTACTTGATCCCATACGGCTTGTGATCGAGAATTATCCAGAGGACAAGGTGGAGACCTTCACCATGCCGCTCTATCCAGGGGATCCGAGCTTTGGCACGCGCGAGGTTCCTTTTAGCCGCACGCTTCTGATTGAGCGGGAGGATTTCATGCTCAATCCGCCAAAAAAGTTTCACAGACTTACCGTTGGCGGCGAAGTGCGGCTCCGCTACGCCTACCTTGTCACCTGCGTCAAGGCTGTTTGCGATGACAGCGGCAATGTGGTTGAACTGCGCTGCGTCTATGATCCCGAGAGCAGAGGCGGGGAGGCCAAGGATGGGCGGCGCGTTAAGGGAACGATCCATTTCGTTTCGGAAAAAGAGGCCGTGCCGGCTGAAGTGCGCCTCTATGATCAGCTTTTTTCCGTCCCGAATCCCGATGTCTGTCCAGAGGGAAAAAACTTTCTTGACAACATCAACCCTAATTCGGTACAAACAAAACACGCGATGCTTGAGCCGGCTCTTCGAGAGCAGCCGATAGGGGCTACGGTACAGTTTGAGCGGCTCGGCTACTTCTGCAAGGACCCTGATACAAGCGCTTCCCTTGCTGTTTTTAATCGGACAGCGACATTGCGCGATACCTGGGCAAAAGTTCAGAAAAAGAATTGATGATATTTTTTCTCTGACGTATTGACAGAAGGGGCGTTCTTTACTAGAGTACCACTTGTTTGGGATGTTAACTCAGTCGGAAGAGTAACTGCCTTTTAAGCAGTGAGTCGCAGGTTCGATCCCCGCACATCCCACCAGAAATTTTATGGGTTTGAGAGCAGATTGCCTCAAGCCCTTTTTTTATACCCGCCCCGGGGCAAAGGTAATGGTTGTAAACCTCTTCGAACCCCGTCAACGTGACCATTGTCCGCATTTTACCGTCTGAGAGATGACTCACGATTCTCTACGAGGGCCCCGTTTTTTTTGAATGTGTCTTTCTGCCGGCGGCATTTGCCGCCGATGTTCTTGCAGAAAATAACAGAAGGTACGAGGAACGCTTGGCGTCTTGCAAAATGATAGTGGCCCCCGACGATCCGACGCCAACCGTTTTGGGGCTACTTGTTCTTGGCTTTAGTCCTCAGGATTTTCTGCCGGGATCGGAAATACAGTTTTTGGCCATTCAGGGTACTGATTTGGCAGACGAGGTATTGGATTCGGCTGTACTTCACGGCAATATTTCGGATCAGCTACGAAATCTGCGGGAAAAAATTAATGGTAGAAATAGGACGTCAGTTGATATCCTTTCTGGCCCCACGCATACTATGACCACACTGTATCCTATGGCCGCCATTGATCAGCTAGCCTATAATGCTGTGCTGCACCGCGCTTACGAGGCTACATGTGCCCCTGTGCGTGTATACTGGTTCAGTGACCGTATTGAGATCATAAGCCCAGGTGGCCCTTATGGCTGCGTGACGTGTGAGAATTTTGGAAAGCCAGGAGTAAGGGACTTCCGCAACCCCAATCTTGCGTCGGCCATGAAAACACTTGGCTTTGGTCGGCAAATTGGACGCGGCATTGCAACGGCTCGCAAGGTAATAGAGCAGAACGGTAATCCCCCGCTTGAACTTATCCCTGATAGGCATACTGTACGCTGCATTGTAAGGAAACACCCCTAATGTGCCCAATTCTTACCTTTTTTTCTGCGGATGGCTTGGTTGGCAAAACCTTTCTTTTATACCATATCGCCTGGATGTTTGCCGATTGCGGTATGCGAGTCGTCTGCGTCGATAGTGATCCCCAGGCGTATCTGACGGCTGCTTTTCTCAATGAGGATCGAATAGTTGCTATATGGAATGCCAACGAGGAAGGAAATACTCTCTCCCGTTGCCTCGACAACGTATTAACCGGCGGAGACATCACCCGACCACGATTGTTTCAACTCGGCGAAGGTTTTTTTCTTATTCCTGGCGATATCGGCCTATCGCGCTTCGGGGATCCTCTCGCTCAAGCATGGTCAAGCAATTCCTGCGTCAGTAATTACCAGTCGCTTTACCTTCAGAGTGCCCTCTGGCAGGTTATGCGCAAGGCGGAGGAGGAAAGTCAGGCGGATATCATTCTCGTCGATATTGGTCCAAACCTCGACGCGATCAGTCGTTCAGCGCTTATCGCTTCAGACGCTGTCTTGACTATCCTTGGCGATGTCTCCCATCACTCCACTGCTTGCGCTATCTTGGGCCAGCCCTAAGAAACTGGCGAGCCGAGTGGATCAAAAAGCTACGCAGTTGCAATGACGCCGCTCTGCCCGCGAACAGTTTTCCCCCTGGCACTATGAAACCTCTTGGCTACTTGTTTCAACGTCTTCTTCTTGTCAAAAATAGACGTGAATGGAACTATGGCGGGTGGGGAGATCAAATTTCTTCCGCATATCGACGATACGTACTCGATTTGAATCCTATACCAGGCATGCACCAGGAAGACGATCTTGCGTGTCTTGCCTCCCTGCTCGCCTATCGCAGTCTTCTTCCTATGGCCGAAGAGTGCCGCAAGCCTATTTTTCATCTTACTGCGGCCGATGGCGCGGTCGGTTGCCATGCCGAGGCGGTATACAGGGCAAAGAAGGATTTCAGCGAGATATGCAAGAAACTCTGTAAAGAATTACACCTCGATTGCTAAGTCTCTCTTGCCATACCGCTGCGAGCCCACTCATGGAAATCTGAGAAGAGCGTGGCGCAATGGGGAGAACTGCCATTCGCCGTGATTCACGAAACCAAGAGTCTTCTTGGGCGGGCGCTACATTGACAAATTTCGAGCCGTGAAAAGACACACTTCTCAGCTAAGCAGCATACAGGTTTTTCCTGGGCTGCCAAGAAAATGTTTTCAATTGGGAAAACTTCATGTCACAAGAGAAAATCATTGTGACACCGAGTATATATCAAGGTGATGGACGCATATAAAAGAAATCTTATTAAGGAGACCTTGAGCCGATCGGAAAATTTGGCCAAGGTTCGGCAGTTGATGGCTGAAAACGTTGGGGCGACACTCGCCGTTTTCACCAATGTTGTCTGTGAATTTTTCAACTTTAAAGATTACAACGGGGACCCGCAAATATCTACGTGCGGCCAGGCTTTGGTTGCAATGGATGCCCAGGGATTAATTTCATTGCACGGTAGCATCAATTTCAAGCAGCATGATCCCCGGGAATCACCCAAAAAACAGCTCCCTCACGGCTGCTTGCCAACGGATGTTCCAGAGCCAGTCAATGTGCCTGAAACAGTTGAGGAAGTAGAAGATTTGCGGCTCGTCCTCGTGGGGTCAGAAGCGGATCGACAACTCTGGAACTGCGTTATGGAAAAAGAACACCCACTTGGCGCTGGGCAGCCGATGGGATACCAACTTTTTTACCTGGTTCAATCAAAACATGGTCTGTTGGGTGCGATTGGTTTTTCAGGAGCTTCACTTAAGCTGGAAAAAAGAGACAAATTTATTGGTTGGGACGATTCTCAGAGGAAAGAAAACCTTGACAGAATTGTCAATATGAGCCGTTTTTTTTGATTCGCAAGTCGGTGCATTGCAAGAATCTCGCTTCGAAGATTCTGAGTTTGAGCGTCACAGCTATGCGAGAAGATTTTCATCAAAATACGGATTCACACCGCATTTAGTCGAGACATTCGTTGACCAGAAATCCTACACTGTCACATGTTATCGTGCGGCCAACTGGATAGAAGTTGGCCGCACGAAAGGTCGCGGCAAAAATGATACACACCACGATGTCTACAAAACCGGAAAAATAATTTTTGTATATCCGCTCGTCGAAAATTTTAGAGAACTCATGGGTGTAGACGTATCTACATATAAACCGTATATTCCCTATTATAAAATTCCTGTTGAGCCTACAGAGCATCTAGACGCTGATGAATGGGCTGCATTTGAATTGGGCAACTCTCAACTCGGACATAGCACCCGCACAGAAAGATTAGTACGAATTACTACTGCTCTGGGGAAACATCCGATGGAATCATATAACTCAGCTTGCGGAGGAGGGAGTGCTGAGATAGCTGGATATTATAGATTTTTAGAAAATGAGAACAAGAAAATAACTCCAGAAAACATCATAAGAGGCCACGTTGAACGTACAGTGCAACGAGCTATTGGAAGTCGTGTTCTACTTTGTATACAAAATGAAATAACTTTCGATTTTACATCATTATCTAAATGTGCAAATCTAATAAGTATAAGAAATAATCAAGAAAGAGCAATATCTAAAGGCTTGATGTTGCACTCGACGCATGCATTTGATCCTGATCGGAAGCTATCCTTAGGGATAGTATATGTCAGTTTTGTTCCTAAACAGAAAAAAGAGTCCAATGATACGCGTTCGGAATACGAAATACCTCTAGAGGACAAGGAATTCTTCCACTGGGTTCAACATGCGAGAGAAGTCGAGAAAATAGCTGAAAAATTGAGGGATGTACAATGTATAATGGTCGATGATCGTGTCGGCGACTTTTTTGAATACCATCTTGCAATGGCAGATTTTGAAAATATAGAGTCAATTGTCCGCATTACAAACAATCGTACATCTATTTTTGTAGAAAATTCTCAAGATGTTCGGGGAAATTTTACAGGATATGTAGGAGATACTTACGGTAAGAATGCCAATGAAAAAGAACTCTTTTCTTTACTTAATGAGACTGAAGAAGATGGCCAAATCAGAATCAGAGTTCCAAGGCAAAGTAAAATCACTAAATTAGACAATAAAAAAGAAGATGGGAAAGTATCTAGAGAAGCACATCTGAGTGTTTGTCACTGTACTGTCGCAATTGCACCACCAGAGAAAATGAAGAATGCTCAGCCTATTACTCTACAAGTCGCATATGTTGTCGAAGTTGCTCCACCTGAGGATGAAGAGCCTATCTGTTGGCGAATATTGACGGCATTGCCGCTGCACTCATTTGATGATACAATAAAAATTATTGAATATTATGCAAAAATCTGGAAAATTGATGAATTTAATCGAGTTCTCAAAATTGGCTGTAAGGCTGAATCTTCAACCCTTAGAACAGCTGAAGCACAAATGAAAATTATAACTGTAAAGATGCTCATAGCCTGGCATATTACTTTATTAGCTCAGTTAGGAAGAGAGCTGCCAGACCTTCCACCAGATCTTCTTTTTGACGATAAAGATCTTAGTAGTCTAAAGAGTTTTGCTGAGACATAAATAGAAAGACAACAATGTCCATAAGGCTGGAGAAGCTGTTGCCCTGTTCTACTCAGGATGGAGGAAATGTTCTTCTACAACTGTATTGGCAATTCGCAATAAGTCCATTGTCAAAGGGGAAAAAGAAAAGCTTTTGCGGTTCGAGTCTATTCCAATTTTACAAGTTCCTTGCAAAAGTATAACTAAAAAGGCAGATGCCTTAAGATATTCATTGGAAGGAACTTCTCGAATTTTACTAGAAAAGGTATATTGATTGAAAAATAGATCGAATGGCAGTTATTGAATACCTATGATCAATAATAGTGTATTCTGATGGCTTGTAGCTATAAAAAATCATCTAAATTTTTTATATAGGTCGCTCTAATCATAACATAGCGTCGCTTGTAAATGACATTCTATAAATTTTAGAGAGCAGAGCAGCCATTTGCGGCACGTCACGCACCCCCTTTATTTGCGCGGCTGCATAACATGTAGAGCTTCAATTAAACAGTGGTTAAAACAAACAAAAAGCCGCCACACGAGTTTCATTGTATACAGGAAGCGAATCAAAGCTTAAGTCATAAAAGTCACAGCGGATTGTTATTGAATAGATATTTTTTCGAAGTAATAGAAGTATAAAATTGAAAAAATATATAATAATAAAAAAGGATGTATTGATGACGCAAAGCCTATATGTAAATATTCATCCTGAGATCCTTGATTGGGTCATGCAAAAAGCACAAATGGGAAACGCCAGTAATTCTGTGTTAGATATGATTGCAAAATGGATATCTGGTGAAAAGTCTCCTACTTTCAAGCAGATTGAAGATGTTAGCAAAAAAACTAGTATTCCTTTTGGATATTTCTTTTTGGAGAAACCGCCTGTAGAGGAGTGTAAGATTGTTGAATTCCGTACGATTGACAGCATTTCTCTTCGAAATCCGAGCAGAAACCTGATTGATACCGTTGATCAAATGGTAAATATCCAGGAGTGGATGACAGAGTACAATAAAGATAATGGTTTATCTGAATATTCATTTGTTGGAATTATAAAGATAAGTGATAGTGTCTCATTTACAGCAGATAAAATCAGACAGGAATTAGAATTACCTCTTGAGTGGTTTGATAAATATAGGATTTCTGAAGAAGCATATAAATATCTCAGAAATTCTATTGCGAATCTCGGTATACTTGTGATGATGAATGGTGTTGTAGGGAATAACACTCGTCGGAAGCTGAGTGTTGAAGAATTCAGAGCATTTACACTTGTTAATCCGTACGCCCCTTTGATATTTATAAATTCCAGAGATACCATTAATGGGAAGATTTTCTCTCTTTTGCATGAACTTATGCATATATGGATAGGCGCCGATAATTTTTACAATGACATGTATGGGGCATCTCATCTAGTTAGCAAAGAAGAGCAATTTTGCAATGCAGTAGCTGCTGAAATCTTAGTTCCTGATTCTATCTTCTCTGAAGAGTGGGCAAAACAAAGTGGCGATACTGAGTATATAATCACTAAATTGACTAAACGATTTGTGTGTAGTCGTATTGTTTTGTTGAGAAAAGCTTTAGAAAACTGTATGATTAATCAGGATGAATTTGAAAGACTGCTTAGCTTGTTTCAGGGGCAGTTCATGCTGTCCCAAAGTCAGAAACAAAATAAAGTATCTGGAGGTGGGGATTTTTACAGGGCACTTGCTGCGAAGTGGGATAAAAAAGTTATTCAGGCTCTCTATGCGAGTGCTCAAAGCGGTAGAACTCTTTATAAAGACGTCTATCGTATGACAAATACTACAGGGAAAACTTTTCACAAACTTGTAGAAATGGCTAGTAGTATTTAATGGTGCGACACGAGGGCTATACCTCATGTGGATGGAACAGCCACTTAATTGGATGAGCCGTTCAATTAAAAACTACCTGGGCAGGTCAGATCGTAAGGTTGGGCCTGAAGCCCCATGTGTGACAACATAAGGAGTGTGTT
>JAFTDR010000195.1 GCA_017454105.1 Desulfovibrionaceae bacterium | reverse complement strand
ACACGTGAGTCACATGTGTGACTCAAAGGATACCCGGTAGGTAGGCATCTTTACAGAGAAAAACAAAGTGTAGTCTAGGTTTCCAGGTGAATATCTCACCAAATTGAAGTTGAGTCACACAATGGTGAAGAGCTTAGGGTCCAGATTTTATTTTGTGTAAGAGGCAGGGCAAGCCCGGCGAAACGTGCAGCGAAGAGGCGGAGAAGATACGCAAGCAGCTGGCCAAGGAAGCGGATATCCTGCAACGCATGACCAACCCCTTGTGCGCCAACCGCAGTTTGCTCAACCATCTGAGTGACGAAGCCGGTCAGGCGGGTTCCGAGGAGTTAACCATGTACTACCAACATCAAAAGGAGGACTGGGAAAAGCAGATCGCCGAGGATTTTGCAAGGGATCTCGACATAAGCAGCGACGCCTATCTCAAACGTTTTGAAGACAAGGTGCGCAACAATCCCAAAGCATTCCCGCTGCTCTCCAGGTATTATCACTAATCGTTGCAGAGCGAGAGGATACCGGCATGAACTTCCACAAAGTGATAAACGATTTCACGCAAAAGATAGGGCTCGGTCAGGCAGTCTTTGACGAGGACGGCAGCATCACCCTGCTCTTTGACGATGCCCATGCGATAACCTTTACCCCCGACAGCGAAGACAATGCCGTCTTGCTGCATTGCGAACTGTGCGAAGCCGACAACCTGGACAGGGAGGCTTGCATGAAGCTCTTAAAGGCTTCGCTGCTTGGAGCCTCTACGGGTGGCGCGGCCTTCGGCCTGCACTCCGCCCTGGACAAAATCGTGCTGTGGAAGCGCCATGACGACAGCTTTGAAGACTGCCAGGCCCTGGAAAAATCCGTCAACGCCTTTATCACCCAAATCATTTTTTGGAGGGATCAGCTCAACACCGCAACAGTGTATAAAAACAGCGTCCAGCCTAAATCAGGTCTTTCGGATATGTTTTTGGGAATAAGAGCCTGACTGCGATTATCGTTTTCAGCGTACCTGTTTTGCCGGGGCGTGACGCGCTGACTTGCGGGTGGACGGAACGGAAACGTAGTTGGAAGCCTCCCTGCTGGGCGCGCAGACCGGCGTGACCGGGAGAAGCTGTGCCTACGACGGACAATGATGGAGAAATGGTAACTATTCAGCCCCCCCCTTCCAGAGGGGAGCAAAAAAGTTGATGACAAATCTTTTAAGTTTTTGCTATGGGGGATGGCCTTTAGAGTTTCCGTGTGAGGTCAAAGGCAGTTTCGATGCGTATTTCTGCGTCAGCACTCATTTCGATTGGCAAGCGTTCAAGAATTCTGAGTTCTTGCACTCTGGTCTTTCGGATTTCAGTCGAGTATGAAGTACTTGTTGCGGAAATAATTAAGGAACAAGAAGCCACGATTTTAGACGGTAATTTTTAAGAAAGCATGAATGGTACCCGCATTGTCCTTGTGGCGTGCGGGTTTCATTGTAAAAGTACTTATTCAAAAAATGATGTGTTTTTTACCGGTATTTTCCTGGCCTTTGGGTCCACTATGGCCATTTTTTCCTAGCTTCTTGGAGTGTGTTTTTACCAGTGCGCTCGCTCTTCGCCTTGTCGTATGCATCTTGCTACCGACTTCAGCTCTCCATCGGAAGAATGCGTCTTTGCGACAAAGAGACGCATTGAAGTGTAATGCCGTGAAGCGAGACCCGCATAGTTCCGTTGACCCGTGAGCGGATACTTCTTAAAAATTACCGTATAGACTAGCGTAGCTCTCGAGAGTTTCGTTGAGCCGTGTATCCAGAAAAAAAGTATGCGCCATGCCTTTTTCGCAAGAAAAAAGCATGGCGCATATATTATTCAATACCAATCTTTCCGGCGGCGCTTACGCCATTAGTGGTCGGATCGTACATGGCAGCGCCATGGGCCTGCGGTACGATAAAGGATCCACGCGTTGCCGCGCGGAGTTTGTGGGAGAAGCAGCGCTCCTCAGGTGTCAGGTTCACAAAGAAGATGCCTCTGTCCTCGCGCCGCTCATAGCGGACAAGTCCTTCGGTGGACGCAGGATCCTCAAGCAGGGGCTCAAGGCCGCCAGGCAGCAGATCCACAAGGACGACAGTGTCAAGAGAGTTGCCAATTGAGCGGGCGCAGACGCGGCTTGTCACAACTGTGCCAAGACCTATCTTTGTCACAGGCGTATTCCCGTCGAGAATCTGTCTTGTTATGTCAATGCGGGACGAAGATGGGGGAAGAGGCTCTCTGTCAAAGCCATCCTCGCTTAAAAGCGCGTGCAGGCCATTTTCGTGAACACCCAAAACTGTAAAGCGCGTGCAGGCTGGAGCATCGAGCGTGAGTAAGGCATCGGTTGTCCGCTCAGCTTGGGCGCCTGTGTCCTCGCAGCGCACTGTGAGATTTGGGATAGATTGCGTATCCTTGCCAATTAGGGCTGTGAGTGCCCGGCAGGCCATGGCCAAATCAAGCGTTGTGGCGTTTTCCGAAAAGGCTGCATCGAGGATCTGGGCTATTGAGATATCTTTTCCGCCCATGTTTTTCACAATAAGTGCGTGGAGCGAGCGGGCAACAGAAGTTGAGAAGAAGAGATCGTCGGTTGCGCCAACAGCAGCAGGAAGGCGTTCTGCGGCTTTTTTCCGCAAGCGTAAGGTCGCGTAGCTTTCAGCAAGCAGGCTCGCAAGCACATCGCGCTCCCAGGCATTCACATTGCTCCGAAACCATGTCTCAAGATTTTCGAGCTGGCTTGTCATGATTCGGCCATCGCGCAGAAGAACCCAGGCCGCATAGATCTTGATTCTGCCGTCATTGATGCTTTCAGGCGTTCTTGCGACCATGTCCTCGAGGTTTGAGAGAATTGTGTCCCGCAGATCCTCGGGAGGATTTAAGCCGTGTTCAGCCATAGCGACAAGGAAATCGCCGGCATAGGCCGTGACAAAGGGATTACTCTCGCCGTTTCCAAGCCAGAGGGCCACACCGTCGTACTGCGCAGCCGATCGGATCCGGGCAAGAGCGGCCGCAATCGCTGCTTCACCGGCCTTCATATCGCTCACAGAGACAAGCTTGCGTATTTTCGGCGCATCCCACAAAACAACTGAAGGAAAGGCCTTACTGATCATCTGTTCTGTGCAGCCATAGGGATAGGCGTCTAAGCGATCGATGACCGCGCGGAGGGCGAGCAGTGGCCCTTCAGCTATTGTGAGTTTCGTTGAGGCGCCATAGGGATAGAGTGTGCGGTCGCTTGTGATCGTATTCTCTTCTGCCGGAGTGAGAGCCAGGGCCTTTTCCGTTGCGCGCATTGGGCTTCCTGGCCGAATTGAGAGTGACTGGCTGCGTTTTCCGCTATGTGATCCGTCAAGGCTCGCTTCGCAGTCTATCCGCGCCTCTCCCAAAACATCGCGAGCAAGAAATGTCAAAGGAATGGCCCGTTCGGCATTTTCTGGAACGCGGAGTGTGCCCTGCAGTGTGCCCGCTTTGAGGGCTAGGCCTTCTGGCAGTGTCACTTTGTAGGTAAGCGAGGCGTTTGGACCGCTTCCGGCAACAGTATTCGCGATAACGAGCGCGCCTTGAAAGACATCGCGGGGCGCAACGACAAGTGGGAGTTGCGGCTTAACAATCACACTTCCGCGCACACGCGCGCGGGTGAATGCCGAGCCAGCCATAAGGCGCGAGGAATCAGCCGCGCTGCTGCCAACAGCCATGACGCGGAACGCTCCGGCACAATAGGGGGGAACAGGGACCGTCACAGTCACTGGCTTTGGACCAACGGGTAGAAGCGAAGACCAGTAGACAAAGGGCGGCTCGTTTTTGCGGCGGAAGGGATTCTGGAAACGGCCACCCGCGCTCCCCATGTCGCCGCCAAAGCCTGGGATGCGGCCAAGAAGGCGCTCATGATCCGGCATAACACGGTGATAGGCCTCTCGTGTCACAACATCCAAAGCTCTGTCTGTTAAGAGATCGCGCAGGGGATCCGGCACTCTGTAGCGTGTTAACTGCAGGACGCCCTCATCGACCAAAAAGAGCTGCACCCGGCCTTCGTGGGCTGCGGATAGCGTAATTGTGACATCTGTTCCTGGAAGAACGCTCTCAGGAGCTGTGAGCCGAATACCCATATCCCGCTGTTTGACTCCGACTGTGACTGGCGCGACCGCGTAGGCATGGGGATCCATGTAGACGGCGTTTGAGGTGAGCGCGCGGACAAAGGAGACATTGAGGTAGCCCCGTCCCTCAAAATCCGAGGGTATGGTCAGTTTGTGAACACTTGAGCCCGGTTTTGCGGTAAAAAAGGCGTGAGCATGAACTTTGTCGCGCTCAAGGGTCGCTATGCCGCGCCCTTCAAAGGGAGCGGCAATCTGGAAGGATATGGTCTCCCCAGCCTCGTAGGATTCTTTATCAAGGGTCAAACGGAGGGTTCCATTGGAGAGGACAGGCTCCTCGCCAGGTTTTGCAAGGCTATTTCCGGCTATGGTAAAGGCAATCTGTCCAATGGCTGTCCCGTCCGTGGAGAGAACAGAGAGCAGATATTCGCCAGCCTTGCGCGTTGGCAAATCCCAGAGAATGCCATCTGCCTCTGGCCTAACCTTCTGCGCGGAGATTTCCGTGTCAACTGGGGTTGCGTCATAGCGGTAGCGGCCAGAGCTATCGCTCACAAGGCTTGTGACAAAGCGGCGCTCTGAGAGAGAAAGAGTTACGGGCGCATCTCCTGGTTTTAACTCGGCGTCAAGGACAAGGAGACGGAGAGAGGCGCGACTGCCCTCAGGGATGTAGGCCAAGTTATTGGCCTCGCCTTCTGGCTTGTAGGCGAGAACAAGGGACTTAGGAGAAAAAGCGCAGGCAATGCTCTTGCGGACAGCGCGGCCGCCGGTTAAGGCAAAGCCCTCAACCTCAAGCCGGCCAGTATAGGACCCCATGCCAACTGTCTCGGCAGGAAGAGTGAGTGTGCAATTTCCCTGATCGTCTGTCAGGGCCTCTGGAAGATCCACTTCCCTTGCTTCACCGATACTTGTGTCCACAACGGTAAAGCCGCCGACAGAGGGCAGGGAGAGAGCGGCCGGTTCTTGGATAAAACGGGCGCGCACTCTGTGGCCGCGCGCAGGCTCGCCGTAGAGATTGTCGAGGTGGACTGTGACCTGATTTTTCTTCTGCGTGAGCATCCAGCCTTTCGGCTCGCCCGATGTGTAGCGCACATCAAGAGCCAAGGTATCTGGCTCAAATTCCTCAACACGTGCTGTCGCTGAGCCGATAACTGTATGATCTGAACCGTGTACAAGGCAGACATCAAAACGGTAGCGGCCGGTTGCTTCGCCGCTCTCTGCGGAGAACGTCGCAAGCCCGTCGCGGCCGACTGAGAGACGCTCTTTCACAAGGAGCTTGTCCTTGGGATCGTACAGTCTGCCCTCTATCGGGAGATTTGCACCAAGCTCAGTCCAGTCCTGGTTTCTGACAAGCGTTCCGAAATGCAATTTCTCGCCTGGCATGTAGATGCCGCGTTCGCTAAAGACACTCGCCATAAATCCTTGGTCGCTTACGTGGCGGCCAGAAATCGCGAAATCGCTCAAGTCAACAATGTCCTCGTTTTCACCTAAGGGGAGCCAGGCGAAATCGTTCCCCTTGCGTGCCATAAGGACACTTGGCTTTTTCTCCCGTGTGAAGCCCTGGGTCGAAGGCAGGCGGCAGAGGCCCTCGCTGTCTGTCGTAGCCGTAACAAGGGGGAGACCATTTGCCCCAAGCAGGCGTACCTCAACGTTTTTCAGCCCTTCTCCGCCAGAGAGGCTTTGCACAAAAACAACATGACTTCCGCTCCGCTCGGTCTTAAGCAGAAGGCCGAGATCTGAGAGCAGGATAAGCCGTTTTTCTGTGCGCACAACTTTGCCCTCGCGGGAGCCTGTGAGGGTAACGAGCATCAAGGCTGCCCCGTCGTTCCCTGTGATTTTTGCAAGATCAAGAGCCGTGTAGCTTGCCTTGCCCAGCCCTTTTTCCGCGATTGCTATGTGGCCGCGAAAGACATTGGAGAATTCGTTCGCATCGACATCGTCGTTGAGATCAAAACCAGTCTTACTCGCCATGAGCGCGAAAAAAGGCTCACGGACCATGGCCACATCATAGGCTAGGGTGTCAATGCCCACTGTGTGGATATCGAGCTTCTGCCCTTTAGTCAGCGGGAGAATATTGCCTGGCTGGAGAAAATTGATTTCTGGAGAGATTGCGGGCGCTGTGCGCACAAAGCGCCGCACGCGGTTTAGGGTGTAGCCTGCAACCGAGCGCAGTCCCTCCTTCATGGCGCAGACAAGGCCGCGGCCTTCGGGTATCATAAGGCGCAGGCGTATCTCAGTTGCCGCTTCACCTCCAGGCTGGAGGAGTGTCGCTGTGACCTTTTCGCTCCGGGCGATATCGTCGGCCGAAATAGCCGGCATATTCTCCCAGTCGCAGTCCTTGCTTGCCCCGTCCTTCGCCTTTTTCGGCAAAAGCAGAAGATCGAGCTTGTCTAGGACATCGGCCGGTTTTGTTGCGAGCGTTGTTTTCACAAGAAGCTCGTAGGAGCGGTCAAGACCGTCGTCATAGCGGGAGGTGAGTGTTATCGACTGAACATCCATCACGCGGTCTGTGCCAGTCACAACTATGTTTGTCTGGATTTTCTGGCGCTGACTTTTGGCTTGGAATATCCGCTTGCCGTTCTCCTCGTGCCATGACGGAAGACCGGTGACTGAAAGCTGCAGGGCAGTGTTCTTTTCTGGAAGTGAAAGCACAGGAATTGTCACTAAAACCTCGTCCTGTCCCTCGTTCCAGACAAAGCGCGTGGGACCAAGAGAGAGCGAACTCTGCGTCTGCTTTACGATATGCACGTTTTTCTCAAGAAACTCGCGATTTATTGGCCAGATAAAGCGCAAAGGCACTGTCAAAACGTGTTTGCCCTTTTCTGACGGGTCAATCCACAGTGTCTCGTGGTCAATGTGTACAGCCTGCGGCGGAGTTCTGTATATGCAGTTTCTTGAAAGCGCGTAGCGCATTGGCAGTGTCATCCTCTCAGTTGAGATTGTGTACACTGTGTTTGGAGCGAGATGGGTCTTTGGGGTAAAATGCATTGCTGTCTCATTGATCCAGCGCCATGTCCCAGCAACCTGCGGGGTCATCACAATCCCTGAGACAATCTGTCCCTCCCTGCCTGGAGCCGGAGCCTGACATTCAGGAAACCAGCGGGACTCGCCGTAGGCCCGTTTGCAGGCGGCCACATCCGTTTCAAAGGTCACTGTGAGCCCATCGCGCCAGGACTGCTCGTTTGGCGCGTTTGTGACAAGACGGCGGTACGCTGGACCGGCGTTTGCTAAAGATGTTAGGAGAAAGACACTCATCACAAGAAAGGTCATACACAAAAAGCTTTTGCGAAAACCTGCCATACGTCCTCTCTCTTTTTCTCTGCTGCAAAAAACTTGAAACATAAGGACCCTCTTCCTCCGCAAAGGTGGCCATTCGAGCCGGATAACGGAGGGAATACAAAAAAATGCCGCGTGTGCGGAGTATCGCAAGGTACAGCTGAAATACTCGCAAAGACAGAGCATCTTGGCTTACGAAAGTGAGCGACAAAGCGAGAATGCCCTGAATGCTATGAATACTATGGAAGAACAGTCAAGCGAGTATACCCGTCCACAAGATGACTGCGACAGGCGGAGAACATCGGCCAAAATTGGTCGACATAGGAAGAATCATTGTGATGCCAAGTACAACGCGTCGATCGTGGCGCAAGAGCGTACGCGGATAGTATGCCACTTGTGTACACTTCGCAAAAAATGCCTCGCCGACTACCAACCCTGCCCTCTTACGAAGGCACACAGAACTCTCACTTTGTATACTTGGCGGCACAAGCATTCCTACCGTACCGACCAATTGAACTGGTCCACGTAAGCTGACACGCGGAAAATCATCATGCGGTCGAGTATATCGGCTATTGCCGACAAAGGTACCATCTCTGAGATACGCCGAGTAAACACCCATGAGCGCTTAGTATTCAAGAAAATCCCAAGCGATTACGCGATCGACTAGACTCTACGTAATGATTCGTACCGCGCAACAAAGTGAGCCTGGTGGCTGCCGGCCAATTGAGGTTCCTTTCCTTGTGGCTTTCCAGGGAAAAGGGTCAGTATGCGGCCCGCGTATACCGACTTTTCCAAGCGTAAGTGGGCAAGCCTTGTGGATGTGAAAAAAGGAGCCAATCCGTACGTGCGGACTTTGTGCCTATTTGACAAAGAAATTCACGACTTTCATGTTTTTTCGCACAATCCGATTGCGGTGGATTTTCAAAAAAAATCTGTGTACAAGTATATACATTCACACAGTTGAAAGCCACTCGTGTGACTTGAGATAGAACCCACGCAATCAGCCAGTGCGGGAGAATCTGTACGCTGCCAAGTGTAATGGAAAACTGAGAGGTCGAATCGGGGCAATGATTCTTGCGTAGGCACGCTCTTTTAAGTACACAAGTGCCGTATGTAGGCCACCCGTGTGGAACAATGGGATACGGCGTCACAAGGATTCTTCCCGCGCAACAAAGTACGCCTTGTGGGCACAGGCACATTGCTGACAGGGAAAATCATTAGCTAAAAAAATTCCCAGCGTACCCCCAGCGTACTCTAATGATCAGCCCGCCCATCTTTTTTTGGACGATACTTGCGACGGGTGAACTCCTCCTGCCCAAGCTCCGTTACTTGGGACAAAAGCGAACCTTGTACGTCGCCTCTCTCTCCTTCCAGAAGCGTTGGTGGAGGACAAGGGCGCGCAAAAACGCAGGCCTCTAAGGGGAGTACTCTCCAACGTGCCTAGGTACTCTGCGGTCGGTGGATAGGGTATTGAGAGTCGGCTTTCGTCGCAAGCTACCGTAACGGTTTTTCCATAGGGGACGAGTACAAAGGCTTGTTTTGCGTTGGAAGATTGAGAAGGACTGAACTCGTTTCGTCCTCGTATACTCTGGGCAGAAAAAAAGTTGTACTTTGTACGGGTATGCCGTAGCTCGCGTGTACATAGGCCAAATTGGCCTGCAATCCTGCTTGAGTCTCTTCGGCACTAAAAATGTCAATTTTTCCTGACCGAAGCAAGGCGGGCCACGCACTTCCCCAGAGGTTGGAGGCACCCACAGGGCGCACTGTCACGGGAAGGATCATTGTGACGCCAGGGTATGTATACTCATCCAAGACTCTTTACGTGCCTTGCGGAAAATCAGTATGCGGTCGAGGAAGCCAAAGAGAGGCACTTGCCGCGCATTCCAGAGGCTTCTTACAGTCGTACGTCAACAAAAAAGAACTGGTTTTGGTATGCGTGTTGTCGCCATAGAAAACGGAACAATTGCTTTTGCAACAGAAAACGGCATCCGGACTGTCATCAAGGACATTGATTTTTCCATTCACGAGGGAGAAAAAATCGCTCTCTATGCCCCAAACGGAAGCGGCAAAACAAGCCTTCTCCGCGCAATGACAGGACTTAATCCGCTAACCTGCGGCAGAGTTCTCTTCCACGAAACAGCGGTCTGCTCGGAAAAAGACTTTGCTCGCCTGCGGCGGTCTGTCGGCTATGTCATACAGGAGGCCGCGGATCAGATTTTCTTTCCGCGCGTGCTTGAAGATACTGTCTTTGGCCCCTTAAATCTCGGTCTTTCGCCAGAGGATGCCGAAAAACGCGCCTTACAAGCTCTTGCGACACTAGGCATAGACTCACTCGCAAACAGGGAGACGCACCACCTCTCAGGCGGGGAGCTTAGGCTCGTCGCGCTTGCCGGCATTCTCGCCATGGAGCCAGAAGTCCTCCTCCTTGATGAACCGACAAACGCCCTTGATGCGGCCTCAACAAAGCGTTTGACAGACATTCTCCGCAAGCTCCCGACAGCGCAGCTCACGGTTTCCCACGACAGTGCCTTTCTCAGAAACGTTGCGGAGACGTTCTACACAATCCGTGACGGCAATATTGTTCACCTGCCAGATTTCCAGGCGTTCGCGTAAAACTTAGATTTCCTCATAGTGTACAGGGCAATGATCCTCGCGCAAAAGAAAGAGTGTCTGCTCAAGCAAAACCCCGTCTGTTGGCGGTGTGCCGTAGCCATAGGTTAGAGCTATGCCATAGCTGACAAAGGAGACAGCGCGTGAGAGGGCAAGGGGTATGCTCGCACCGGAGAGGAGTTCTCCGACAATAACACTCGAAAAAGTGTCGCCTGTGCCTGGATAAAAGACGGGGTAGCGCTTGTTTTCAACACGCCAAAATCGCTTGCTCTCTTTTTCGTAGGCTACGACAGAGCAAAGACTGTCATTGGAGGCCGGTGCGCTTGTGATGATCACATAGGCAGGACCAAAATCGGCGAGAGCAATTAACTGATCTTTAAGCGCATGCAGAGGAATAGTCTCACAATAGGGTTCATTAAGCAAAAAGGCGGCTTCCGTGAGATTGGGGGCAATGATATCTGCCCTCCGAACAAGATTGCGCTGCGCATCAACCATTTCCTTGGTCTGTGTGGGATCAAGCACCCCGTTGTCTCCCAGAACCGGGTCGACAAAAGCAAAACCGTTTTTGTTCAGAAGCTCGTCGATGCAGACCTGGGCTATTTCAATCTGTTGCGGATTGCCAAGAAAGCCGCTGTATACGCAATCAAACCGGAGCCCTAGCTCTTTCCAGTGCGCGAGAAAATCATACATTGACGCCGTCAAATCCAAAAAAGAAAAACCCTGCATGCCAGATGTCTGCGATGAAAGGACAGCCGTTGGCAAGGGACAAACCTGAATGCCTAGGCTTGCGAGAATCGGAATGACGAGGGTCAGCGATGCGCGGCCAAAACCCGAAAGATCATGGATTGCGCAAACACGCTTTTGAAGCAGGGGAAGATGAAAATTCATCAAATTTTTCGACGTGGGTACCCAAGCGTATAAGCCGGGGAGGAAACGTCGCCTCCTTTCTCTTTGCTGTATTGCTATACTGCGGAAAAAAGTTGCCACTTGGACTTGAAAAGACGAGTCTCATGAAAGTTTGTTTCTGGCTTACGTATACCAGCGGATCTGCTAAAAAAACGTCTGTATGATATTCCGAAGAAATATACTGCGGTCAGAAAAAAAGTTGCCACTTGGATTTGAAAATACAAGACTTGAGCGCTGGCTCTCGTTCGCAAAAATGTCAGTTTGTTTCTCGCTTGAGTCTATCAACGACAGTTTGAATAGACTTAAGCAGCACAATGCTCCACTCATAATTTTCCCCCACAAGCCTACTAGGCACAGGCTAACTTCGCTGGAAAAATCATTGCGACGCCAAGTCTATACGGTCCCCCTGTACTGCTTTTTCTTTTAGCGCTGCGCACCCCTTTTGTACCCTATGTGCCATGAGTTCTAACGCATCACAGAGAATCCATGACTCAGTTTTGCTTGCAGGAGATGTCCGCAAACTTGTCCTCTCATGCAGAGTACGCATTGCATACACTGCTCTTTTTTTGAACTCCGCAATCAATAAAGTTTGCGTATCGCTTATGGTAGTCCAACTTGGGTACCAATCACAGAAAGACTTTTCACAAGGTCTCCAATAAAGCGCGAGATGCCCTGCGCAGCGCCCAGTGTACAAGACCAGGTGTCGGTTAAGGCTAAACATCCCTCTTGCAGAGGAGTACAGTTATACTCAGCCTCATAAAGATTTTCCCCTAGGTGGACGTCAGGGTGTAACTCGAAGCGTTCTGCGGAAAAACAATGTGCGGTCGAGTATACGTACTTAGGCAAAGAGCAACTGTACAAGCCTATAGGCACGGTGTCTCTGCAGGAAAGAAAGACAGCAAAGGGATGAGCTTGCCAGCCCTTTTGACTGCGAAACGGCACGCTGTATTCCAAGAAGTGCAGAGCCTTGCACAGGAACGAAAAGTCAGGATACAAAGTTGCTCTACTCGTGACGGAAAAGAGCTTCCGCTTTCGCTCGTATCAAGTATCAACGGCGGAACCTTGTACTTCCTCCGATGTTGGGAAGGAAGGTTTCACCCGTCGCGAGTAGAGACTGCGGTCAGAAAAAAGGTTGCCACATGGACCTGAACATACGAAACGTACGTACTGACTTTCATTCGCAAAACTGACAGTCTGTTTCAGGCTGTCAAAAGGTCGTACAGCATAGTTCTGCGTACAAGATACACACAAACTTGGGTGAGCCAATACTAGTACTGGCATAGCAAAGTTCGAGTGTATCGTATACGCTCTACTGCCCTTGCAGCGTAGGGGGGCCTACCATATTTTTACAACACGGACTTAGAGAAGGCGGTACTAGAGGATCCATCGTGGACTGTTACAAAGTGTATGATCTATAGGAAAAGCTTCGGCAAATCCCGCAGAAGACACAGTGATTGATTGCCATACTCGGTGTCACAACGATCCCGTGCCGGCCAACTACGATTGCTTTCTTTGGACGCACAGGGAGTACTATGCGGCCGCATACTGGTTTTCCCTAGAGAGTCAAAGAAGATAGGCCTCAGTGGATCGCTGTGGGAAAAATCATTGTGACGCAGAGTATAGTATGCGGCCGGGTATAGAGTACGAAAGCAAAAAAAGGATCGGAATTTCTGACCTACTTTGCCATGGAATTTCTGAAATATTGAAGCGCGACAGGGGAAATCACTGTGCCGCCAAGTATATGGCGTATTTTTTTGCAGTATGTCGCAGCGTAAGTCAAGGGAACGCGGCTTGCTTGCGGGCAAACCTGATACTCTTGTGCGAGGGGGCTTCCCCGATTTTCGCTTGGCCCATGCCGTCTAAGGAGCAAGCATATGCGACTCTCTTGGAGAGGACTTCTGTCAAACTTCCCAAGCGCTTTGCGTGGCAAAGCCCTGCAGCCACTTCTGTTGTAGAAGGTATACTGCGGCAGAAATAAAGTTGCAAACAGTCTGGCCACGAAGTCCTTGTGCCCTAAACCTCATACATTTGGAAGAGTCACTTTTTTTGACTTGAGTATATGAGACGATGCACATATACCCAGCTGCATAATGCTTTTCCCTGGGCAAACTAAGGCAAGCGGTCTCAATTGGTAGCCGCAGGGCTACCTGTGTCGCGGGAAGAATCATTGTGACGCCCGAGTATAGGAATCTTTGCATGCTTCGCAGAGAGCAGAAAAATGGTACCCGCTCGCGAGGATACGGTGGAATGCGCCTTTCAGCCGATTTTCTTGGTATCTCTTTGAAGGAGACGGGGCTTTCGCTTTGGCGGACATTGACCTGTGAGATGTACGTGAGCAAGTGCCCCTGTTCCCGCAAGGAGAACCTCCGAAGACAGAAAAGGAGCCCAAAAGCTGCGCACTACGCAGGAAAATCACGATTGCAACCGAGTCTATCAGATTGTTTGACTTACGACGGGTGAAATCTTCCCTCACAAGCTCTAAAGAGATGCGTGGTTCCGCCGTTGATAAAGACAAAAGCGGAAAATTTTTTCTTTCTCGAGTATATACTGCTGTCAGAAAAAAGTTGCCACATGGAGAAAAATACAAGACTTGAGTGCAAAATCCCGTTTGCAAAAAAGTCACGTCTCACTGATTCTTCCCCGCGACACGAAGTGAGCCCATATGGTATCAACACTATTTGAGGTCTCCTTTGGCTTGGGCGGGAAAACCATTCTGGCGGATAAGACATCGAGCATTCCCACAAAGCTGGTAGGCAAGCGGCAGCATACAGACTCCATCAATTGCCGCGCTTCGTTTCGATCGAGTCTTTAGAGAGCTGCTTAATCCAGAAAAAAAGTAACTATGCCAAACGTATGAGGTTCCAGGAACATGAGACTTCGTAGCCAAACTGGTTGTAACTTTATTTCTGCCCCTGTCAGAGTGAGCGTACGCCAAACCGACAGTCTGCGAAAAAAAATGGGAGAGGCGAAAAAAGTGCTTGACGGACAAAAGAAAAAAGCGGATAAGGGGTCTCGTCACTTTTTGAGAGATATGCAGTTCTTTTTTTGCCTCTGATGATACGCGAAAGTACATAGTGCATTAAAAAAGAATCTATTTCAGAAAATCCGACAAAAACAGCTCTACCTAGCGCGAAAAAAAAATATTTTTTTGATTGACAGGCCGAGCCACATCGTTTAGAAGCATCTAGCACGTTTTGATTTCTCATGTTCACCTATTGTAAAGAGTATCTAATGAGTTATTTTTAAAAATAGGCTTACATAAGAAAAAAAACGATGAGAAAACAAGAAAAAATTATTTTTTTCTTGACATTGAGGAATGATGAGAGTACATTGTTTCTCGTACTGTTTACAAAAAAGTAAAACAGTGGAGCGCATGCTCAAAAGCCTTTGTTTATAGGCTTTCGTTTACTGGTTTTCGTTTATTGACAAGTGAATAGCGAGTGGAAGAACAGAAACATTGAGTTTCTAAAAAGAAATTCTGATTTCTGCATAGCAGGAATCTGACACAGATTTGAACTGGAGAGTTTGATTCTGGCTCAGATT
>JAFTDR010000194.1 GCA_017454105.1 Desulfovibrionaceae bacterium | reverse complement strand
GGTTCTTCGTTATGAGTCGTGGGCGGCTCCACTGTGCGCTGCGAGGTTTTCGGCGTCCTCCCGTTTGCGCGGATTTGCCTTCTTGCCGCGCGCGGCGGACCCGATGAACCTTGGCGAATGCCGCCTTCGGAGTCATTTCATTGTGAAATCTGCTTCACCGTGAAGCTTCCTCGGAGCCAGCATCGCTTCGCCTTTTGACCTTCGCAGAAAGGCGGACAGTCAAGGGCGCGTAGCGGCGCAGCGGACCCTTGACGAACGCCGCTGCAAGGTAGAAAAAGGCGTTAGATGCGGCTTGAGGAAGCTTCCTTGGTGAAGCAGAGCAGGTTTTTCTGCTGAAGCACCGAAGCGCAACAAAAGTGAGATGCCCAAGAGGGAGCGGAGACGACGTGGAATATCGCTGCCTGCCCGTACCTTGCTTACCCACGAAACGTATCGAAGATCCTATTTTTGCGGACGTAAGTCAGCACTCAAGTCTGGTATTTTTAACTCCAAGTGGCAATTTTCTGGCCAGAGTATACCAATCAGCGTACACTGCTTGGACTACGACGTGCGGCCAATGAAGGGGATCGCAGCTGCCAGGAGTATGAGAAAGTACGTCATCATTCGCGGACAATTAAACATGTCGCCATGGCGAACACGCTCAGAACTTGCCCGCATGCGACATCCAATAAGCAAGCAAAGAAGTTGCCACCCTTCGATGAAATCGATATCATTAGGTTTTCAGACTTTCAGGGAGGAACATTGCACAAAACAGGAAAAAAACGATGCTGTACTCTTCACACTGTCTATGGTACACTTCACGGTGGATCATGGAATACTGCCGTCTTCGGAGCTGTTCCGATGGGTATTTGCATTACTAGAGGAAGGACAAAGCCTTCGTGGTCAACAAAGATATCTGAACGCCAAAAAACTGGTACAAACGAGGGATGCGCACAGTCACGCTCATCCGGCTTGCGTGCGCAATCTGAAACAATATAGAAAGGAATGCCACATGCACAAACATCTTCTTTGTCTAGCGATCTGCATTGCTCTTCTAAGCATGGCACTCACAGGCTGTACGGATTCTTCAACCGAGTCAAAAAATAAACCAAGTGCAGAAAAGCCCTCTGCTGTGAAAAAAGTGCAAGAAGAAATGCGACTCACCTTTGCCACGGGTGGAACATCAGGTGTGTACTTTCCTCTCGGCGGGGCCATTGCTCAAACTCTCTCAAGAAAGAGTAACGGAGCCTTCAATATCACTGCCCAAGCAAGCGGCGCTTCAGGTGAAAACATGCGGCTTATCGAAAACGGTGATGTTGACATGGCTATTGTCCAAAACGACGTTGCGGACGCGGCCTATCGCGGAACCCCACCGTTTAAAGAAAAGCTTGAGAGAGGCCGAGCCATTGGGCGTCTCTATCCTGAATATCTGCATGTCGTTGTGAGCAAAAAAAGCGGTGTACAGACGATGTCAGATTTTATAGGAAAGAAGATTTCAGTCGGAGCGCGTGGAAGCGGAAACGAACTGAACTGTCGCCAGATCTTCAACCTTTTCGGACTTACCTATAAAAATATTAAGCCCATATTCCTGCCATACGGTGAGACTGCTGAGCAGTTCAAAGATCGCCAAATCGATGGATTCGTTTTCACTATAGGAACTCCAAATCCCGCTATTCAAGATATTACGACAGCCCAGGACGTACAATTTATCCATCTCGATGGCCCTGTCATCGATGAAGTCACCAAGAAATTCCCCTATCTTGTCAAGGATATCATCCCTGCCAATACATATAAAGGGCAAACTCGACCAATACATACTCTTTCCGTGCAAGCCATACTCATCGTTAGTGAGAGCATGCCTGACGATGTCGCCTACGCTCTGACAAAGTCCCTGTATGAAAGCACAGGCGACATAGCCAAAGCCCACAGCAAAGGCGGTGAAATAACCCTTTCCAGAGCGAAAGAAGGCATCACCCTTCCCTTCCACCCTGGCGCGCTCAAATATTACACTGAAAAAGGCATTCAATAAAAGCAAAAGGGAAGAAGCATAGTTCTTCTTCCCTTAAAAACAATGCTTTTTGGAGATTTTCCCGGTGCGTTTCATTGGTATCTGTATTCTTTTTGCAGTCACTCTTGCGACTCCTTGTCGCTCTGATGATAATCTGAAACTCACTGTGACGCGTGAAGACGGAAGCATTGCCTTTCTGTGCGAACTTAAAGACAAGGCCTGCTTCAGTATATATTTCTCACATTCCGTAGCCAAAAGCACTGTTGAAGAATGGTTCTGCCGCAAGGATCAAGACCTCTTTCTTGAAAAAACCGTATACCATGATTTCGGCGCAGGACTTCCTCATGATGTGGATTCTGGCCAATCAATGCGTGTTGAAGACGGCAAAATTGTACTGGACGGCTTCCACAAAAAGCTGCCTCATTTTACCGTGCGTGTCGGTCGCATTGCCAACCACACACTTTCTATCGAAGAGTGCGGCAAGCAGAAAAAGTATCCGCTCACTCTTTTTGCCCCTCCTGGAAAACCGCTTTCCTTTGCTCTCACGCACAAATCCCTGAAAGGAACTGCCGATGAACCATAAAAACAACATAGACCGCATTGTTGAAGAAGGGTCCGGCCAATTTTCACTTGCTCATGAGGAATTGCTCAACTCTGACGCAACTGTCGATGTATCGGAAATTGTTGCCAAATATGACAAAGAGGCAAGCTACAGAAAATTTTCCGGCGTACTTGAAACTATAATTCGGCTCATTTGCATCGCCTTCTCTCTCTTCCATCTCTTTACCGCAGCTCTCGGCCAGTACCCTCCTCAAATACAGCGGGCAGTCCATCTGGGTTTTGTCCTTGTGCTTGTCTTCCTTCTCTACCCCGCACGGTCTACTGCGGCTAAAAACAAACTTGCCTGGTACGATCTTCTGCTCGCAAGCGCAGGGGCTCTAGTGTGCGGCTACATAGTCTGGAATTATGAGACTATTGTGCTTGACGCAGGTCCTGCGACAAATCTTGATTTTATCTTCGGTCTCTTATCAATTGTTCTTGTGCTTGAAGCAACACGACGCATCGTGGGACTCCCTATCATGATTGTTGCCGTCTGTTTTCTTCTGTACGCACTCTTCGGCAATTATATCCCTGGTATGATGGGGCACACAGGCTTCTCGCTTACGCGCATAGTCTCATACATGTATCTGACAACTGAAGGCCTTTTCGGCACTCCGCTCGGAGTATCGGCCTCGTTTGTCTTCCTCTTCATTCTTTTCGGCGCCTTTTTGCACACTACCGGTCTCGGTAAATTTTTTATTGACCTTGCTCTCGCAGCTGCCGGGCGCTTCGCAGGCGGTCCAGCCAAGGTCGCTGTCCTTGCAAGCGGTTTTTTCGGTACAATATCAGGGTCATCGGTGGCCAATACCGTCTCTACCGGCACGTTCACCATACCTCTGATGAAGAGTGTGGGCTACAGGGGGGCCTTTGCCGGCGCTGTGGAAGCGGCATCGTCGACAGGCGGTCAAATTATGCCACCAATTATGGGTGCCGCAGCCTTTATTATGGCCCAATTCCTTGGAGTAAGCTATATTGAAATTGCAAAGGCGGCCCTTATTCCAGCTGTACTCTACTACCTCGCTGTGGGCTTTATGGTCCATATGGAGGCGAAACGCCTTGGTTTAGAAGGAATTGACAAAAACAGACTCCCAAAATTCTGGCTTGTCCTGCGCCAAGGCGGCTACCTGCTTATCCCCGTTTTTGTTCTCATCTATCTGCTGATAGAGGGCTATACACCCCTTAAATCCGCCTACTACTGCATTCTGACAACAATTATTATATCAGTCATCTCGCGCAATCTCACAGTCACCATTGGTGCGCGCTCCAACAACCTGCCAGTCATAAACGCTCTCACTCACGCGAATAAAGAAGCCGCACGGGACTTTTTCCTTGCGCTTGAAAAAGGTGGGCGACTCGCCCTTGGCGTCGCAGCTGCTTGCGCCTGCACGGGATTTGTTGTCGGCACAGTCACCCTGACAGGTGTCGGTCTCAAACTGGCGAATGCCATCTTGACGCTCTCAGGCAACAGTTTCGCGCTCACGCTTTTCCTGACCATGATCTCATCGATCATCCTCGGCATGGGACTGCCAACAACAGCCAAATACATTGTTTTGGCCACAATTGCCGCACCAGCTATTGAAAGCTTTGGTGTACCAAAACTTGCTGCCCACCTTTTTATAATGTACTTTGGCATTCTGGCTGATCTCACCCCACCTGTGGCCCTCGCGGCGTACGCCGCCGCAGGGATAGCAAAGTCAGAACCCAATGCGACAGGCTTTATGTCAGTCAAGCTCGCTGCGGCCGGATTCCTTATACCCTACGTCTTCTGTTACGATCCTGCCATGCTCATGATCGGGGCCAACAATTTGCAGATCGCAATCATTGTTGCAACAGCCGTTGTTGGAATAGCAGCCTTATCCTTTGCCGCCGTCGGCTACTGGAAGCGTCGCCTCTACCTCCATGAACGCCTAATACTCCTCGCAGCAACACTCACGCTGATCATCCCAGGCATCACCTCAGACTTTATTGGCATTGCCATTATGGCTGCAGTGTACCTTCTGCAAAAATTTCACACTCCGAAGCAACCTAAAAAAGTCGCCTAGCCCTCACAATCGCATACGCGTAACTCGGTATACCCTTGAAGTCACAATGCTTCCCACACACAACAAAGATAACGAGTTGCAACCATTGGCGTCCAGAGAAACGCATTCCGCGAGCTATCAGTTGAGAAGAGCGCAAACATAAGCGAAATTTGCCTCTCAAGCTTCAAATCGCGCATTTGCCATCGGGTAGTATATGCGGGGCTCTGATGAAGTCTGCGCACTTTGTCTCTTATTAAAAATGACAACTATACTACAAGCTCACCCAAGTTCGTGTGTATCTTGTACGCAAAACGTTGCGTAACGATAAAGGACTTGCCCCACCATCTTTTGATATACGGACTGAGAGCAGTACTACAAATACTGCCTTCTCTAAGTCCGTGTTGTAAAAATATGCTGGGCCACCTACGCTGCAAGAGCAGGAGAGCGTATACGATACACTCGAACTTTGCTATGTCAGTACTAGTTTCACCAAAAATCTCCGCGTGTACGGATTACCGTAAATTCCCGCTACGCCGAGTTCCCTCCATGGAGGAGATCCGCAGTCCATATGCCCTTCCAACTCAAAAAGACCCTCTTGGCTCAAACAGGTCTGTTTAGCTACAGAGGGTCCTGCAGGAAACCCACGTCCGTTAGGCATTTCGTCTCTGTAGCTACATTGCATGCCGAGAAATAGAGAGTACAACACTATCGTTCAACAGAGGACGCTGACTTCTCGTTAGGCGGACCTTCCACTGATCTCTAGTCAGTGACTGAAAAAAAAGGTTTTCCCACAAGAGACAAAAGAGAGCCAATTGGTCGGCGTCCTATGGGACAATTCCCTGTCGCGCAGAAGAATCATCGCGACAACCGAGTGAATGCCATAAGCAACTGAAAAGCCTGCTTCTTTGGGTCTCCCGAGCTTGACCGTTATACTATGAATCCGTACATGCGGAATACATTGATGTCGCTCTCCACTAACTTGCGAGGGAAAACATGTATGCACTCGGGTCTGTTAGGCGTGGTACAAAGTACGGTTGCGCCGTTTCACAGTTGGTGCCCTCGCGGATAGAAATAGGATCAACAAGTATATGCGTGTACGCTACGATGCACTCTATCGTTACGCTTCGTCCTAAAAAACCTTTACATAACAAACATTCTAAAATTTACTCTATAAAAAAATATTAAAATGTAATTGATTTTAAAAAACTGAAATCCAAGGTCCGTAAGATATTGAATCGGTAAGCGACCATTCCTTATAAATTAAGGACAAAATCAAATTTAAAAAATACGTATCTTAAATTCCAGCCAGGCGAGTTAGCTACATGGATGAGAACTGCAGTCCATCTCATCTTCCAACTCAAAAAGAGCACATGTAGCTAAACAGGTACGTTTAGCTACATAGGGTCCTGCAGGATAGAAAACCCGGTCAACTGGGCATTCGTCTCTGTAGCTAAATTTCATACCGGGAAATTAAGCTTATTTTTTTTCCAAGCTACACCTTGTTCATCTCCTTATATTCATGTGAAATTGAGGTCTTTTATGAACAAAATAGGCCTTACTACAAAACTCATGATAGTTGTTTCCTTGCTTCTACTTGTCGCCAATACATCACTTGGAATTATTCTGGTAAATGAGTCCAAGAATGCAATGAAAACACTGATCCATGCTCGAATGTTAGACATAGCAAATACTGCAGCAGATATGCTTGACGGGGATATCTTAAAGAGATTAAAGAAAACAGATAAAGGAACAAAAGAGTATCAAACAATCAATGACAAACTTGCTGTTTTCCAGGAAAATGTAGATCTTAAGTATATTTATTGCATACGTGACATGGGAGAGGGTAAATTTGTATTCACAGTTGACCCTACGATCAATGATCCAGGTGAATTCGGAGAGCCTGTAGTGTATACTGACGCTCTGTACCGCGCAAGCAAAGGTAAAGCGTCCGTTGACAATGAACCGTATACAGACAAATGGGGAAAGTTCTACAGTGCCTACAGCCCTGTATTTGACTCAAATAAAGAAGTTGCAGGGATTGTGGCTGTGGATTTCTCTGCAGATTGGTATGACGCTCAAATAGCTAAACAAACATTTGTTATCATGATCGGAACATTGACAACTGTTTTAATAGGAATTGGATTACTATTTTATACAACAGCAAAACTTAGAAAGCAATTTAGCTCGGTATTTGAAGATTTAAAGGTTGTAGCAGAAGATGTTAACGCTCTGACAAGAGAAATAAATCCCAATGAAAAATTTGAAAGTGAAGCTTGCTTAACAACGGATGATATTCAAGAACTCAGCCGAAGGATCCATGGTGTTCGTGAGAATTTGAGACAATATCTCATCGATAGCAATTCCAATGCAAACAGCATGATCACAGCTCTATCCTCTGAATATCGGAGCGTCTACTATGTCGATCTTGATAAGAATGAGGGTGTATGTTATCAATCTCACGATCACATTAAGAATGGATTATCGCAGGGTGAAGAATTTCCCTATAGAGAAACTCTTATAAATTATGCAAATAAATATATAACACAAAAATATAGAGAAGGATTTCTTAAATTTATAGAACCAGATAACATAAAGAATAGCCTTAGGAAAGAACATATCATAACACTAAGATATATGGTAAATTTCGGAGAAAAAGATACCTATGAAATGATACGTATAGCTGGAGTTACAAGGCCAGAGGATAGAAATGACGATACTATTTGTGCTATCGGAATGGGCTTTACCGACGTCGATGAAGAAACGAGAAGAACGCTAACCCAAAGTCAGACATTGGCTGAGGCTTTGTCAGCGGCAGAAGTTGCCAATAAGGCAAAGACTGCATTTTTATCAAATATGAGCCACGAGATCCGTACGCCCATGAATGCAATTATAGGACTAGACAGAATTGCATTAAACGATCCAAACATAGATAAAAAGACAAGGCAGTATCTTGAAAAAATAGGTTCATCGGCGAATCATCTCTTAAATATTATTAATGATATTCTCGACATGTCACGGATAGAGGCAGGTCGAATGGTGCTTCGTAAAGAAGCTTTCTCAATGACAAACTTACTGGATCAAATCGATATAATGATCGGCGGACAGTGTGCTGATAAAGGACTGAATTGGAACTACAAGATCCAGGGAGATATAGAAACATACTACTTGGGAGATGATTTAAAATTAAAGCAAGTACTCATTAATATTTTAGGTAATGCAGTTAAATTTACACCAAAAGGTGGAAGTGTAACCTTTATAACGGAACGAACCGCTCATTTCAAGAACAAATCAACGCTTAAGTTTATCATTCAGGATACTGGCATCGGTATGAGTGAAGAATATCTTCCAAAGATTTTCGATGCTTTTAGTCAAGAAGATTATTCGATGAAGAATAAGTATGGAAGCACAGGTCTTGGCATGTCAATTACGAAGAGTATAGTGGAAATGATGAATGGTAATATAAACGTAGAAAGTGCAAAAAATAAAGGGACTACATTTACTGTTACCGTTACATTATCAGACTGTGAGCAAATAATTGATGAAAGCAAGAACTTCAATCCTAATGAGATGAAAGTTCTGATAGTTGATGACGATCCAACTGCATGTGAGTTGGCCCGCATTGAGTTTGAAAAGTCAGGGATACGATCGGAAAGTACTCTGTCTGGTGCGAAAGCAGTGGAAATGGTTGCCTTAAAACACGCCAGGGGCGAATTATATACCTTGATCGTAATAGATTGGAAAATGCCTGAAATGGATGGATTCGAGACAACAAAACGAATCAGAAGTATCGTTGGCAATGATGTTGTAATTATGATAGTGACAGCACTGCAGTGGGACAATGATCTTGACGTGGCTTATAAAGCCGGTGTGGACTGTTTCATTGCAAAACCCTTTAATATTGACAGAGTGATATCACAGTATAATCAGCTTATTGCGATCAAGAAAAAGAATGCAAGCAGCAAGGTAAGCCTAGAAGGGAAAAAAATACTTATCGCAGAAGATATGCTAATCAACGCTGAAATATTAATAACAATTCTTGAGGAAGAAAAATTAGAGTCAGATCATGCAGAAAATGGTAAGGTAGCCGTCAAAATGTTTTCAGACAGTGAAATTGGTTACTATGACGCAATACTTATGGACATGAGAATGCCCGAAATGGATGGCTTTGAGGCAACCAAGGCAATCAGATCAATGGAACGCTCGGACGCTAAGACGATACCAATAATCGCCCTAACAGCTAACGCTTTTGACGAGGATGTTCAAAGAAGTTTGCAGGCAGGACTTAACGCACATCTTTCAAAGCCTGTTGATCCAAAGAGTCTATACGAAACGTTGAGGAATTTGATAAAATAAAATCTGGAAATGGACCTGGGAGTGTTACGAGGGCAAGTTCCGCTCACAAGTCACCTTCACCTATGCACGTCGACCAAGACCCATTCTACAGCGCTTGTGTACGACAGGCAAAATACAAGGCGCATCCGCTATACAGCTTTGATCGGATACTTCCGTTTTATTCACTCCATAAACTTTTCGTAACGGGCTACTTGTCAACGGTATTTGTGAGTTTTAAATTTCATCAAACCGTAACAGCGTCAATGCATTTCGCTCTTCTACCGCCTAAGAAATAGCATACAATCGTCTGAAAGGTGCGATTTCATTGTACCCCAGTGAGTGGTTCCAAAGACACCCTGCTGGCTCTTCGAAGGTTGCTGACAGGTGCTAATCATGTAGTTTTTTCATCGTGTGCGGATTACAATACTATCGGTCAATCCCTGGGATTTGCAACTATACTCGGCGCCACGATGATTCTTCCACGCGACACGAAATTATCCCATAGGACGCCGACCAAATGGCTCTCCTTTGTCTCTTGTGCGAAAACTATTATGTGGCCGGTTAAAAACCTCGCGATACAGGGCATCCTCATGTCAGATGAACGACGTGCGAAAAAGATGCGAGGATGCCCTGAAACGCCTGGTTCTTTGTGATTCGAGATCGCACGAATTTGGGTCTTCGTTGGGTTTCGTGAGTGACTCGACGCGCGCAGGGTTCTTTGGTGGTCACCCGTCCGCCTGTGCGGCAAACGACCTTGGCGCGCCTTGTGCGATCTGTTTCACGCTTTCCGCGTCCAAGGGAGTCAACATCGCCTCTCGTCCGAAGGACTAGAACCTTTTGACCGTCGCGAGATCGCCGGATAATCAAGGGCGCGTGAGCTACGAGAGCGTACCTGGCCATTGCCGCAAGGTAGAAAAAAGCGTTCGATGGGGCGCAGAGCTAGTTTCCGTGCCGCAACAAATATGAGACGCACAAGAGGGAACAGACAGGGAATGCCCGCAGCTTTTTTACCCACGACGCCTATCGAAGTCCCGAAAAAAGCCCCTGTCTTGATAGTGGTTATCTCACATCAGGTATACGTTTTTTTACTATGAGAAAATGACTGCTTCCCCCTTTCGCTCCGCTTATTTGCGCGAATCAACACTAATACTCTCGCGTATTGATTGTTTTGTAAGCATTGAGTAGCGTCATATACTGCATAGTATCTATCTAAATATGCACGATTTCGCTATAATTGCGCGTTCTCCATATGCTCACGTAAGAAAAAATGCGTAAAATATAGTATATATTGCGTGATATACCATTTACACGCAGCGCGCTAAACATTGAGATTGCGCGAATTGCGTGAAAAAACTCAACACATTGCGGAATAGTACTTTGAAATCCGTAAAATAATTACACATCTTTGCAATTAATTCCTACGACTCGACCTCCTGCTCGTCCTCGTCAATGCTGGAAACTCGCACACAGGTCGTAACTTAGCGGCTCAATTCCTACCTTACCGATCAATTGAATTGGTCAACGTAAGCCTCCACGCGGAAAATCATTATGCGGTCGAGTATACCTTGATTGCTAAACGTTATGGTCGATACATACGAGTTGCACACGTGCAAATTCGTACTTTTTGCATACTTCGACTCTCCGCGAAGGTATATTCATAGTTTTTTTTGTTATAATTTGCGCGCTACACTTCATGATACTGCAAGTATTGCACGATAAAAACACGGACTGTTACATAAGACTTGAATACATGCGTGATTGTCTTGCGCGCAATCGGAACCTTGCGTAATTACCATTGTCGCTTAACAACTACCATCTACTTTCACGCGCGTACAAAACACGACAAATGTGCAGACAGAACATACGCTAAAAACGACGTCCTGGAGAGCGCAGATACGCTATTTCTGTGACCAATTGTAGTAATCAAAGGTTCACCTACTCTTTTTTCTTTATATTGCGCGATACTGTCCTATACCCGAGGTGTAGCGCATGCACTCATGCTACAAATTGCGCGTTTCGCGGTACGCCTTTCATGCTTACGTTTGCTAAGAGTCAATACCCTGCGCGCTTAAGAATTTGCGCATCTTCAACTATTTCACTGAAGAATAGTGTAACCGGCTAATAGCTTACATCGTAACGTAAATCCTTTGCTGCGTGTACGGGTTACAAAAATATAGTTTATTACTGCAATATTGGCTTAAGTCAGTCTCCGTACAAAAAGGAGGCAAGGGGGTCAATGAAGACCGTAAAGAGACTGAAACGAGTTCTTTTCTGCCTGAGAGGCTTGAGCGATAGTATGCCAATCAATACATGCGGATACTCTTTTGTATATCAAAATGTTCTTTTACTTGGCGATACGTATGAAAATAAAAAAAAAGTCGCAACTGTTCAAGTTGCGACTTGAGTTTGTCGTATGTATACTTGCGCGTCAAAACCACCGTACAAGTCCGATGAGCACGCTCTGTCTCTCAATCTGCACAATACTTTGCAATTCCTGCTTCTGCTGAAATAAACTACTATTTTTTTCCGTGCATGCCGTACAGGTCATGGTACGCGGAACCCTAAAACCTTCCATCCTACGAGGCAAACATCGAACGAAGACCTTGCCTAAAAATGGGAGTTTTAGGGAGAGCAAATCTAAGAAACGACATAAGAACACTTTTTGACCTAACTAAAGAACTGTATTTCTCAAGTAAGGTCAAAACATGCTCTTACGCAATCTTAAAAAATAACTCACAGCAGGGTCCCTCCCAAATCCTTGGGAGAGTCAGCCAACGTCATAGAACACGTTTTGGACTACGTTGGCTATGCTCGAGGCAAAATTGGCTTTCCGAGCCAATACGGCCTAATAGTAAATACATGAAAGCTCACGCAATCAGAATCCACGATTCTGTATGCACGGGTCGCAGTTCGTTCGCAATAGGCCAATTTGTACGCATGGAAAACATGCCTTGATATGCAACTATTTTTTTAAGACAGTCTACAAGCCTTGCACCTGGCTCGCATTGCATGCAGACGATACACTGCGTGCGTAAAGGATTCCCGTCACCGTGCCTAATCCAGTTTTTTCTGGCTTGAGTGTGCAAGCCTCTCCGCTTTCACCACTGTGCTAGTCGCAGAAGCGGACCGTCCTTGAGTGGATGATGTACGCGAAGGTCTTCGACCAGGGGCGAACACAGCGTCCCCCAGGCACAGCGCACGTACACATGAGTGCATTACGTCAACCAGTTTTGTTCGCCATGGCGACAGATATTTTTGATGCGCATTGTTTCAAAAGCATGGCTTTATCCTCATTATATATGATAATTACAGTTCAAACTTGGGATGAAAGGGCACAGCAGTCGGTACACCGTCAAGTATAGTGGGATCGCCCCATGCGTCCTGTATGATGCAAGGACGCAAGGGTCAAGACGCTCTGCACAGGCGGCGAAGATCGACTGCGCGCGCAAGGCACGGTCTCTCCTTCCAGAAGGGAGGAGAGTGTGTGGCTATACGAGCAGCTTTGCGCTACGCAGTACGCGAAATGCGAGCCTTTGACTGACTTGTCAAGCAAACTTGGGAGAATACCAGAGCCTTTGGAATGCTGTCCAGAGAACGCAAGTGTCCCTATGGTCTGTGTGCCTGCCACAACACACCTACCATTCATACAATTGCCTTTCTGGCCACAAGATAATTCTGTCGCAGCTGCTATTCCGCGCATACAGGTAAGTTCGCGCAAAAATGACGTAAAGACCGGCGCAACAGATTCTTTGACATTCTCTTTCTCGGATTCTCCAAAGCCAACAAGAGAAGCCAGCTCAGCGTTCTCACATGCTGGTTTCCCGCGATAGCGCGCAAAAACACGCTCATAACTCTGGCGCAAGCGCACGCCTTTCGGCGTTGTATACACCAGATATGTGTTGTAGCGAGTAAGCCTCGTACGGGTAAAGGTATGCGAGAGCCCACTCGCCCAGCGGACCTGGATATTCCAGTACCGCTCCTGGCCATACAGGTTTGGCCCGACATAGAGACGCCTATTTGGCTCAACATGAGTGTAAAGAAGATTATCCGTGCTGTTTTGCGGCGCGTATGTCGGAGAGATACGAATGTCTACGATGTCGTCCTCGGTCATGTTGATAAGCATGAAGTTAAGACGACCTGCTTCTGCTTGTGGGGCGTGAAAAAGAAAACCCACAAGAAGAAGGGCGATATATATGAGTACGTCTTTCTTCACAACTTTCTCCTGTCTCACTTGCAAGACACTGACCAATGGACAAACAAGCAGAGAAAACCTCAGATGTTTTTTTCTGCGTGACACAAGCCATTTCTTAGCTATTGCGACAACAAAACTCATGTGCCAGCCACACTTTCCTAACCTTCTCGATACTCGTTGTCACGAAAGGCGCCGTACAAATGAGTGCAATAGCAATTGGCAAGACATAGATAAACTGAAACGGCACTTTGCGCAAGCTTTTTTTTATCGCCGAAGGCCTTTCCTCAGCCGCGTGTGGAGAAAAGCCTAAAATCTATGCCCGGAAGCCAATACAGTCCAGATATATTATAGAGATAGTTGGGGGAACTCCTGCGCCGTCACGGTATATTGTTCTGCAGACAGCATACATCTGACAGAGTCACTTTTTTTTCTGGATCGAGTACAGTTCTGCATAGAAAAGTACACGAACTTGCCTTGGCCAATTTCTTTTCGGCCGAACGTATACAAATTTGCTGTTGACATCCTGTTTCCTTGGGCCCAGGCTGACTATGGGATGCCCTAGTCAACAAGAACATACGCGTATGTGCCAAGCGGCCGAGAAATCTCTCTCATAAGAAGATCCAAAACATGGAAGACACAGCCTTCTGCGCGTGAGCGCATGTGCCTGTGAAGATGCCCGCATAGCCAAAGTTTTGGTCGCACGGCAGAAAAAACCTCGTCGAGGACAAAAGTGCTTGGATCCTGTCCCTTAAGCGGGGGGAGCGTAGCAAGCAGTCCTGACCGATTGCAAAGCGTGTGCGCAAGAACAATATCTGCTGAGGGGAGAGAGGCCGGAAGATCAGTGCGGTCAAGCATAGCCGGTCTCTCGTAGAGCACCGTCGCGTTTTTAACAGGCGCTGCGCCGCCTACGCAAAATATCGTTCTCCCATCGGCAAGAGTATATGTACTGCCCCTCGGCTGATACCAAAGACCAGGAGCGAGTTCTACCGGCTCATGACTGCGATATCCCCCATCGTCTTGCCGTCTTTTGACAGCAGCGAAAAGAGAGCTGTGATCCTCGTGATTGCCATCGATAAAGCGAATCTCGCTTGTCTCAGGCTTCAGCCTAAGAAAAAGGGAGAGTTCATGGCCGGGCCACCAGCCGAAATCTCCCGCAACAAGACACACGCTTGGACGATGTGTCCATAAAAAAGAGAGGAAAGGCTTCCAGTGCGTGTGCGTGTCAGCGACAACAAGAGTGTGGGGCATGCGCACCTCTTAGGGATTGGCCTGGATGAGCGCCTGAATTCTGGCATACGAGCGCTCAATCCGCTCTTTCGGAATTGCCCCGCTCTCAACTTGACGGCGCAGACTTTCATAGGCCTTTTCGCCCATGTCAGGCCGCCAATGCAAATTGTTGCCGAAGAGCAAAATATCGGCACCGGCCAGAACTGCCAGACGAACCGCGTCGTCTAGCGTATAATAGTCGAGAATGGCGCCCATTTGCAGGTCATCACTCACAACAACGCCATCAAAGCCGAGTTTTCCACGCAGAAGCCCCTCGATGACCGCGCGCGAAAGACTTGCCGGGTATACGGCGTCATAGGGTGTCTGCGCATGGCCAACCATGACCATGCCCCGCCAACCACTGGCAAAGGCCGCACGGTACGGCGCAAGATCCACCGTTTCATCAAAGCAGTCACTCACATCCATCCGTTGAACATGAGAATCATCCTTCGCACAACCGATGCCGGGAAAGTGTTTGAGAGTCGGAATGACCCCACCCAAAGCAAGACCTTCAGAAAAGGCCAGTCCATGACGCACCACATCCTGACTCTTTCGGCCAAAACAGCGCCCCTGACTGCCAACTAAGGAATTGGAAGAAGAGGCGACATCGACTGAAGGGGCGAAATCGACAGTAATGCCAACTGCCCGCATCTCCTTTGCAGCATGCAGAGCATAGTTCCGCGTTGCTTCCGTTTTTCCAGCCCCCATCTCTTTCGGTGAGGGAAGATGCGCAAAACCGTATACAGGTTTAAGCCTTGCGACACGCCCGCCCTCCTGATCCACGGCAATTAAGAGGGGATGGCCGGCCGCATGGCGTATATCGGAGAGAAGAGCCGTAAGCTGCGCTTTCGAACGGATATTGCGGGGCCCGCGCGTTGCGACATCTCTGTCAAAAATGAGGACGTGGCCGACATGGCCACTCGCTAGGCTATGAAAAAAAGGATCGTCCGAGGTCAGGGTTTCGCCGCGAAAACCGCACATAATCATGCTTCCCACCATGCGATCAAGAGAAACCTGAGCATACGAGAGAGCCGGATAAACAAAAAAAAGCAGAAACAAGAGCATGCGCATACTCCCTCCAAAAGCAGAAAACTTGACGGAATGGGACCCCCTTTGTAGAACTAAAGGAGTTCCGTCGGTTTTGTGCGACAGAAGAAAAAATCGGGTTCTCATTATGGAAAAAAAACAAAAGCAGACCAAACAAAGCTGTTTTGTGTGCAGAACGGTGTATTCCAACCCTTCCATGGTCAACAGGTGCATGAAGACTGCAGCATGCAAACAGTATAACTACCCCTCTCGCGAGCGAAAAGAGGCCTATTTCACGCAGTTTGGTGTGGCCTCCTGCCTCCTCTTCTTCCTCCAGCCGCTTGAAAAATATCTCCCAGATGAACACCCGGCACGCCCCTGCGTGCAAAAAATCCGAAACCCGGTCGAGCAGCTTTTCTCTGACATCAATGAGATTTTTGTCAATCCCATGCTTTTTAAGAAACAGACAGAAGAACTTGTCGCGATTCTTAAGACGGACTTTCCCGAAAAAAAGACAGCTGCCTCCCCCGCTCTCCACGAATTGCTCACTCTCCTCCTTGAACAGCTGACAGACTCGCTTGAAGACTTCTTCAAAAAAAATCCCGCATTAAAAACCATAGCGCTCTGGACCACCATACAAAAAGAATTGGCCGATGGAGCGCAGGCCTTTTGTGATGCGGATAGCGCATCGTTCCGCAGCGAGCTGTACGATATTATCTCCTTTCTCTGGCCGCCGGATCCTCAAAAACAGGAAAAACCTCTTCAGCTCTACCTCATAAACGATAAAATCTGGGTTGTGGCCGCAACAAGCAAGGAAGCGCGGGAAATCGTTAAAAAAGAACTTGGCCTTGTTCAGACGAGCGCCGAACGAATAGAAAAAGAAGAAATTTTGGATGATCAAAGACGTGCAGGCGATCTGATAGCCCTGGCTCACGGAAAAGCCATGATTATCGGAAGAACTGAGTGACCCTGCGCACTCGGCACTCTTTCTTTGACAGAACAAAAGGCCTTGCAGAAATGCAAGGCCTTTTGTGTCACTCTTCTTCTCGCGTGAAATGAAAGTCGCCTTTGTTAAAGCCCGTGTACAAAAAAACCCTGCTTAGCGGGTAAAATTGGTGTAGACTCTGGGCTCGCTTTTCGGCAGAGGCACGCCGGCAGCCTGAGCGGCTTCGCGGCAGCGGAGAAAATAGGCCATATTCCTCGCAATAGTGCGCATATTGCACAGCCCTTCCTTGTCCTCAGTGACCTCGCTTTCGACCATAGCAAAAACATTGTTCCAGTAGCGTGAGGAGACCACATACATTTCCTGAATTGTAAAATATCTGTTGAGCTGTGCAAAAGCAGACACAGTCCCACTGCGCCTTGCGACTGTGACGCCGGACACAGGCTTCAGGCGGAAGGCCTCATTATTCCCGCCCAGAAGTTCGGAAAAGAAAAGACGGTCCATAAAGGCCTTCATATGCCCCGTAATATCGCCGTAGTGAACCGATGCACCAAAAATAAAGCCATCAGCCTTTCTTGCCAGTGCGCGAAACTCATTTACCTTGTCGTCAATTACGCATCGGCCAAGTTCCGCGCACTTGCTACAGCCAAGACAGCCACTGATAGGCTTAGCCCCGAGCCAAAAAAGATGGGTTTCTATGCCTTCCTCATTCAGTGTGCGTTCCACTTCCGCAAGGGCTCTTGAAGTCGAGCCGTTCTTGTGCGGACTTCCGTTCACGATTTCAACCAGCATACACGCCTCCAAAGTAAAAAAGTCTATCCATAGCCCGAAATGTACCTGCACGCCTAAACGAGAGCAAACGCTCAGTGTCTCATGCGGTGGGCAAAAGGCATCGGCCGACCGCAGCTCATTTCTGCGCTCGCAAAAAAACACAATGCTGCAGGCACTTGACACACGCCTATCATGCGAAGTCGGCAATCTCCCTTCTCTGACAGTGCATCTCTGTCTTCTATACGCATATCTGTGCCGTGACAATCCTTCTTCACTACTTCACGCAGCTCGACGAGTCTATGACCACGAGCTTAAAGACCTAAGCCTTGACGGAAAAACAATACGCAGGAGTACGTCTCAAAGTCAAAAGGCTCGCCATGTCTTAATGAAGTATTGGGAAACATTTTTCTTAACAGTAGGAGCCGGCATGATTGTTGGCGCAGTAATTACACCAAGGAGCTGACTTGCGATACCGATAGGTGTAATCTGCACAATATCTGGATATGCCATTCACTATCTACGAAAAACGGGAGGTACTCAATGAATCAGGGAACAATCGGAGCAGCAATTGCGATTGCTCTGCTCATGCTAGTTGTTTTCATCGGCATTCGTAAAGGCTGGATCAAGTAATTGTAGCCTTCCATCGAGGTTTTTTTCTTTTCCGTTCTTTACGAGTGTACTCTCTGTACACTGTGACAATCACGCCGTCGCTCCAGCGAACAACGACCGATAGCCTTCACTTTTTGGCGCAAAAGCACGCATCGTCCGTGCGACGAATATCGCCAGACGTCACGCAATCACGTATCTCACAATCTGAGATACGCCGAGCCTTGCACCGCCTCTTTGCAGCTGCGTCTTAGGAACTGTAAAAAAGTATCTTGACATTGTGGTCGAAACTGCCAGGCAGTTTCGACAACAGAATTGAACGTTATTTTTAATAAACTTAAGCTTTACATTAAGAGACTGATATTTCTCGGAATACCAGAGATGAGGAGCTATAAAAAGATAATATGCCTATTATAAATACATT
>JAFTDR010000193.1 GCA_017454105.1 Desulfovibrionaceae bacterium | reverse complement strand
TATAAAGAAAAAAGATATATTCTAGCTTCACATGAATCTTCGTATCTGTTAGCAGAGGGTAGTAAAAAGAAATGTCATGTTAATAAATGTAAAATTATAAAAAAGAATGATGGTTTAATGTATTTATAATAGGCATACTATCTTTTTATAGTTCCTCATCTCTGGTATTCCGAGAAATATCAGTCTCTTAATGTAAAGCTTAAGTTTATTAAAAATAACGTTCAATTCTGTTGTCGAAACTGCCTGGCAGTTTCGACAACAATGTCAAGATACTTTTTTACAGTTCCTTAGGGTTCAATAAGGGCGAACGCGGGCGAGAAGGTTGTAAAAAGAGAGAGGAAGCGGGCAAGTTCTTCGCTGTCTCCCACAAAGACATTGTCTTTCTTCGCGTTTTCAGGCGTATATCGTCCCTCAAAGAGGTCAAGTACTTTTTCCTTGGGCGCCGTGACGTGCAAGGCTGCCTGCTCGTCACTTTTGCACTCCCGCGCATGCAAAACAGCGTTTCTCAGATCAAGGCGGTACTGTTTCTTGGTATCGGCTACCGTGATTATGAGCGACACGGTTTTTCCGCTCGCTTTTTTGCCGTCAAGCCTGACAGCGAGATTGGCGAAATAGAGATCAAGGGGCAGTGTTTTTGCCTGCTGATCAGCATCTCTGGGTAGGGCCTTCGGGCTGCCCTCGCGCAGCTCGCGCGCGCCGCTCAGATAGAAGTTGCGCCACGGTCCGCTTTCCGCCTGATAGCCCATCTGCTCAAGGGCGTCGGCTTCCAGATTGCGGGCCTCCTGATTGCTCGGGTCGGCAAAGACGACATGCGAGAGGACTTCGGCAACAAAGCGGTATTCGCCCTTCTTGAAATCCCCGCGTGCCCGTGCAAGAACCGCATTGGCTCCGCCCATGTACTCAACATATTTTTTTGCGGCTGCGACCGGCGGAAGAGCGTGCAGGTGGGCGGGATTGCCGTCAAACCAGCCCAGATAGAAATTGTACACGGCTTTGCTGTTGTGATTAAGGCTTCCGTAGTAGCCGCGCAGGGCAAAGGTTTTGGCAAGCTCATCAGGCAAAGTGATTTCCTCGGCAATTTCCTGCATGGAGTAGCCGAGATTTGCCAGATGCAGTGTCTGATCGTGGATAAAGCGGTAGAGATCGGCTGTTTTACCAAGAAGCGCCCGGACACGCTCACCACCCCAGACAGGCCAGTGGTGCATGCCATAGAGGACATCCGCCTTGTCGCCGAAGCGTTCCAGGGTTTCTTCAAGAGCCCTTGCCCAGCAGAGGGGATCGCGCGTTTTCGCGCCGCGGAGCGTATAGAGATTATGCATTGTGTGAACGCAATTCTCAGCAGCGGTAAGAGCCCTAAACTTCGGGATATACCAGTGCATTTCCGCTGGGGCCTCGGTGTTCTTCGCCATAAGGAAGATGAAGGTCACACCGTCGATTGTCCGCTCCTCGCCGCTTTTTCTGATGATATCGGTTGGTGGAATAAGCCCCCGTGTACCGGTTGAGTTTTTAAGACCAAGGCCAGATCCCACATGGCCCCGCGGAGAGGGCGGTAAGGCTGTGCCGTACATGAAGGAGGCGCGTCTGGACATTGCGCATCCGGCCATGACATTCTCGGACACAGCCGCCTCAAGAAAGCCGTCCGGCGCAAGGATGGCAACGCGGCCTGCTCGGACATCCTCAAGTGTTGTCACGCCAAGAACGCCACCATAGTGATCGACATGGCTGTGAGAATAGATGACGGCCCGAACAGGCTTTTTCGGTCTGTGTTCAAAGTAAAGATTGAGTGCGGCCCGCGCGTTTTCTGCCGAGACAAGAGGATCGGCTATGATGATGCCAGTGTTTCCCTCGATAATGGTGAGATTCGATATATCGGCATTGCGCACCTGATAGATGCCGTCACAGACCTTAAAAAGGCCATTGATCATGACAAGACGCGACTGACGCCAGAGACTGGGATTAACCGTATCCGGCGCCCCATTATCCGCGCCGCTTAAAAAAGCATATGGGGCAAGATTCCAGGCATCTCCGCCATGTACGCTCGCAATGCGACCGTCATTGGGAAGCGGCGCGATGAACCCGCGCATTGCATCGTCAAAATCGCTTTTGTCGTGGAAGGGCAGCCCCTCTGCAGAGCGACGGTTCGCTTCACGCGTCGCATCCGTGGCTTCTTTGCCTTGCCAAGCGTAGACATTGCTCGTGCAGACAAGCGCTGCGGCGAGAAATGCTGCGCAGATACCAAGACCTCCATGCATGCTGAAAATCCTCCGTTTCAGTGTATTTCGATTCTGTGAATCGTTCTGATTTGTTTTTTGTTGCCAAGGACAGGCAAAATCTCACGCACTGCCCTCACCCGATCTCTCTCGAGATCCGCACAGAGATAGCCCTCCTTTTCGTCAAGTTCCTGGCAGATGACCCCGTCAGGAGCAACGATCATGCTGTGGCCAATGCCAAAGGCGGGATTTGCGGCACTCTTGGCCTGACCACAGGCAAAGACCCAGGATGTCGTGTCGATTGCCCGCGCCCTTGCAAGAAGACGCCATTGGTCACACTTATTCGGACCAGCCGCCCAGTCGGCTGCAACAAGCATACAGGTCGCACCGTTTTCCGCAAGAAGGCTAAAAAGATGCGGGAAGCGGATATCATAGCAGAGGGCAAGACCAAAGGTTATATCGCCAATAGTCAAAAGACAGGCCGTATCCCCCGCTTCCGTTCCCTGGGATTCCCTGACAAACGGTGTGTCGAAAAGATGAATCTTTCGGTAGCCCTCATGAACGGATCGGCCACTCACAAGAAGCGTGTTATAGCGCTTTGTGTCCGAAGCCCGCGTGGCAAGGCCAAGAACAGCAACAATATCGAGTTCACTTGCCAATTTGCGTACACTCTTGGCAAAGGGACCGTCAAGTGATTCTGTGTG
>JAFTDR010000192.1 GCA_017454105.1 Desulfovibrionaceae bacterium | reverse complement strand
GTCCCCGGACTCGTGAATTTGTAGCAAAGTCCGCCGAGTTTTCTGACCCCCTCGACAAGATGCCTCTCTACAGTTTTTTCTAGCATTTCCTCACTCCTTATAATCGCGCTGGAATCCGCGCTGTTTTCCGCAATAGCCAAACCGCAAGCTATTTGTAGTTTTTGTCCATCCGGGAGTTGCGCGAATAATATCGTTAATTTCGGTTGCATCCGCATATCTAAGGTCTTTTGGTGAACCTCCGAATAGCTCGCACCAAATTTCCAATGCACAGATACGGTCACGCAGTATTAGTTTTTCATCGCCCTGCGACAGACCATTGAGATATAATCTGCGTTTGTCGAGACCCCATTTAGGCCAGTCCACAGGAACGGGTTTGTCTAAGTAATCGTGGATTAAACCTTCCTTTGTGCTGATTTCACGATGGGCTTCTTGTTCTGCTTGTGCCTCAGCTTCAATTTCGCCGATGATGTGCAGCTTTTCTCCGAGCTTCCACCTAATGACAGCCTCAGCCCAGATTTGATCAATTTCTCCATCAAGGTCAAGCCAAATATTTTTTGGGTGTCCTGTAACACCTACATCCACAGGCCAAAAACGGCGATTGCCTGTTTTATCCCTTAAAAATGTGTATGTATTTGTTGTACCAAAGAATACACAGCAGCGAGGAATGTCCTTAACATGTCGCCCGTAAGCCGCACGGAAGCGGTCATAGCGCAGACTAAGAAATTGCTTAATACGTGCGTCATCTGACTTTTTGAATGCGTCCAGTTCTCCAATTTCGACTAGCCATACGCCTTGCAACAGTTCGCTTGCCTCTTTACCTTCAAAAGTGCGAATGCTGTCATTGAACCAGCCCTTGCTCATTTTGTCTAAAAGCATAGATTTTCCAATGCCTTGCGGCCCTATAAGTATCAGCATTGTGTCATATTTACATCCGGGTTCCATTACTCTAGCAACTGCTGCTGTGAAAGCCTTGCGTGTAACTGCCCGAACATAAGGACTATCCTCTGCACCAAGATAATCAATGAGCAAAGTATCGAGTCTCGGTTGCCCGTCCCATTTCAAAGAATTAAGAAACTTCTTCACGTCATTGAACTTGTGCTGTTCACTATGAAGGGACAAAGCACCGTCGATTTTTCTGTTGCCGGTGATGTGATAGGTTTTCTCGAAATACCAATACAAGCCCTGATTGTCATTGTCAGACCACGCACGGCGTTTCTTTGATGGATTCCACGGCAGATCACCAAGAACTTCACCGCGTCCAGCAAATTCATTCAGTGCGAATTTTCCCCGTAGATTTGGGTCATTTTCGAGAATGAGCCAGATGTTATCAATGGTTGCTTTGATCTGGAGCGTCTGCTTGTTGATTTCCAGTTCAGTAGTCCAATCGAAATTGCTATCCTCGTGGTCATCATCAACAAGCCCGCCGAAATCACCGATTACAGATTCAGCGTGTTCCCTTGCAAGCTGCTTTGATACACGCGCATCATTCACGGCAAGTTCGCACATAGCTTGATACGATGGAAGCCTGTTCGGAGGTGTTTTAACATCAACTGCATAATCTTGTTCACCGAATTTATGCAGCCTCACGAGGTCAAAAGCATTGACGAGCCTCCCGCTGCAAGGGTCAGTAGCATGGTGCGAATATAGGAACAAGCCATTATCGTAAACTACTGCTCCGCCTGTCGTGCTGCCGCCTAGATATGTGAAACGTCCGGGCATTGTTTCTACGGGTGCATAAATACCAACAAGGAACGTATCTATTGCTGTGTAAATATCATAGGTACGGCAAAAAGCTCCGATGATGCCATTTTTGGACAGTGGATCGCTTTGCTTTGTTGCAAGTTTCCGATACTGATTTTCAGAGCCGGGAACTTGAGGCCACTTCGTAATGTCATGCCAGTCGCCATATTGTGCATTTATTGCTTCAAGCAAGCCATCCACAGAGAGCATAGGTTTATCGGCAAAAGTGAATACGTACTCTGCATCAGAGCATACACTTGGCCAGTACATGAGACGGGAGGCTTC
>JAFTDR010000191.1 GCA_017454105.1 Desulfovibrionaceae bacterium | reverse complement strand
GTACTGATGTCGTAGATGGCAGACGCAGAACACAAGCAGCTGACAAAGCGCACTGAGTACAATTCTTTTTCTCTCCATTGACTTTAATATTGTCAACGAGATTCTTTACCAGGCGCTTATCTAGAGTTTACCACGTTTGATAACGAGATTGTTTACCACGTTGCATCCCTCTAAGACAACTACGCTTACGAGATTGTTTACCAGCCGATCACTTGAGATGTACAATAGCCTCTCCCCAGTGTACCTGCAGCAGCCAAAGCGGCTGAGTGTCTGTCAAAGCACTTCTGATTGGTGCCAACATGTTAGCTGATTGTTTCTCTTTGTTTTACCGCGAAGCCTCTGCCGCCAATGACGACAATAAGCGCGTACTGATGTCGTAGATGGCAGACGCAGAACACAAGCAGCTGACAAAGCGCACGGAGTACGATTCTTTTTCTCTTCTTTGCTTTAATATATACGAAGTGTACTCATTGACCTTCTTAAGACCGCATTAACAATTGAGAACAAAACATCGGTGTTCTGTTCTGATACATGAATAGCTATTTTTCCTGCTTTTTCGATGTGGTTTTTCGGCTAGATGTATCGCCCTTTGCCCTAAGTTCTGCAACCAACAGTACTTGCTCCATGCACTTCTTTTCCAGCTCGCTTATCTTTGCCTCCGCCTTGTCTGCGCGCTTTGTTTCAGCATCGGCTTTATAAGTCATCGCCCCTAAACGTTGCATTTCAGACTGTAGGGTTTCAGCCGACTCTCAAGCGGTCTCTTCAACGAAAGAGTACGGATTATTTGACAATAACAACGCATCGCACAGCTGACCTGTGAGCGGATACTTTAGGGGATTTCGATAAATCTGGAAGTCTTGAAATACATCCCGACAATTTTGTTGAAAGTATACATCATTTTAATAAAAACTATCTATTCAAACTTCTTCAAAATCCCTTTTGTGTTCAAGGATCGCAGATTGTCGACCACAAGATTACGATGAAAATACTCCTATTGTGATTGTACAGTTCCTTTCGTGTGTACAAAAGCTTTGGGCAGGCGACAGTGCAACATCCTGATTTCTCTCCGTATCCGCCCACGGGGGTTAGGTGGGCGATTATGGGCTTTGTCACCTCTGATATGATTTGAAGACCTATAATCGCCACGTAGCACCGTTGCATCGTGAGCAGATACGAATTTTTCTCATTTTCACAATACAAGAACCTTTACAGCACACGCAGTTCTCAGGGTATTTGACATAGAATTGCAATCTACGTAAATTCTCGGCAAAAGTATAAAAAATGGTGCAATTTTCCTAGCTTTCCCATTTTTCTATACAATTCGTCTAAATCAAGAGTTGGAAGAAAAAAAAAGCGTTTGATGCAGCGCAGTGAACTGATGTACATGGTAGACATTGTCCTCCCATTCCAAACGGTTAAAAAAAATCATTCATAGAGGGGTCACGGTATGAGAACACCACAAAACGAAAATGACGGTATATCTGTTCTTAGAAGCTTCGAGGGTGGTGTGGGAAGTTTTATGACCACCGAAGAAATTAAAGAATATGAAAGTAGGCATAGAAATCATTCTGAAAAATGTACTCCGATCAATACAGAAGCCTTCCTCGAAGGAGCCAAAGAATCCTTTAAAGCAATGCCTCTCTCTATGGTCGAGCAGCATTAATGAATATGCATCCACTCAAGGGGGCGACGGGCAAAGGGTTCCGCCCGCGAGGCTACGCTTTCTCTTAAGACGATCCTCTGACAGGTGTCTCATGGGACTTCTTCAGTCCTAACTTGAGCGTACGAGCGTATTGACGCCAATACATACAAGGCTCAACTGTTTTGGCAGAGGATACTTGAGGGCCTTGCGGCTTACCTTTGGCCCTGTAGCTCATGCTTATGTACCCAGAGAATGCCCTTTGCCTATCGTACGATTTCGCCTTGATGTAACCAATGCCACACTCTTCGTGCGCTTCTCCCGAAGCGTACGCCCCAGCAGTCACTCCTATACGGGCAGGCAAAAAAAAATCTGAACCACAAAGCTCAAATTCTTTTTGTCCGCCCCTCTCCGCCCTCTTTTTTTGGGTGGGGCCAGAAGGTCTTTCGCTTACTACGCCCTCATTTTCAACGCGCAAGCCAAGCAGCGTCTATCTGTACACTTGCGTTCATGGATATTTCTGCAAGGCAAAAGCACACTCGCGCAGCTTTTGTCTTGTGCGTTTACAGGTCATTCGCAGTGATAGAGAACGTGTACGCCATCTTTCACCGCAGATGAGCTTCGAGCGAACGCCTTGCTGGCCCAGCGGTGTTCTTTTACGAGCAAGAACGTAGGCTTGTTGGTCGGCTCACGGAGCAGGGTAGTGCATCAAATTCGGCGATCATCCGCTCAATCAGTGTGGCGGCTTGGCCCCCTACTCAGCGGCACAACGATTCTTCCCTAAAGCGATCAAACGAGCCGGCCCTTTACGTGCCTTGAGGAAAATCAGTATGCGGTCGAGTATATATGCCTGGGCGGTATTTTCTCAATCTCCGAGGCCTCGAGTTTTTTCCCTTTCTGCTTGCGAGCGACGATGGGCTTATGAAGTCTCCCTAGGCTTGCGCCGTCGCCACCCTCGGAAACCTTTTTCGTGGCCCGCTTGACAAGGGCCAGGCAGGTTTAACGACCATTCTCCCACTGTAGAAGGAACGCTTCTTTCGAGCGGTGTTCTTCTCTTGTCCGTATCCGCATCCAGTCCCCCCCCGTGAGCGCTCGCAAAGCGTTTATTCCTTGTCTACTCGAGCGCAGATTGATTTTCCGCAGAACGCTTAGAGTGACCTCTGACATCGTCCACCGAGGAGAAAATCTTTATAAGGCTGGTTACATGCTCGGGCTCGCAATGATTCTTCCCGCGACAGTGAACCCTGTGGGTGCCAATTTGGTTCTTGTGGGGAAATCTTGGGTCTGGATGTCTACTGCAGACAGAAAAAAAAGTACCACATGGAATTGAATATATCAGACTTGAGTGCTGATCCCGTTCGCAAAAAGGTCAATTTGTTTCTGGCTTAAGTAGAGCTCACAAAGAAGAACAAGAAATTACGAGGGAAATGGTGCTGCCCAACCACAGCTTTTTTACTGACGAGACGTATCGAAGTCCCCACAAAAAAAGCAGGCCGTACAAAGCCTGCTCTGCGACTCTACAAAAAAAGTAACCCACTCCAGTCCAAAACTATCCGGCAGGCTGGGAAATCATGACACGGGCTGCCCTAAGGAGGCGGTTGCCAAGTTTATAGCCGCGCTGGAGAACGCGGGCGACACAGCCCTTCTCCTGGTCGGATTGCGGATCAAAACCAACAGCTTCATGGATGGCAGGATCAAAGACCTCGCCGACAGCACCGACGGGAATAAGACCGTGCTTCTGCACACAGTCAAGCAAAAGCTTGTGTGTCATGGAGACGCCGGTCAAAATGTCCTTACAGACCTCATTTGTATTGCCGTACTGCAGGGCAAGCTCGAGATTGTCGAGTGTTGGCAGAAGATCGCTCAAAACCTTCTCCGAGGCATAGAGCATCTGCTCCTGATGCTCGCGAGCAAGACGCTTTTTGAAATTGTCCATCTCAGCAGCCTGACGAAGACGCATCGCATCCATCTCCGCCTTGAGTGCCGCCAATTCTTCACTCTCTGCCTGAGCTGCTGCACCGCCGAAAAGAGGACCTGTATACTGCACATCCCCTTCGATGCTCTCCTCCTTGGGAGACTCCTCACTCTCATCCTGATGTGCCTTGTCCTGTTCAGGTGCTTCCTCAGTGACAGTGTCCTGGTTCAAATCATCGCTCGATGCTGCCTCGCGGGATGCGTTCTGGTCCTGACTACTTACGTCGCTACTCGGCTGCTCTTCTGTTTTTTCTTGCCAGTCTGCATCCTCTGACGCCATAGGGTCGGGCTCAATCCTGAAGGAATCACCAAGTGTGTCCTGAGTGTCTTTGGATTCTTTTGCTGCCTCGTTCTCTTCGACGATTTCTATCGTCCGATCGGCCGAAGAGGGGCGATCGGCTTCCATATGCTCTGCGGAGGCAAAATCCTCCGCTGTCTTTGTTTCTGGGTCATCCGCGAATTGCTCAAACCGCGCCACGCGATCAAAAGGATTCCTAAACTGTTGCATCACTGTATTCCTCGAAAAAAGAGTCTTTACTCCGTTGTACACAAAGGAAGTATGTACGAGAATCGACTCTGTCAAGAGGTCCTGTGAATTACTCTCGACATTGAATATATTCTTGTATATACTTCGTCTCTTTGGAGAGGCCCCATTGTGGGTTACCTCAAACGAAGGACCCCGGAAAAAGCGTCTTAAGTGCATACAATTAGCGCATGCAAAGGATGAAGTATGTCCTGTAGGAGCATATGTGTCAATACGAGCAAGGACTGGTACTCCGCATCAGCCTGGCTTAAAAATCGTGCCAAATCTGGTGCGGAGATCGAAACTCGCGTCCGGGAAATCCTCGATGCAGTAGCAACGAAGGGCGACGCAGCGCTCATCGACTATACGGTCTCCTTTGATTGTGAGTCATTCAACCACCCAATCAGGATAGATGAGGAAGATATCGCTTTCGCAGCGGCCTCTGTATCGGCCAATGACAGGGATCTCATCTACCGGGCGGCTGACAATATCCGCTCCTTTCACGAAAAGCAGAAAGAAAACTCGTGGTTTGACACGCGTCCAGACGGGACAATTCTCGGCCAGCGCATTCTTCCTGTTGGCTCCGTCGGACTCTATGTTCCGGGCGGTCAGGGCGGAAACACCCCCCTTATCTCGACCTTGCTTATGAATGCCATACCAGCCCAGACTGCTGGCGTTCAGCGCATTGCCATCTGCACCCCACCCCGCAGAGACGGCACAATCAACCCGCACATCTTGGCAGCGGCCCATATCCTCAACATTACCGAGATCTACCGTGTCGGCGGCGCCTGGAGCATTGCCGCACTCGCCTATGGGACTGAATCAATCCGCCCCGTATCCGTCATCGCTGGGCCGGGTAATATCTATGTGACTACCGCAAAGCGACTTGTGCAGGGCATAGTCGGCATTGATATGATTGCCGGTCCAAGCGAAGTTCTCGTTATCGCTGACGGCTCTGCTGATGTGAGTATCCTGGCTGCGGATATGCTCTCCCAGGCGGAACACGATCCCCTTGCCTCCTCCATCTGCATCACAACGGACAAACATCTTGCCGAAGATCTTCCCCAGGAACTGATGCACCAGGTGCAGTCATTGCCGCGCGCTGATATAGCCAAGCAGTCCCTCAAAGACTGGGGAGCGGTTGTCTACACGGAATCCATGTCGCTTGCAATCGAGATTGCCAATTCAATTGCGCCAGAGCATCTTGAACTGTACACACGGGATCCCTGGTCCCTGCTTCCGTTCATCCGCAACGCCGGCGCCATCTTTCTTGGCGCTAACAGCCCAGAACCACTCGGCGACTACTACGCAGGTCCAAACCATGTTCTGCCAACCATGGGGACAGCCCGCTTCTCCTCCGCCCTGTCAGTCCAAACTTTCTGTAAGAAATCCAGCATCATTGCCGCATCACGGTCCTTTCTCCAGTCCAGCATCAAGGACGTGGCTGCGCTCGCTCGTATTGAAGGGCTTGAAGCGCATGCCCGTGCGCTTGAAATCCGAAAACGCTGAGGCAGGATACGATGCACACAGTTACACAAACCAACCTCCCCCCCTACCCTCTTCTCGGCCGCGGCAAAGTACGCGATATCTACGAAGTCGATAAAGAAACACTGCTCATAGTCACGACTGACCGCATGTCCGCCTTTGACGTGATCTTGAATGAACCTGTCCCCTACAAGGGGGTCATCCTCAATCAGATTACACTCTTTTGGATGGATATGTTCCAGTCCATCATCAAGAATCACATTCTTGCAAAGGATGTCGCCGATTTTCCTCGGGCGCTCGCACCCTATGCCGATGAACTCGAAGGGCGAGCCGTACTCGTACGCAAGGCAAAACCACTGCCGATCGAATGTATAGTGCGCGGGTATATAACTGGATCCGGCTGGAAGGATTACCAGAGAACCGGCACTGTTTGCGGTCAAAAGCTCCCTGAAAACCTTCTCGAATCAGCCCGCCTCGATCCTGCTCTCTTTACGCCGTCAACCAAGGCGGAACAGGGAAGCCACGACGAAAATATCTCTCTTGCGCAGGCAGCGGACATTCTCGGAAAAGAGATGTGTTCGGCAGTCGAGAAAACATCGCTCGCCCTCTATGAGGCCGGGCGCAAGCACGCTGATGCCCGAGGCATTATTGTCGCCGATACAAAATTTGAATTTGGCATTGTCAACGATGACCTCATGCTTATCGATGAGGTACTCACACCAGACTCCTCGCGCTTTTGGCCAAAAGACACGTATACCACAGGTCGTAGCCAGCCGAGCTTCGACAAACAGTACCTCAGGGACTGGCTCAAGCGGCAGCCCTGGAACATGCAGCCTCCCCCACCTGCGCTCACTGAGGAAGTCATCAAGAAGACAGCGGAAAAATACCGGGAGGCCTATACGATCATCACCGGAAAAAAACTCCAGGTGCCAAACGACCAGCTATAGAAGGAGAATACTATGCTGCTCGAAGGAAAAAAGGCTCTTGTCATGGGGCTTGCCAACAACAAAAGCATCGCCTGGGGCATAGCGCAGTGCTTAAAGCAAGAAGGAGCCAGACTGGCATTCAACTATGTTGGCGAAGCGATAAAAAAACGTGTAATACCCTTGAGTGAAGAACTTGGCGGCGAATTTACCTTCCAATGTGATGTTTGCTCAGATGAAGAAATCGCCAACGCAGTCGCCTTGGTTAAAGAAAAATGGGGATCTCTCGACATCCTGATCCACTCAATTGCCTTCGCCAATAAAGATGACCTCCGCGGCCCGTTTATGGACGTCTCACGCGATGGCTTCAAACTCGCCCTTGAGGTATCCGCTTTTTCCCTGCCTGCTCTCTGCAAAGCCTTTTCACCACTTATGAGTGAAGGCGCCTCCATCATCACCATGACCTATCACGGATCAACAAAGATTATCCCGGGCTATAATGTCATGGGCGTTGCCAAGGCGGCATTAGAGGCAAGCGTACGCTATCTTGCGTATGACTTAGGACCAAAGGGCATACGTATCAACGCGATAAGCTCAGGCCCAATCAAAACACTTGCCGCCTCTGCGGTCATAAGCATGCGCGATGTCTTTACCCGCCTCCAAGAATCCTCCCCCCTCCATAGAAATGTCACAATAGAAGAAGTAGGCAAAACAGCGGTCTACCTGGCCTCAGATCTCTCAAGCCCGGTGACCGGCGCAATCATCTATACTGACTGCGGCTTCAATCAAATGGGCGTGACCGCGTAATTGTCATGGATTACGATACTCTCAATGCCCTGGCTATTATGATTCTCGCTCTCGGCGGCATTTGGTGCTTTGCCCATTCCGCGACGGACGTTGAACGGCGAAACAAGGACAAAAAAGATAAGTAGCCAACCCGCATTTTTTTTCTTGCAAGCCGGTAAAAATTTGTGTATTGTCTTCTTGTTGTTTGAGAGCAGTTACGGAGAGGTGTCCGAGCTGGTTGAAGGAGCACGATTGGAAATCGTGTGAGCGTTAAAAGCGCTCCCGGAGTTCGAATCTCCGCCTCTCCGCCAAATTGAAAAAATTAGCCCTCTATGAGGGCTTTTTTTGTGCCCAAAATTCCCCAAAACGCCGAGAAGCCCGCTATTCATGCGGGTTTCTTAGTATCGCGTCTGATATACCCAAGATTCAAAGATGGCGGTATACCGTCCAAAAGAACTACTATGTGTCGCAGCCATACCGTCAACGAACCGAAAACCCAAATTTCATGCGGTTTTTCTGTGACGGTATAGCAATGGGTGTTTTGAAAGACGGTATGCTGCAGGGCTTGCGTTTTATCAGCAGACGAAGATTAGACGTGGAGGGTAAAGACAAAAGCGGAAGAATCTTGCCGACGGTGACGGACTGATCCTTGTGTTTGGCGAGCGGCGGCAATCTCATTTGGCGCGTGGAGTACCGTTGGCACAAAAGTCGGAAGACATATATAATCTGTGCGTACACAGGGGCAAATGATGGTTTTAGTCTGACAGAAGCACAGAAAGCTCTTTTGCAGGGTAGGAATGGCTGCAGAAACGGGCAAAGCAGGCTCCTTTCGCCTGCTGAAAAAAAAACAGATAGCCCGTGAATGGCTGGCAAATAAAAAGCGGACCGTCAGGTACGATCAAAAGTTGAGAAATTTCTCATTCCTGCCGTTGGCACTATCCCCACGACATTTTGCCATGTCTTCGGGAACATGAGAGGCATGTTGAGATGGCGCACAAATTAGCCCAGATAGCATGCCAGATTTGCCGCTATGCAACATTGCTCGGGTCGTGTTTAATGCGGCGGCACAGCTTGGGAAAGCTCTCTCAACCCGCGCCCCTAAAAATACGGCAGCAATTCTTGAGCCTGTTGAAATTGGGAAGCTTCTTCGCGCCAATTTGCAGACGTTTTGCCCTGAAATTGTGCCTTACGTTTTTCTCTGCAATTCCGAATTGCGCTGCACACGGTGAATGCGCTATGGACCGTGCCAGCCGAACGTATGGAAGAAAAAACGTGAACACCTTATTCCTCGTACCACACAGGGAGTCAAGCTCTTCACCGACCTAAAACTCAGAGCATCAGCGATATGGGGTTGCTCAACGGTCTCCGTCGCTTAGGCTACGGACGGAACGAAATGTGCATCCACGGTTTCCGCGCCATTGCCAGTACACTTCTGAATGGGCAGAGATTCTGCTCAGACGTTGTACGGATTGGCATACTATCGCTCAAGCTCTCGAACCACAAAGAACCAGGCTTTTCTGTCGCTGTACAGTTCTTCTGAACTCGACCCTTTTTGTACGTCGCTCATCCGACAGAAGCCAAGAAGCTCCTGTATCGCGAGGATTTCAGCTTTTACTCATAGGGATTGGCCAATAGTATTGTAATCCGTACACGAGGAAAATGTACATATGTGTGGTCTGCGATTCCAAAACAAGGTGGGGTCGTAGCTCAATGGTTGCAGTTTTTCTTCTGACCGTAGTATAGCTACTCTCAATACTCTATATATCCCACACTAGCTTCGCGTCGTCGGCTTCCGCATCATAAACTTACGGGGCGTGGGTCACTTCACGCTTTCGCACTTGCTTTCGCGTCGCGGCTCGTACACTCCACTGCCTACGCTTCGACGGGCGAAGCCTTAGCCTAACCTCGCGGCTTCGGCAAAAAGCGCTATGTACTGGCTGCCGCTCTTTGCCAGGCCTGGACTTTCACCAAGCGAGACTCAATGCACCTAACTGGCGCACAGATGATTTTTTGCTACTCCTCAGGACGGTAGAAGCGAACTTTTTTGATGCTGCACGATTCGATGAGAATTAAAACCAGCATAGTACCGTTGCCCCGTGAGCGGATACTATCTGTGAGATTGATATGCTACTCTTTTTTTCTGCCTTGCATCTTCTATTTTCTGCCTCTTACTGATGCGTCATCGTTCGATCTTATTTTTGAGACGAGCCCAGAAATTGTTTTTAATTCGCCTATTAGCATAAAAAAGACTTTATCTTGAATTCCCACCTCCCGTGTTACCTACATGGCTCCAGAGGCCATTCTGCCAACTTAAGCGGCGGATTGTAGCTAAATGAACTCGTTTAGCTACAAAGGCTCTTTTTGAGTTGGAAGAGCAGATGGACTGTAACTCACCTCCATGTAGCTAACTCG
>JAFTDR010000190.1 GCA_017454105.1 Desulfovibrionaceae bacterium | reverse complement strand
TTACCTATGTCCCCCATACGAACATGCCACGTTCTTAGCTAGGCTACGCCGTCGCCGGTCAGACGTTGCTTATGCTCGCCATAACGCACGCAACGTAGAGATAATTGCTTATCCCGGTCTTCGGCTAAAACGACAGACTCGACCCTGACAGTGCGTATCTTTCGTGGCTGAATTACGCGGCCCTAGCCTACGGCGTCGTCGCTTACTACGACATAATGCTACTTTGCCGAGGCTCCATAGCACTATACCGCCCGAGGCTTCGCACATGAACATTACTGCATGCACGCTCGGTTTGTTTCTAATTAGGCGGCTCACCTAACTAGGAGGTTGTTGCAACCACATGAGACATACGCCCTCGTGGCGCACCATAAGTGACACCAAAAAAGCCCCCGCATTCTCGTTCGAATGCGGGGGCTTTTTTGGTGCCGACAAAAAGACTACGCCCACGATACAAAGAGAGCGCGAGCAATTATCCTGACTCAAAGCGCAGAGGCCTACTCGTCTGCCTTGTGTTCAGGAATCTGCCGCCCACCCTCGCGCAGCCGATTGAGAAATTTCTCCCTGCAGTCGTAGCTGCAAAAATGATGGACAACACTCCCGTCACGCACAGTTATTTCGCAGTCCTTGGAGACATAGGTGCCGCATTCGGGATCTTTGACCATCTCACCGTGGGCAATCTTTTCATCCATCGACTTTTTTTCTTCCTCAGCATCGACCTGCTTGCGCTTTAAAAAATCGTTTTTAAACATGCGGTAGAGAACATAGCCGACAATAAGAACAATCAGTATTTTGAACATGGACACTCCAAAAAATCCTCACAGCCGCGCCTATGCTGTGTGAGGAAGCAATTTCTTTCTGAAAGGAAGAAGAATGGCAAAAAGAAGACCAATAGCGAGCAGAGCGCAGCCGATAAGCGGGCGGTAGGCAATCCAGGCTATTGCCATGACGGCAAACGACAGGGCAAGGCCTACGCATAGGCTCACAAGCAGGCTTCCGGCTTCAACAAGTGAGCCGAGAATAGGCAGAATGCTCGCAAGGACACTTATGGGCTCAAGAAGAAGCCAGACCGCAAATGTGACAAGAACAATGCCCAAGACACGGATAAGCCAAGTGTTTAGAACATTTGAGCGCTCTTTTTCCACATAGAGTTCGTGAGCGGAAAGAGTACCGTACTCGGCGGCAAAGATTTTCTTGCCATTTCCGGCCTGATAGGGCTCAAAGCTATTCTTTGCTGTGCGGGCAAGAATACTGATTGTCCCCTCAATTGCGGCATAAAAGTGTACGCGCACATCGCCTATCTCTGGGAGATTCGGACTATGACCGAGATAGACGCAATTCCCATCCACATGGATGAGTGCAGGATCCGCATGCATCCGGGCGGCTAGAGAGCGTCTGTCGGCCGGTTTGAGGTTCAAGTCTTGCAAATCAGAAACCGGCAATTCGTCAATCAAAAAAGTCGGCAGGCGGTAAGCGCCAAGTGTGGCTGAGCGCGCAGAGACCATGGTGTCCTTCAGATCGAGGCGTATGCTATTTGTATAGCGCGTCTTAGCCTCTGGATCCACAAAGGTCGTCGATGAAACAGGAGAATCCACCCATTCGCCGACATATTGGTAGGTGGTTATCTCCTCCTCGCCGCCTCCTAATTTCTTTCGAGTTTCCGTATGGCTCTTCTCAACCCACTGATAGTATTCAACCTCCCGCTTGAGCGAGAGAGCCCGCACAGCGAAACCAAAATCTCGGTCGCGGAGCTGCTCGTTGGCCAAGGCTTCTCCGATTGCGTGAACCAGATGGCCATCCAGTTCATGGCGCACATGGCTGAGATCCTCTAATTCCTCTGTTGTGCCGGCTGCCTCCCTCAGGGCGTCACGCGTGTGGACGAAATCACCCTCATTCCACCAAAGAAGCCCCAGGCCCACAATAAGCAGGACAATGCCGAACAAAATACCGAACAGGGATTTGGCAAAACGTTCAAAAAAGGAAGACTCTCTACGGATTGTGTACATTACACGCTCCTCGCTTATATGATCGGCGACTCGACATCCTCTGTCTGATAGATCCTCTCCCCCTCCCTCCGCCAGCAAAGTTTTGCCAAGTGGCTTGCGAGAGGCTGACCGTAGAGCAAAAGATCCGGCGCCAGATCGATTAGCGGCACAAGGACAAAGGCGCGTTTGTGCATGCGCGGATGGGGCAGGATGCAGGCGGGAGTATCGGAAACCTCGTCGCCAAAAAGAAGCAGATCAATATCGATGGGTCTTGGCCCAAAGCGCTGCTCAAAAGGTCCGCGCTTCCTCCCAAGAGCTTGTTCTAGGGCGAGAAAGGTCCGAAGAAGGGGGATGGGCCGCACAGACTCATCCGCCTCGACGTGTACGACACAGTTCAAAAACCACGGCTGATCGCGCACGCCTTGAGGTTCTGTCCAATAGATGGGCGAGCGTGCGCGCTCATGTATTCCTGGAATAGCAGCGATACGCGCGCACGCACTAAAAAGTAACTCCTGCGCAGAGGTACAATTTGACCCAAGACCGATAAAGACATCCGTTACGCCCACAGCTTGCCCTCGCATCATGTTACCGCTATCATGGAACAATGAACAGCACACAGAAAAACAAGACCAACAACTATTCTGAACAGCTGAGCCGCTGGCTCGACAGACTTCTCGCCGTGGAAGGGCTCGCACCCAAGACATGCGAGGCCTACGAGCAAGATATACGGACTTTTCTTACCTATCTCAAGGAGGCCGGCACAGTCACAGTCAACGAGGACTGTGTCCTGCTCTACCTTGCCTGGCTCACGGCAAAAGAACAGAGCGAGCGCACCAGAGCCCGCAGGCTCTCCGCCCTGCGCTCCTTTTTTCGCTATCTTTTGCGCAATGGGGAGATTAGCGAGGATCCGACACGCTTCTGCGATAATCCAAGACTTCCCGACCATCTTCCCGAGGTCTTAAGCCAAGAAGAAATCGAAAGCATTCTCTCAATCGCCGAGACGAGCAAGGCGGGGTTGCGCGACAGCTGTATTTTGGAACTGCTCTATGCCGCAGGCCTCCGCGTCTCTGAACTCTGCTCCCTCGCCCTTTCAGACCTCGATCTTGAGCGGGGCATTGTGCGCGTTGTCGGCAAGGGAAGTAAAACGCGTTTTGTCCCTCTCCACAGCCTTGCGCAGAAACGCATCCTTGCGTACCTTAGCGATATCAGGCCGAAATTTCAGCCCAAAGGGCAAACTGTCTTTGTCAACCGCTTTGGCCGGGGTCTTACACGACAATATGTCTGGAAGATGGTCAAGGAGACCGTCCTTAAGGCTGGCATTCGGCGCACAATCTCCCCCCACACCTTCCGCCATTCATTTGCGACCCATCTCCTTGAAGGCGGGGCGGATTTGCGCTCCGTACAAATGCTCCTCGGCCATGCGGACATTGCGGCGACTGAGATCTACACCCATGTTCAGGCCGCCCGTCTTCTTGAACTGCATCACGCATGTCATCCAAGGAATAAGGCATGAGCATTCTCATCACCTGTCATGCCAATGCCGACTTCGATGCCTTCGCGGCCATGATAGCTGTCCGGCATCTCTATGAGTCCCCTATCCTTCTTTTCCCAGGCACGCAGGAAAACCGCATACGCAAATACTATGAAAAACTCCCGCGGGCGAATTTCGGCCTGGTCAATGCGAACCAGATTGCCTGGGAAAGCATTCGGCATGTGGTTATTGTCGACACAAGGCAGCCTAGCCGGGTGCCGCACATACAGCCTGTTTTCGACCGAGCGGCAAGCGGAAGCGCGATCTCAGTCGAAGTCTGGGACCACCATCCCTCAACGCCAAACGACTTTGTAAACGCCGTCTTTCACGAATGCCAGTGCGGCGCTGTCACAAGTTTTATCGTCGAACACTTAAAAAACAAAAACATAACCATAAGCCCTGAAGAGGCGACACTGTTAGCCCTCGGCATCTACGAGGACACAGGGGCCTTCACCTACTCCTCGACCAGGGCCCAGGACTTCCATGCGGCGGCCTGGCTTGCCGAGCAGGGCATGAATATCGATGAAATCGCAGAGCTTGAGATGCACCAATTAAACGGCAGGCAAATCCAGCTCTTAAACGAACTCATTGAAAACAGCCAGGCCTACCGCGTGCAGGGCCACGATGTGATCATAACAGACATCGTGCTTGAAGAAAGCTATGACTGCGCCTTTCTCGCCTACCAGCTTATGGAGTCAGGAAAGCACCAGGTGGTCTTTGTCCTCTGCCAGATGGGCGAGCGCGTCCAGGTCATCGCCCGAAGTAAGACGCGGGATATCAATGTCGGCGCCATCTGCTCCATCTTGGGCGGGGGCGGGCACACCTATGCGGCCTCAGCCTCAATCCGCAAATTCTTTATCCAAAATGTCAAGGATACAATACTTAGGCAGCTCCACCTGCAAAAAGATCTAAGGACAGTCCGCGCCTATATGTCAACGCCGCCAATCGGTGTGCAGACAAACACGCTCATTCGGGAAGCCGATGAGATGATGTTTCATTTCGGCTTAAAGTCCATTCCGGTCTACAAGCCGGGCACCCACACCCTAGCTGGTCTCTTTGATGTGCAGACAGCCCAGCGGGCCGTGAACCATGAGTTAAGCGAAGCCCGCGTCGACGACTACATGCGCGGCGGAGTCAAAACCGTAAGCCCAGACGATCCAATAAACGATGTCTCGCGCATCATTATCGAGAACAATCAGCGCATGGTGCCGGTTATAGAAAACGACGAAGTTGTCGGCATCATGACACGAACGGACCTTGTCAATATCTTTGCCGAGATTTCCTCCGAAGACTCGCACCGCGGCGCCAAATACTACAATATTGAAAAAATGCTCGTCGATCACCTGCCTACGTGGGTACTCGACATACTGAAAATAGCGGGCGAAATCGGAAGAAGTCTCAATCTCGCGGTCTTTGTTGTTGGAGGCTTTGTCCGCGATCTCCTCCTCCAGCAGCAAAACCACGACATAGACCTTGTCGTCGAGGGCAATGGAGCCCTCTATGCCGAGCATCTTGCGCAGGCCCTGCACGGGAGAGTGAGCCGACACGAAAAATTCATGACCGCAATGGTTATTTTCACAAACAACGCCCATGAAAAAAAGCATATCGATGTCGCAACAGCCAGGCTCGAATACTACGAGCATCCAGCCGCCCTCCCCTTAGTTGAGGTATCGCCACTTAAGATGGATCTCGCACGCCGCGATTTCACAATGAACGCGCTTGCAATCAGACTGGACAAGGACCAGGGCAAACTTGTCGATTTCTTCGGAGGCCAGCGCGATATTAAAAACGGCGTTATCCGCGTTTTGCATCCGCTAAGCTTTGTCGAGGATCCAACACGCTGTCTTAGAGCGGTACGCTTTGAGAAGCGCTACGGCTTTCGCATCGGCAAAAATACAGAAAGACTCATACGCAATGCCGTCACTCTCAAAGTCCTGGACCGCTTAAAGCAAAAGCGCCTGTTTAACGAGTTTAGGCTCATCTGCAATGAACCAGATCCCGCATCCTGTTTCCTTAGACTCGAAAATCTGGGCATTCTTAAGGACATTCTCCCCAAAAGCGTGCTCACCCGCAAGAGGCTGAGACTTCTTGAACGCATCCGCCAATTTATCACCTGGTACACAATGCTCTACCAAGAAGAGGAAGTGCAGCCGTGGATGCTCTATCTTTGGGGACTTACCTACAATCTCTCCTACACTGAAACAAAAAACAATATCGAGGCCCTGCATATCGAAAAGGCGGCGCTCGATGAATTTCTCTCGAAGAGAGCGCAGGCCTTCTATCTGTGCCAGAACGCTGTCCGCTGGTGCGAGGACACTCAGCCGGCCATAAGTGGCCTCTATCGTCTGCTCCGCGGCATTGACATCAATACGATTCTCTACATCATGGCGCTCAATAAAGAGGAGCGGCTTGCGCCCTATCTCTCACAATATGTGACAAAATGGCGCAACACTCGCCCAGATATAAGTGGCAAGGATCTCATAGAAATTGGGATCCCGCCTGGCCCGCGCTACTCGGTTATCTTGGAGACTGTCTTAATTGCCAAGCTCGACGGAACCGTGTCAGACAAAGCAAGCCAGCTCGCCCTAGCCCAGGCGACAGCCTCGATGATCTCTGAGGACCTACCCCCCGCATCGTGAGCAGGGACGGAAGCCAGAGAGTCTCGCCTCCTCCGCCGATTTGAACAGTATAGTGCATTTCTTGCTTTTAAAATACGAGCAGGAACTGTTGTGATAGACGCGGGTCTGCGGATTGCCGCGCCGGAAATTACGCTGTTTGAGTGGATTTTTACCGCCAATCGTGCGCGTCTGATGGGTCGCTGTGCCGGAAAAAAAGGCATAGCCTATGCCGACATGAAAACAGAGGATCAGGCACACAAAAAACAGGATCTTCCGCATACACACCCCCAACGAGAAATGAAATGCGAGAAATTCTAGGAAGTATTCTCCGCCCGGCCCATTATGCGGGCATAGAAGACGGGAGTATCATAAAAGACAAGGATGCCGTGCGTCTTCATATAGCCCTGGCCTTTCCAGACCGCTATGAAGTCGGCATGTCCTATCTTGGGCAAAAAATTCTCTATGCCATTGTCAACAATACGCCTGGATGGTACGCAGAGCGCGTCATGGCCCCAGAAAGGGCGGTGGGAACGCTTCTTCGCGCAAAACAACTTCCCTTAACAACCCTTGAGACAGACACACCCCTAGCGGATCTTGATCTCATCGGCTTCTCAATCACTCACGAACTCTGCTACACCAATGTTCTCTATATGCTCGATTGTGCGGGCATAGCCCTCTGGCAGAAGGAGCGCACAGCGCTCACACCACTTATTATTGCAGGCGGCGGAGCCCTCCTTGGGGCCGAACCGCTTGCGCCCTTCATGGATCTTATGGTCCTTGGCGACGGCGAGGAAGCCTTTCCTCGTCTTCTGCACAAACTAGAGGAGGCGAAAGCCCAAGGGTGTACAAAAGAGGACTTCCTTGCGCAGGCAGCGGATCTCCCAGGCATCTATGTGCCGTCTTTCTTTACTGACGATACCCTCACTTCTTTGCGACCAAGCCACCAGCCAAAACGCACCATTGTGGCTGATCTCAATACCTGTGCCTACCCAGAACGCCAAGTTGTGCCGATTGACGCCGTGCATAACAGGCTCTCGGTTGAGATAGCCCGGGGCTGCACAAGGGGCTGCCGCTTCTGCCAGGCAGGCATGGTCTATAGGCCTGCTCGCGAGCGAAGCGTTGCGAAAGTCAGAGATATCGTACAAAGGGCACTTGACGCAACCGGTTTTGAGGAGCTTTCCTTTCTCGCTTTAAGTTCTGGAGACTATTCCGCTCTCAAAGAACTGACACACGCAACTATCGATCAGTGCAAAAAAGCGCAGATCGCCTTCTCCCTCCCCTCCCAGCGCGTCGGCTCAATTGACGACACAATCCTTGCCCGTATGGCCGATCTTCGCAGGACTGGGATGACACTCGCCCCTGAGGCGGGGAGCCAGCGCCTGCGCGATGTGATCAATAAGGGGATCACTGAGGAAGATCTCATTCTCCATGCCCAAAAGCTCCTTGAACACGGCTGGAAACAGGTCAAACTGTATTTCATGATCGGGCTTCCAACAGAGACAGACGAGGATCTTGAGGCCATAGTCGACCTCTGCCGCAAAGTCCGGCATGCTGCAGGACGTCCCAAACTCGCAGTCACAGCAGCCATCTCGCCCTTTGTCCCCAAACCCTTCACCCCCTTCCAGTGGGCGGAACAGGCCTCGCCTGAGAGCATACGCCGCAAAATTTCCGTGCTGCGCAAGAGCCTCCGCGATACAAAGGGGATTACTCTGCGCTGGCACGACCCAGAGGTGAGCTATCTTGAAGGCATCCTCTCGCGGGGCGGCCGGGAACTGGCACAAGTCATCGCGCGCGCCTATGAACACGGGGCGCTCTTCTGCAGCTGGACTGAAGAGTTTACACTCGAACCCTGGATTTTGGCCATGAAGCATTTGGGACTCAATCCAGAAGACTACCTTGCAGCCAAATCTCTTGATGCGCAACTTCCCTGGGATCACCTTGAGGCCGGCATAGACAAAAACTATCTGCGCCTCGAATGGAAGCGGGCCCACGCCCAAGTCACGACCCCTGACTGCCGCTACGCTCCCTGCAACCATTGCGGGGCCTGCGATACAGAGCATCCCTCGCGCATGCGCGTGCGCCCAGAGGATCCCCTATACAAAAACCGGCTCTGCAACGCAGAGCGGGACCAGGCGGCGCATAGGCCAAACCGCGATGCGCACGGAAATCTTTGTATCAAAGAGGTCACCCGCCCCAAAATAGAACCCCATCTCATCCAAAAAGCCGTACAATACCGCGTCTGGCACACAAAGGTCGGCGGCTCCCGCTATGTAAGCCAGCTTGAACTCCAGTCGCTCCTTATGCGGGCTCTGCGCAGATCCCGCATTCCGGTCGCCTTCTCAAATGGTTTCCATCCCATGCCGCTTCTCTCCTTCGGCCGGGCTCTGCCTGTCGGCGTGGAAAGTCTCGCCGAGTGGTTTGCCGTAAGCCTCTACAAGTTCATGCCGGCAAGCGATCTCACATCCCGCCTCACCCCCTTCTGCCCAAACGGCATAGTGTTGACAGCTATCGACACAGTCACAAAAAAAGACCGCACCCTTCTTGCCGTATCTGAAATCTACCGCCTGCGCGCGCAAGACCAAAGGGTCTCACAGGCCTTCAAAGACTTTTTTGCTGCGAAAAGCGTGCTACAATCTTTTACGTCAAAAAAAGGCGAAAAAACTCTGGACATACGCCCGCTTGTATCAGAACTGCGTTTTGAAAATACGGACATCCTATTTGAGACAAACTGGCGAAACGGCTATCTCTCTCCAATTAAGCTTGTCGCAGCCATTACAGACACAGAGGAGGGCTCACTCTCCTTACGCAAGGAATCCCAGGTACTTGGACGCGTCTACCCATAAAATACGCATACAGGGCAAAACGAAGGATCCATACCGCAATGCGCACACGTAACTATTCGCTACGTTGATTGCAATGAGTGCCACCCCGCACTGTGAAACTCCGCAAGTCTAATCAATCAGTAGAATCGTACGAAGCCCAGAAAGGGAGCAGGCTCGAAAAAGACGTCCTTCAAAGCGCACCGTACCGTAACAGGCCCTTGTGTCCCTGTATAAAAAAAGACTCCAATCAGGATTCTCTCATGTACTTGGGCCGCATCCTAGTTTTCCCTGTGCGGCCAAAGGAAGCGATCTCGATTGGCTGGTTCGGGAAGAATCATTGGGGAGCCAAGTAGAGCTGCGTGTGGGTGATAGGCTTTCGCAGTCTTTTGTGGCAAAAAAAAGCCGCGGCGTATACGTAAAGCTGGAAAAAAGAGAAGTGCAACGTTCTTGCCCGCAGCATAGTACGCATGGATTTTTTTAAGCGTGTACGGATTACCATACTATCGGTCAATACCTGCGAGTTGCAGCTGAAATCCCAAGCGATACGGAATATCTTGGCGTATCCGCTCACGGGGTACGGTGAAATCGCGCCTTTCATACGGTAGAAGCGAACTTTGCTGACGCTGCTACGCTTCGATGAGATGTACAACCCGCATAGTACCGTTGCCCAGTGAGCGACCACATCTTGGCTTATGTCAGATGGAGCGTCGTACGAAAAGGATGCGAGGAGTCCAGAAGAACTGTAAAGCGACATAAAAAGCCTGGTTCTTTGTGGTTCGAGAACTTGAGCGATATTGCCAATTCGTACACGCGGGATTTTTTTCGAGCCACAGACGCCCAATTCGCTCACGTATCTCTCTCCTGTACATTCTGTGACATATGGCGATCAAAAAAATCCCGCGCGTACGGATTAATAGTATATCGGTCAAGCTCGGTGCAGTCACTGACTACAGAAGCAGATGAGGGTCCCTGCCACGAGAAGAGCAGCGTCCACTGGGAGAATCGATAGTCAAATGAATACTTGGCGTTACACGAAGTGAGTCCTGTAGGCGCCGGCACATTGAGTTCGCTTTCCTTAACTGCCAGGGAAAATCATTATGCGGTCGGGTATAAACAGGTCCGTTGAGCTACAAAAGGTCCTGTAGGATAGAAAACCCGTGTCCGTTAGGCTTTTCGTCTCTGTAGCTACATTTCATGCCGGGAAATTGAGATCACAGAAAAATAACGGAGCAAAAGCACCTCTGGCAGTTGGGGTTTTCCAAAGTGAAGCAATTTTATTTCTGACTTCCGAAGATCGCAAACAAGTGGGTGGAAAATGACGGAGAGAAGATCAATTGACAGAGGAGCGTTTAGCTTTTCAGAACTCATTGAATATGGGAGGTATTATGTAGACAAGACCAGCTATCTTAAAGAATTGTTCATGGGTGTCGGAAGTGCGAAGGCACCGCTTTTTACGAGGCCGCGGCGCTTTGGCAAGACGCTCAACATGAGCATGATTCAGGATTTCTGTGAACTGAACTACCAAAATCCTGGAGATACATCGTACC
>JAFTDR010000189.1 GCA_017454105.1 Desulfovibrionaceae bacterium | reverse complement strand
TATCCTTTGAGTCACATGTGACTCACGTGTGACTCAAAAGCCCACACTGTGGCGGTCTCCATCGAGCAATGTCCACTATAATGCGGTCAGAAAAAAAGTTGCCACTTGAAGCTGAAAATACCAGACTCTGCGCTGACTCCTTTTCGCAAACATGTTCGTTTGTTTCTGGCTGAAGTATACTCAGGGTTTCCTATCCTGCTTGAGTCACACAGAAATGAAGAGTTTACGTTCTACCAGCTGTTTGCATCCAAAGGATGGCCTGTTATACTGCGGTCAGAAAAAAAATTGCCACTTTGAGTTAAATATACCAGAATCTGTGCTGAATCAAACTCACAACAATGTCAGTTAGTTTCTCGCTTGAGTAGACTCGGCCGCATAACGATTTTCCCTGGAGTGACAAAGGAGAGTGATAGTTGCTCGGCACCCGCTGCTCACTTCGTCGCGCAGGGAAGAATCTTTGTGACGCTGAGTAGAGACGTCTCTCCGCCGTACAGAGCAAAGTACGATGTCATCCAATGCGCTATGGATTTAAAGGATCCGCTTCTCTTTCTGCACACGATATTTTTTGGGTCTTGCGTTTTTTTTTGTGGGATTCGCTCAATGAAGCCACTCTGCCTTCACCAGAGGGAATTCCAATCCCACTGAAATCAGGGATCCCACAAAAAAAACGCATAATCCTATTTTTTTCTGCTCTCCGCCTTTCGTACGCAGTGTACGCAAGGCATACGCGAATGACAATTGAGGCAGGCAAAAAGAGACGTGTTTCCTCAAAGGTGTTTCCTCAAAGACGAAAACGCCCGCTTTTTTTGCGACACAGACTCCGTGCTGCGGTCTTTTCTCCGAGCGCAAAAAATGATACCAATTGACTGTTCGCCGCATATGCGGCGTCTATTCCACAACGACAGAGGCAGACATGGCCATTAATACAGTTATCAATACTCTGGGCCCAAGAAAAATTGAGACGCCCCTCCCCTACAACAGTCTCGAGGATGACAAACAGGTTCAGGTCTTTGTGGACAAAGACTGCAGCCAGGACATTGAACCGCAGATTCTCTCGCTTGAGGCCGCAGGACCGAGAAAAAAACTCTATTTTAATCCAACGCAGACAAAATGCGCCATCGTGACCTGCGGCGGTCTCTGCCCCGGTATCAACGATGTCATCCGCGCAATCGTCATGGAAGCCCACCATGCCTACCAGGTGCCGTCGATCATAGGCATTCCCTACGGCCTTGAGGGTTTTATCCACACCTACAAACACAAATTTGTGGAACTGACGCCGGACAAAGTCTCTGATATCCATCTCTTCGGCGGCACAATTCTCGGTTCCTCGCGCGGTCCGCAGGACAGCGAAGACATTGTCGACACCATGGAGCGCTGCAACATCAATGTGCTTTTCGTCATCGGCGGCGATGGTACAATGAAAGCGGCCCAGAAGATAAGCCAGGTCGTGCAAAGCCGCGGCCGGAAGATGGCGGTCATCGGCATTCCCAAAACCATTGACAATGACATCAATTTCATCCCCCAGTCCTTCGGCTTTGAAACCGCAGTCTTCAAGGCAACAGAGGCCATTGAATGCGCCCACACAGAAGCCTGCGGTGTGCCGAACGGCATAGGTCTTGTCAAGCTCATGGGCCGGGAGAGCGGTTTCATAGCGGCGCAGGCGACCCTTGCCATGAAGGAAGTCAACTTCGTTCTCATCCCTGAAGCCAATTTCATCCTCGAAGGTGAGGGGGGCCTCTTCCAAGCGATTGAGCAGCGTCTGCGCAGGCGCGGCCACGCGGTTGTTGTGGCGGCAGAAGGGGCCGGTCAGCACCTGCTTGAGCGCAACGCAGAAACAGACCCCTCAGGCAATGTTGTTCTGGGGGATATCGCCGTGTATTTGCGCAAATCCATTGCGAAATACTTAAAAGAACACAATCTCCGCCACACAATCAAGTACATTGACCCAAGCTATATCATCCGCTCAGTGCCTGCCAACTCCTCGGATAAAGTCTACTGCGGATTCCTTGGGCAATACGCTGTCCACGCGGCAATGGCTGGCCGGACCGACATGGTCGTTGCCAGAGTGCAGGGCCAGTTTGTCCACCTGCCTTTTGAACTTGTCACCTGCTCACGCCGCAAACTGAATATCCATTCCGATCTTTGGCGCGCCGTTCTTGAATCAACAGGACAGGGTGTTGTCAAAGGTATGATTCCGGAGGATGCGTCTTGATCGGTCTCTGCCAAATCAAGGCTTCTGCCGGATCAGGCAAGACCTTCACCCTGACCCGGCACTATTTAAATCTGCTCGCCCAAGGGCATTCTCTTGAAAGCATCCTGGCCATAACCTTTACGAATGCGGCTGCTGCGGAAATGCGCAGCCGCATTCTCCAGGCAGTCAAACAATACGCCCTCGGGCTTTGCTCGGACACACAGCCCCTCTTTAGTCCAGATGAGGCAAAACGCCTTGTCAACACCATTCTCTACAACTACACAGCCCTCAATGTCCGCACCATAGACAGCCTTCTTATGCAGATGGTGCGAACAGCATCGCTTTCCCTGCAGCTCAATCCAGACTTTCAGCCGGTTTTCTCGTCTGCGGACATTCTCGCTCCCTACCTTGAAACACTCTCGATGAAGGCTCGTCTGGGCGATAAAGGACTTGAGAGAAGCATCCTCGCAATCACAGACAGCATCTACCGTGAGAGCGACACCGAGTACTTTCTTGCCCGAAAAAAAATACAGACCAAGCTCTCTCAGCTCTTTGACGCCATCCTTCTCAAGGAATGCGACGACATTGGCGATGCGGTCAAAATTACCGAGCTCCGCGACAAAAAAAAGGATGATCTGCTCACGACAATCCAGGATCTTATCGACTGCGTACAGGAGAAAGACTGGGATCAGCGAGCAAGGAAAGCAATGGTCGGCGTAGTAGAGGGCAATCTCAAGTTTAAATCAGACTATTTCTCCAAAGATTCGGTTGCCGCCCTCTTCCATAAAAACACTACGATCCCAGAGCGTGCGGGCATACTCTTTCAACACATCAAAAACTGCATCAACGAATACAAAACACTCTGCGATGGCGTTCAGACCGTTCCCTTTGTCAATTTCGGCAAAGAAATGGTCAATGCCTTCCTGGACGATGAAAACGCCGCTCTCTTTCTGTCCACAGCAATGGTTCCCGGCCTTGTGCGCTCAATCTTTGACGGCATATTGAAAGCCGACTCAAAGTTTGTGAACATTGCAAGCGGCATTCAGGACATTCTGATCGACGAGTTCCAGGACACAAGCGACGCGCAGTGGATGGCGCTCTTTCCCCTTGTTGAGGAGGCACTCGCAAAAGGCGGGTCCCTGACATGGGTCGGCGACATCAAACAGTCGATCTTCAGCTGGAGAGGGGGCAATCCAGACCTCTTTGACGGAATACTCGACCCAAAGAGAGAGCATGCGATCAAAAACGTCCAGGCAGAGAATATCTCCAAAGAAAATCTGCCCTATAACTGGCGAAGCGGCAAAACAATTGTCGATTTCAACAACAGATTGTACAAAGTTCTTGAGAACTCGGATGCAACGCTGGCCATCGTCAACGACTGCATGGCAACAAAGGTCTCTAGCGAGACAAAAGAAAAAGCCGCAAGCCGCATAAACAAGGCCTTCGCAAACGTAAGCCAAAAACTCTCGAAGCGCCAAGAGTCCATGCCCACAGGCTATGTCGATATCCGCACAACGACGAATGAGGAGAGCATTCCTGCTGTCTGCGCGCTTGTCACCGAACTCTCACAGACAAGACCCCTCTCGGACATCCTTATTCTGTCCCGGGCAAATGATGGCGGGCAGGCAATTGCTGTCGAACTCCTCAAACTGGGCATCCCTGTTGTCACAGAAAACAGCCTCCTTCTCGCCCAAAATGGCTTAATCATCGAAAGCATCGGCCTTTTGCGCTACCTGGTCCTCGGCGATCCCCTGGCTTTCTGGACCGTGCTGACAGGCAAGATTCTGGGCACGCATGCGCAGATGCAGGATTTTTCTGTGGAACAACTCACAGACCTGCTTATCACGAAAAATAAACCGGCCGACATCCTCTTTAGGGAAACATGGCCCTCTCTCTGGGAACAGTTCTTCGAGCCCTTCACAGGCCATAGCACATCGATGACTGCCTATGATCTTATAAGTGAATGGTACGCTCTTCTCGATGTGGAGGCCCGTTTTCCAGACGCAACCGTCTTTACAAGACGCCTGCTTGAAATCCTCCACATAGCAACCCTCGATGCGTCGGGCTCACTCTCATCCTTTCTTGAATACTGGGAAAGCGCGAGTGACAATGAAAAAGTGCCCATGCCGGAACATGTCAATGCTGTTCGCATCATGACAATTCACAAAGCCAAAGGTCTTGAGGCGCCTATTGTCATTTTCCCCTGGAAGATGCCGGAGATTCGCCCGCAGAAAAAGCTTATCAAGCAGTCTGTCGACGGCATAAAGGTACCTGCCATCCTGTCTCCTCAGTACAGAGAAGAATACGATGCGGAACGCATCCAGATTTTCTGCGAAGCCTTCAATCTCCTCTATGTCGCGACAACTCGTCCCTGCGAGGCCCTCTATATCTTCTGTGTCCAAAAGAACAAGGATATTTTCGCAAGCCTTGCCGCGCGTGCCGGGATTCGCATTCCCTCAACTCTTGGCGAAGCACCTGCTGCGAAAACTATCCACAGTGAACAGCCCCTTCCGCCCCCTGCCACGCCGCATACACGCACAGCGCCGTGGAAACCCATGGGCTGGATTCCAGACATCAAACTGGCAAAAACAGAGATCGACACAAAAGCGGAAAACGCAAAACAGGTCGGTATGCTTGTCCACTATTGTCTGCAGTATGTTCGCTATGAGGCGGATATCCAAAAAGCTGCAGAAAGAGCACTCTCCTTTGTTTTGGCCAGAGACAAGCTCGACTATCTTGTCGATCAGGCGATGAGGGACAGAGTCCTTAAGGGCCTCTCCTGGTTTTTAAGCCAAAAGGAGAGCAGGGAGTGGCTTTCCAAGGGAATGCGCGAGCAGATGGTCCTCGACACGGACGGCACACTGTTGCGCTGCGATCTCATTGTGCCCGGCCCGAAAACATGGCTGCTCATTGACTACAGAAGCGGCGCTATCCACAGAAACGACACAAAACAGATACACACCTGCTGCACCCTGCTCGGCAAACAAGGTATCAATGCCAGGGGACTTCTTGTCTATCTGGAACAGGAACGCTTTATCCTCGTGGACAAAAACGCAATCTCCAATCCCAAACCGACCTATCAGGAATGTCTTGCCTCCTAATCCCCACACAGCAAAGCACAACCTGTCTCGGGTGACCGAGCTTCGTTAGGGTGTTGCGACCAGACAAAGCTCTCTATTGCATAGGCGACGGCCTACGAAGCCTTTGCTGTGCTTAGGAATTGTGGTCTCGTACGTACACAAAAAAAGGGGAGGACTTCGTAGCTTGCGTGGGTACAAAAGGCTATGGACAGGCGCCTTTGTTCTGCCTCCCTGCAGGCCCGCATTCGCACCTCTCTGCGCGTGAGCTTTCTGACAAGCTCACGCGCCCCTTAAGTCCTTCTGAAAAAAAGGCTCTCGTTCTGGCTTTTCTAGTACGATTCTACTGGTTGATTGCAAGGTATCCGCTCACGTGCTGACGGAGAAGTTCGTCTTTCGCCGGCATTGGGTCATCTCTTCTGCGGTTTTGTAGACAATGACACCATTGGAAGAGGTTCAAAGCCTGCGTGGAGCCGCTGACCCGTGAGCGGATACATTGCAAGAGACAGTGGGAGTGTATGACAAAGAGGCCAGTCCCACTGGGGCACCCATTGCAATCAACTTCTCGAATTGTAATAAGCCCTTGTGTAAAAAGATGGTTGGGAAGACACCTACTGTCAACTAAGACCGCATTCTGCCGTTCTCGTGATAGTTTTGATTCGGCTAGATGCCGTAATGTTTTTTTTCTGCTCTTATTTTCTCTTGTATGCTCTCGTGCGTATGCTGATGCTTGATACTGCATCCTAATGGTTCTTATGGATATGGAGATGGCAGTTATATTCGCCCAGACAATTCTTATGGGACATCGCCTACCCAATCACTCCTAACGGCTCCTATGTGGACGGTAATACATATCACATGCATCCAAATGGTAGCTATGGAAGTGGTTCTAGTGGAAGTTACTTAAGACCTGACGGTTCTTATGGCAGCACGCCCAATTCTATGCTTGCTCCTAATGGACAATATGTAGATGTGCCATAATCTGATAGCGTATTACGATTCTACAGGTTGATTGCAAGATATAGGAGGCGTTTATGTCTGAGAAGCCGGATACTCTCACATGCGCGGGGGAGGGCCCATTGCAATCAACTTCACGAATTGTAATATCATTTTATTATTCTATACGCATTTTCGGCTTTGAACTTTTTCGTATTTTGCCGAGGGACAGTTTCCCCTGAGCCTGCGTCGCAAGCCCGAAAAATCGAGTCTCGTGTTAATGATACAACGCAGCCCGTACGTTCTGCAAATTGATCAATGGCGACGAAGTCCGCTTCTACCGTTAGAGAAATATCTGGAGAATTGGCATAAATCGCGCATCCTACCATACACTGCGGATCCGTTTGATGTCGCGCGATGTGCATATAGGGAGTAGTGTACAGCTAAGAAGCCAGATACTCTCACATGTGCCGACAACTTCTCGAATTGTAATAAAAAAGTGGCTAAGAAGCTGCACGATTCGCTGGATACGCTCAATGTCCCGGCATGAAATGCAGGTTCTTTGTGGTTCGAGAGCTTGAGCGATAGTCTGCCAATCCGTACACGCGGAAATTATTGACTCAATTGAGAAAGATGGCGTATCAACTGATCCTCCCGAGCCAAGAATGGGCAAAAGCCATCTAGCTAAACCCGAGGAGCCCTCTTAGGAGGAGTTCTTTCACATGCTCAAAAGGAGCGTCTCTTAAGCCATTCAGCACTTCAAACAAAGGAATTCATTTAAGGAAAAACACATGGACAATCAGGAAAAAATCAGGGAACTCTCCAAGAAATCTCTTGATGCAAATGCCAGCAAGAATCTAAACCGCGTCCTCGCCTGGTTTCTCGCCATGCTTATCGGGGCTATCCTGGGCATGCTTGGGATACCGACAATCAACGAACTCTGCGACTTCGTGGCCAAGGTCTTCACCCGCCTCTTCCAGTTTGTCGCTGTGCCTGTCATCTGCCTCGCTGTCATCACAACTCTTGCGGAACTTGGCGCGAAACGAGAAACCGGCAAAATCTTTTTCCACGCCATAGTCTACACCCTCTCAACCACGTTTGCGGCAGCCTTAGTCGCCCTTCTCCTCTTTCTTATCATTGCGCCTGAAAATGTCGCGACAAACGCGCAGGCAACAGTCCCTGAGAATCTCCACGCCCTCTCCTACTACCAGCACATCCTCTCTGTCATCCCCTCAAACGTGCTTCAACCCTTCCTTGCCGGCAATGTCCTCTCGATTCTCCTTATAGCCGCTTCTGTTGGCCTCGCTTTGGCCTTTATGCCAGCTACCGACTCAAGAGGCACCTTAATCCGCCTGTTCACCGGCCTTCAAGATCTCTTCTTCTCCTTAATCCGCGCCCTGCTCTTTATTCTCCCTGTCGGCATTCTGGCCTTCACAAGCCAATTGGTCAGTCAGATAGAAGCGGGTGTCATTGTC
>JAFTDR010000188.1 GCA_017454105.1 Desulfovibrionaceae bacterium | reverse complement strand
AGAGCAAGCTACTGGTGACTTACGCGGGCGGGCCTTGGGCCTTGGGGCGCCCAAGTGCCCAGAAAAGTGCGAAACTGGCTGTCAAAAAAAGAGGCTAGACTTTTTTGACACTTTCTGCAAGTTATTTCTTCGCAATTCCTACCGTACAATACAATCGTAGCAAACAGGGAGAGACGAAAGCCCTAACGATTTTAGGCGTCACGCTACGCCAAATCGTTTCTCTTGGCTGTCCCAAGTGGCTCAACTCCTATCAATACGTGCGTCTGTTAGTATATCTCCAACTAGGTTTTTCTTTTCTTACGAGCAAACAGGGATTTTTGCTCTTGCAGACTTAAGGGAACCTGTATACGCCTCGTCCGAAAGGCGCAACCCAGCCTGCCGCATAAAAACACGGGCAGACCAACTCGGACACGAATATCTAAGTCAGCCTGCCGGACTAAACCGTTTATCAGTCACGACACGGACTGATGGTGATACCTCTTCTTCACAAACAACTGGAAGAAAGCCCGGTTGACGGAACGGACTGCTCTACGCGAGGTAACAATGGAAAAAATGAGGGAAAAAATAAGGCATCATTTCTGCTCCATAGCCTTCTTGCGCAAAACGTAGTGCGTGATCTTACCTGTCGCAGTGTGCGGAAGCTCTTTCACAAGGTAGTAAAAACGAGGACGCTTAAAGGCAGAAAGCAGTGGAACACCAAAACAGTAGCGCTTAATCTCATCAACAGTCAAGCTTGGATCTGAGGGAACAATGTACGCAGCGACACACTGGCCGTGGAGGCGATCCGCCACACCGACAACAGCGCACTCCTGAACTTTCGGATGGGCATTGATCACAGCCTCTATCTGCGTGGGATAGATATTCTCGCCATTGCAGAGAATCATGTCGTCTTTGCGCGAAACGATGGTCACAAACTCATTGGCATCCCATGTGCCAAGATCTCCCGTGTAATGGTAGCCTTTGTGAAACTTCTCCCGCGTCATCTTCGGATTGTTCACATAGCACATCGTCGATTTGGCCGGACTCTTGATAATAATTTCCCCAACCTCAGTATTATCCTTCGCGACCAGGTCATCGGGATCGGCATGTCCATTCTCAACAACATGGACTATGCGCACTTCATCGTCTGTGCAAGACCGCCCAGCGGTCCCGGCCATAGCGGGCAAATCATACGGCCGAAGAAAGGTGTTCCAGAACGTTTCCGTCGTGCCGTAGCCGTTGAATATATTGGGGGTAAAGAGCTTGAGACACTTCTCACAGGCCACCTTTTCAAACGGACTGCCCATAGTCACAATCCCGCGCAAAGAGCTCAAATCGGCCTTTTCGCGCTCCTGGATGCGGGCGAGAAGGGCAATAATGGACGGCACACCAATGAGAAAGGTCACCTTGTGGTTTTGAACAATATGCAGACACTGTTTGGGCGAAAATTCCCTTAAGATAACGACTTCCCCTCCAGCGTAGAGGGTCGGCGTGGGCCCGCCTGAGTGCAGCCCTCCCCTATGAAACCACGGAGTCATATTCATTGTAAGGTCCGTGCTGTTTAGGGGAAAGTGCATCATCACATCGTGCGAGGACAAGACCTCGTTGATCGCATTCATGGGGACGGCGCGCGCCCTGTTTGTCGTCCCAGACGTATAAAGACGCGTCGTTTCATCGTAGATATGCGGCGGACGGTCGGGCTCGGGATTCTCGGAACTCATCGATTCGATATAGCTTTCAAACTCCCGCGCACGCAAACAGGTCGACTCATAGCTCTGGGAGGCGGATTGGGAGCGCACACAGATAAGCTGCTTGGGGATAAACTCGGAAAGCTCAAGGGCATTGCGAACGCTCTTTGCGAGACTGTCGTCGTAGACAAAGACACGCGGGCGGCTGTCCTCCAGAATGGCCGCAAGTTCCGCGGAGGACAAGCGGTAGTTAACCGGGCTATTGATCGCTCCAATCTTGTGACAGGCTATATAGCAAAAGACAAACTCGGGAGAGTTATACAGCATGTACATAACGACGTCATTTTTCTTAATGCCGTCAGCCTGAAAAGCGTGGCCGAGCTTATTTGCCGCACAATTCAGCTCCGCGTAGGTCCATGACTTCGCATTGCCTTCCGCTACTGGATAAAACAGAGCCCGCTTGTCTGCAAAACGATGGACGTTCCGCATAAAACCGCTAAGCCAGGTGAACTCATGCTCAAAAGTCTCTTTGAACGCCGTTACATCATATGTGAACTCCATCCCTTTCTCCATAATATATCATTCAGCACCCGGTACACCCAGGCCAGCAGTCTCGGGTTTTCTCTAAGCATATGCTCAAAAAAGATGTCCCCTACGCAAGCAAACAGACACAAGCGTCACTCCGCGCTCTCGTACCGTTTGACGATGACGCTTGAATTCTGCCCTCCAAAACCAAGAGCATTCGACATAGCGTAGGTAATGCTCGCTTTCCGGGCTTGCACAGGAATATAGTCAAGATCGCATTCTGGATCGGGAACTTCGTAATTGATAGTAGGAGGAAGCATGCCCGCGCGTATGCTTTGCACGCAGGCAATCACTTCCGTTATTCCCCCGGCACCCAGAAGATGGCCAGTCGCCCCCTTTGTCGAACTCATGGGCGGCACATGCTCTCCAAAAACCCGCTTCACGGCCTTTGTTTCGGCGATGTCTCCCAAAACGGTCGAGGTGCCATGGGCATTGATGTAGCCTATCGCAGACGGTTCAATACCGGCCATGGCCAAAGCGTGCCGCATGCAGCGGGCAGCGCCCTCCCCTTCTGGATGTGGGGCTGTTATGTGATATCCGTCACAGGTATTTCCGCAGCCCGCAAGATAGGCAAGAGGTTTCGCACTGCGGGATAGCGCACTGCGAGCCGTTTCAAGGACAAGGGCTCCGCCCCCCTCCCCAACAACAAAGCCGTCCCGCAGGGCATCAAACGGTCTTGAGGCTTTTTCAGGGGTCTCGTTCGCACGCGATAAAGCCTTGGCCTGCGCGAGACTGGAAATTGCGATATCGCAGTCAAGACTGTCACCGCCAAGCACAAGAACAGCATCGCAGAGATGGGAGCGTATGAGCATGACAGCCACCATGATAGCGTCCCCCCCAGCGGAGCAGGCTGTCTGCACAGTCAAAGACGGTCCCTTGATTCCAAAAAGAATGGAGGCCTGGGCTGCGCCCATATTGTTGCAGACGGAGGGAATAAAATGAGGCTGAATTTTCTTGGTCTTGCTTTCAAGATAATGCTGGCCAGTCTGCGAGATCTCAGCGATCGCGCTTAACGCCGTACCGAAGACGATACCCACCCTTTCGGGAGAGCTGGCCGGCTCAAGGCCGCTCATCGCAAGAGCTTCCTTTGCTGCCACAAGACCAAACTGCATGAAGAGGGAGGTCCCCCGAACAACACTCTTCTCAAAATAGGACTCCGGATCAAAGTCACGGATTTCAGCCGCAATGCGCACTGGTAGCTTACTTGCGTCGAAACGGGTAATCGGTCCAATACCGCAAGAGCCTGCAAGGAGTTCCTCCCAGTACCGCGCTACACCAATCCCAAGCGGCGTGACACAACCCATGCCCGTGATGACAAGAGCATCGTCCAACACGCCCATTTCCTCCTCATAAAATTAGCGCTCTCTGACCGGAGGCTGCGTTGCCGCGACCAGGTCACTTAGGGCAAGAATAGTATTGGCATACACCGCGGCGTGGTTGTATTTCATAAGCAGCGCGTGCTGCTCGGCGCGGGTATTGTCGCGCTTCCAGCCATGCTTGGCCAGATAATTCGCGAGACTTGCTGTTGCGTCATCGATGCAGAACAGATCAATGCGGCCATCGCCGTTGCCGTCCGCGCCGTACAGAGGGATATTGGACGGCATAAACTGGCACAAACCGACGGCTCCGTATATGGAACTTGGCATCTGCTCGGGGCGGATATTGTTTTCAAGCATATAGCGCACAAGCGCCCGCACCTTCCGGTAGGCCCACTCAGCTCTCGGCTGCATGGTCCGCTCAATCCAGGCAAGACGCGATGCGTGGCCGCGCATCTTCGGAAGCCACGCCGCTATGTCCTGCGGCTTTCTTGAGAGCGCCATGCTCGCAAGCGTGTAGAAGGCATTCTCGGGCACATCGGCAAGCACAGTGCCTAGCCTTGTCTCGACAAAGAGCAGGGCCACAGCAATCTCCGGCGAAACACCGTATTTCGCGGCCGCTGACTCGAACGCCTGCGCATGCTCGCGAAGATACCGCCTGCACTTCGCCGCATTCTCCTGTGTCACAACGCCCTTATAGTAGTCTGTTGGCTTTGGCGGGGGATTTGGAAAAAACTTCTTTTTATAGAGATCGACCATCTTCCGCCCCATGGGGGACTGGGTAATGGTCGGAGGAAGTGTTGCAAAATACGCCTTCACCTGTGCGTGAGAAAGTCCGTCCCTCTCAAGACGCGCCACAAGAGGCTGCCACACGGGGGCGATTTTGCTTTGGCCTTGCGCTTCACCTTGCGGGATGAACAGAAAAAGCAGTAGGCACAGAAATGGTGTGCAAAGAACGGAAGACACTGTCCTCATGATTCTCCTTATTGCTTCTTCAGTACCTGGGATGGCGCCGTCAGGATGAGTTTGCTTTTCTCCTTAAGAGCGTTCTGCATGGTCTGCAGCCAGCGGTAGTAGGCGTAAAACTCCGGTGCTTTCGTGTAGGCTGCCGCATAGGTGGCCGCGGCCTGGGCATCACTTTCACCGCGTTTGACCTGCGCGTCCTTCGCCGCGTCGGCTAAAATCACAGACTTCTGGCGGTCGGCGTCTGAGCGAATACGCGTCGACTCCTCCTCACCCTCAGAGCGGTACTGCTTGGCCTGCCGCTCGCGCTCTGCGCGCATGCGGCCAAAAATAGCCCGCTGGTTTTCAGCCGGCAGATCGGTCCGCTTGATGCGCACATCCAGGACTTCAACACCGAAGGGCTGCATAAGCTTGGACACCTTTTCGGTCACTTCCGTCATAATGGCCGCCCTGTGCGAGGAGACGACCTGGGTGAGCGTATAGGCGCCGACAAGGGCCCTAAGCTGTGAGTAGACAACGTCGTCTAAGCGGGCCTGCGCTCCTGGAATAGAACGCATTGTGCGGTAAAACTGGAGAGGCTCAGTGATTTTCCAGCGCGCGTAGTTATCGAGAACAATGGCCTTTTTGTCAACGGTAAAGGCCTCGCGCGAACGGGCCTCGTAGTCCAAAACGCGCGCATCGAAAAAGACGACATTCTGGATGAATGGCAGCTTGAGATGAAGACCAGGTTCATACACCCGATCAAGCGGATCACCAAGCTGCAGGACAAGCGCTTTCTGCGTCTGGTGGACAGTGAAGAGAGACTGGGTTGCGAGCAGAGGCAGAGCGACAAAAATAAGTATAATTGGGAGTAAACTTTTATTCATCAATTTTTTTTGGCGCGAAGACCCAGGCTTCTCTGCCTAGGAGGAAACGCCATCTCCGCTGTTTTTCCTGTATTGCTACGAATAACCGTCGGATCTGCTAAGAAGACGGCAGTATTTCCACGATATTCCCTGAAGGACACCATTTTGATATACCGTACAGCGGGCCGTGCCCACCCGTACGAACAGTTTGGCTTCTGTCGGGCATGCACGTCGTCTCATTCGGGCAAACGTAAGAAAGATTATTTCTTCTCTGGCCGCCGCATATCCGTCTTCATGTCGGGAAGCGGTAAATAGGGAAGCACGCGCTCTGCGGCCCCAGTGTCTAGCAGGACCTTCTCTTCCGAATTTGCCAGAACATCTTCGACCATTTCGTAATAGAGCCGCTGCTCTGTCACCTTGGGCGCCTTCTGATGCTCTACGCGCAGAGCGTCGAAACGCGCCGATTCACCAATGGCTGTCTGGATGCGCTGGGCTGCGTAGGCCTCGGCGGCATTGCGTATGGCGGCTGCCTGACCGCGCGCCTTGGGCAAGAGTTCATTTCTGTAGGCTTCAGCCTCGTTAATGATGCGGCTCTTATCCTCTCTTGCGCTCGCAACATCCTTGAACGCGTCAATGACATCCTTCGGGGGATGCACATCCTGAAGCTGGACTGCGATAATCTGCACACCCGCGGCATACCGATTTAAGATTTGCTGGAGAAGATGGGTTGCGTCATTCTGGATTTTGAGTTTGCCGTCGGTTATGGCGCTATCGATCTGACTGTTGCCGATCACTTCGCGCATAGCGGCCTCAGCCGCATTGCGGACAAGGGAGGCCTGATCCACGACATTGAACAGATATTCAACAGGGTTGCTGATCTTGTACTGCACACTGAACTGTACATTCACGATATTCTCGTCGCCTGTGAGCATGGACGCCTCTTCAGGCATGGTGCGCACCTGCCCCTGCTGAAAGGTTGTCTGCTGGCCGACAGAGCGGAAACCGACCTCGCAGCGCATAATCTGCGTCACCTTCGGCTTGTACACCTGCTCAATCGGATAGGGAAGCGCGTAATGCGGTCCGGCCTCCTCTGTCCGGTCGTAGCAGCCAAAACGCAGGACAATCCCCTGCTCATCAGGATTGACAATGTAGATGCCGCTTAAAAGCCAGATGCCAAGCCCGACGATCAAGATGGCGAGCAGACCTTTTCCGCTTGGCAACTGCAGGCGCGCCTCAAAACGCGGCTGCCTGGGTCCGTTTGGCCGTCTCTCCTGCTCCCTTTGGTCGAATTCCTCATCATCGTCATCCTCTTCAAAGGAATCCTCGGGCTCAGGAGGTGTCTGTTTTCCATTTTGCTGGTTACGCTTCCGTTTTTCCTGCAGTTTATCCCAATCCCACGTCATACAAGAACCCGCTATCTTAAGTAAAAATGTGTACAGATACAGTAAAGTACGGTACAGTATCCTACGAACAAGCATCGGTCAAGAAGGACTTTCGAACTGAAAACGCCCCTGGCCGAACAAAGAGCCCAATTCCCAACTGATGTCTTGTCAAAAAAGAAGTGCCTCTGTCAACCACCATGAGACACAACAGGAGCGTACATACGCGCAAAAAAATGACACGATACAGAAAGACACGCAGCGGCAACCCTGCACAAGTTCCCCTCTCCCAACAGTACATCTATGCAGCAGAAAATCGCGTGCTAGAAATCACTCTCAAAACTTGAAAAACCAGCAGACAGTGGCTATTTCGTCTCGTAGGCGAAATGCCGGAAATTTTCTGGTTCAAACAAGGAGGCAAAAATACGCTATGAACATTGTAGTTCTCGACGGCGCAGTCCTCAATCCTGGAGACATCTCCTGGGCGCCTCTAGAGGCGATCGGCACACTCTGTGTCTATCCCGAAACACAGCCCGAGGCAATTGTCGAGCGCTGTCTTCACGCCGATGTGGTCCTTGTCAATAAAGTGCGCCTGGACGGGCATCTTGTGGACGCCCTCTCGCACGTGCGCTTCATAGGGCTCCTTGCGACAGGCTACGACAATGTCGACACCAAGGCTTTTGCGCAAAAAAATATTCCGGTCACCAATGTCGTGGCCTACGGCGTCCCAGATGTCGCTGAACACGCCATGACACTGCTCCTTGAACTCTGTCACAACACAACGCTCCACAGCGAGTCCGTCAAACGCGGCAAATGGGCCGGCACATGGTGCTACTGGGAGAAAAGTCCCCGCTGCCTTTCTGGCTCAACCATGGGCATTATCGGCTTTGGGCGAATCGGCCGCCGCGTGGGCGAGCTTGCTCACGCCTTCGGCATGCGCGTTCTTACAGAGAAGCGTAAAAACGCCGATGTTCCCGCCTACAGTCCCTTTGCCTTCGTATCCCGCGACGAACTCTTCGCCTCCTCCGATGTGCTGAGTCTCCACTGCCCACTCACCGAAGAGACACGAGGCCTGATCAATGCAGAGACAATTCAGCGCATGAAAGATGGCGTTCTCATCATCAACACGGCCCGCGGGCCGCTCATCGACGAAGAGGCCTGCGCGGCCGCGCTTCAAAGCGGAAAGATCGGCGGCCTCGGCACAGACGTCCTCGCAGTCGAGCCGCCCAAGCCGGACAATCCCTTGCTTTGCGCCCCAAACACACTGATCACGCCGCATATGGCCTGGGCCACAACGCAGGCAAGACAGCGCATAATCGACCGCACCCGCGACAATATTGTTCACTGGTTTGCGGGAAACCCGACATGCGTTGTGAATGGCGTGCACCCATAGACAGAAATCTTCCGCGGCGCATGCGCCGCGGTCCTCTCCATATGAACTATATATCCGTTTGCGCATCTGTCAATAAATTTGACATAACATTTTTATTTTACTCCCACGGCGCACCCTACACAACGTATCCGCTCACGGGTCAACAGTTAATCCGCATTCTTCCGTTGGAGAGAGAGCTTGAGAGTCGTCTGAAAGGTGCATTTCACTGTCCCCCCGTGAGCGAATACTACACAACAAGCCTCCGTGTGCGCAAAACCTGAAACAGGGCCGCGCCCTGGACAAGAAAAAGACAGAGCAGAACAGCGGGCCAGCCGATCGCTGTGTAGAGAAAACCTGGAATAATCGATCCGGCAACGCCGCCCAGATAGTAGCAGGAGAGAAAAAGGCCGTTCACCATGGACCTGTCACACTCATGGCTCTTTGTGCCGAACTGATTGATTAAGCCTGGAGAGAGGGCGTGGACAACGAACTCACCGAAGGCCACACACCAGATGCCGGTAAAGAGAATGAGGAGGGAGTCTGGAAGGAGGGTCACAAGGCTTACAAGGTAGAAGGCCGATCCGAAAAGAAGAAGGCGCGCGGTTGAACCAAAAAGACGGGATAGGGGCTTGATAATGAGTGAGGCGAGAAGACCGACCGAATAGCCAAGATACATCATGCCTATTGCGCCTTCACTCACACCGCTCACAAGCTCGCTTATTCTAAGCGGCAGTACATTGCCCAAGGCCGCGAAGGTGAAGATCCCACAGGCCTCAATGAAAAGCAGTCCCGGAACCCCCTTCTGCCGTAAGACCGTTGCATAGGATGACAAGGAAAGAGTTCCAGTTGCCGGGGGATTTGGCTGGTTTGCAACGCAGAAGAGGGCGAGCAGAAAGCAGAGGGAAAATGTAAGGAGAGCGTACTGCCAGCCAAAAAATTCCGCGAGGTACCCGCCTCCGATGCGCCCAAGAAGAGAGCCGACAAGCGATGCCGTAACGTAGCCTGCCATCGCGCGGCGAAGGTCAAAATGTCTAAAAAGATAGGCAATCGAGGTCATGGCGGAGGTCAGCACAATCGGCATAAGAAAACCGTGGCAGAGGCGTATTGCGATGAGCCAGCCAAAGGATGTGACATACGGTATAGCGAAAGACGAGAGGACAATGCCGACCGACGCGGCACCAATGGCGCGCCGAACGCCACAAGCCCTGACTATCCCAGGCACAAGAAGCGGGGCGACACAGAGGGCAAGCATGAAAACCGAGATCAGAAGCCCGCAGACAGCCGGATCAACAGAAAGATCGCTCGCTATGCTTGTAAACATGGGCTGGGGGGCGTACATGAGCGCGTAGGAAAAAACAATGAGCGCAAGAAGACCAATATAAAGAATATAAATCTGGTGTGAACGCGTATGGGACATGGTGCGACCTTAAAAAGAAAATGTGCGGCCGCCTTGAGGAGACCGCACAGAAAAAAACACTATTCCGCTTTATGCTCGTGAGCCTTGATGACTTGCTCGGCAACAGGCTGTGGCGCTTCCTCGTAATGGTCAAATTCCATGGTGAAGAAGCCCTGCCCGCCTGTCATAGAGCGAAGGTCGGGCGCATAGCGCAGCACTTCGCTCATAGGCACATGGGCCTTGATTTCAGTGAGTCCGGCCCGGGAATCGGAGCCTAAGACCTTCCCTCTGCGCGAAGAGAGATCGCCTATGACATCCCCCATGCACTCGTCTGGAATGGACACGGTGAGCAGGACAATAGGCTCAAGCAAAACAACCTTGAGGGACTCAAGCGCCTTCTTAAAGGCAATTGAGCCTGCGACCTTAAAGGCCATTTCCGAAGAGTCGACCGTGTGATAGCTCCCGTCATAGAGCTTGACGCGGAAGTCGACAACAGGGCAGCCGGCCAGAAATCCGCGGGCCGCCGCTTCCTGTATTCCCTTATCGATAGCCGGGATATACTGCCTTGGAATTGCGCCGCCGACAATCGCGTCCTCGAAACTATAGCCCGATCCGCGGGGCATACCCTCAAGCTCAATCCAGCAGTCGCCGAACTGGCCGCGGCCGCCGGACTGTTTCTTGTGGCGTCCCTGGACCTGACAGCGGCCGCGCACAGTCTCTCTGTAGGGGACCTTGGGGGTCTTGAGAATAATATCAATCTTGTAGCGGCGCTTCGCCTTCTCAACAGCCATCTCGATATGCAGCTGGCCCATGCCAGAGAGAAGGATGTCGGCACTCTCGTCGTCGCGGCCAAGCTTAAGCGTTATATCCTCATCTAAGAGACGCTGCATTGCCGAGTAGACCTTATCCTCCTCGCCTTTCTCTTTCGGCGCAAGAGCATAGGTGATAAGCTGCGGCGGCAAATCGGGCACAGCGAGGGCAAAGGGGGCCTTCTCATCGCAGAGGGTATCGCCTGTCTTGGTGTCTTTGAGCTTGGCCACAGCCACAAGGGCTCCTGGGCCAACCTCCTCCTTGCAGGCAATCTGCTCCTTGCCTTTTAGGTAGAGCAAGCTCCCAAGACGCTCATTCTCACCTGTCCGCATATTCTTAAGCGTCACATCGCCCGACAAAGTGCCCGAAAGCACACGCAGAAGCGAAAGCTGGCCTGAGAAGGGATCGGTCATGGTCTTGACAACAAAGCAGGCGAGAGGTCCATTGGGATCGGAGGCGCGTGTCCCTCCGTCCGTAGCGGTAAAGGCCGGGCGCGAGAGGGGTGAGGGGAGAAGGGCTGCCACTGCATCGAGGAGCATTGTGCCCCCCTTGTTTTCAAGGGCTGAGGCGATAAGCACTGGAGTGAGTTCGCCCTTCTGCACGCCAAGACGCAGGCCCTGCTCAAGATCCTCCGCAGAGAGACTCCCTTCGTCCAGGTATTTCTCCATAAGTTCTTCGGAACTCTCAGCTATGTTCTCAATCGTCACATCGTGCAGAAGAGTGACATCGTCCTCAAGCTTCGGCGGAATGGTGGTCTCAGAGGTCGTTCCGTTCTCGCCGTAGGCAAAGGCCTTGTGCCGCAGAATATCGACATAGCCTGTGAAGACCCCGTCCTGCACTATGGGCAGAGCCATCGCGACAGTCTTGATCCCAAGAGGGGCGAGACTGTCAAAGGCCTTGTGGAAATCCGCCCTGTCCCGATCCATCTTATTGATAACCACGAGCGCTGGGAGACCGGCCTCCTGGACAGAATGCCAGAACTTCTTTGTCAGGGGACGCACACCGTCCACTGCGTCAATCACAAAGAGGACCCCATCCACACCGCGGAGGAGAAGATCAAGATCTCCGGTAAAATTGCCGTCACCGGGAATGTCCAGAACAAAATGCCGTTCCTTGTTCCAGAGCCACGTAGCGACTGCGGGTTGAATGGATCCCCGTCTGCGAACTTCCTCAGGCTCAAAATCCATGGTTGTGGTGCCACCCTCAATGGCACCCAAGCGGGTAATTGCACCGCTGTCGAACAAAAGCATCTCAACAAGCGAGGTCTTACCACATCCACCTGTACCAACCACGGCAAAGGTACGCTGCCTATCCAGTGGAACTTGCATGCTTGATCTCCCTTATAAAAACGGTAACGATCCAGACGCACAGCTGTCTGTTTTCAGGCGAATGTATCGTAACTCTCATGAGAATGTCAAAGAGCCACTCCCCTTGCGCAGTCAGAACATTTGCCCTATGCTTTTTAAAAGCAGCACCGAGGCGCATATGTACATACTCTTCGCAATAGCCGGCTTCATCACCCTTATCGCCATCATGTGGTGTCTGCGCATGGTGCGCAAGGGACAGACATCGCTTCAAAAAGACAAAGAGCGCTGGCAAGAAAAATTCCGCCAAGAGGAAACAAAACTCAATAAAGAACAGCAGGAAATCACGGCGCAGGAGCAAACTCATCTTCTAAACGCCGCAATACAAGATCTCCTCCGCCTGGAAAACCGCACAGACGCGACAGTTACGCGCAACGGAAACACGATCCGCATCCAGCTTGAACCGCAGACTGTTCTCTCAGTCTCCCTCTCAGCGCGCGAACAAAAAATTACGGGCCTAGGCAAGGTGCTACACAGTCCAACCGTCTGGTCCCTCACACGATCTGGCGAGACAAAAGTGTACACCCGTCTTGACAGCTTAATGCGGACCCTTGTCGCCATTATCCGGGGTGAAGAGCCGGATGAGCTTGAAACCATGGACGAATTCAGGAAAAGACCCTTTTAGTACAGCGGCTCATTTGGGCCCGGCTGCTTGACATTTGACAGTATGTCCTTGAACCAGTCGGGCATGGGGATGGGTTTCCCGTCACGCCGAATAAGCGCGTGCTGAGTCGAGCCTTGGGCCATAAGGCGTTCCTTGCTCTCGTCGCGCACCTCGTAGACAAAACGCAGCGAGGCTCTGCCGAGTTCGCTCACGGCTATGCGGATGTACAAAAGTTCATCGTAGTGGGCGGGAGCGCGATAGCGGCATGTTGCCTCCCTGACCGGCAGAAAAACGCCCCGCTCTTCAATAGTGGCATAGCTGACACCGCACTGCCTGATATACGCTGTGCGCGCCCTTTCAAAATAGTGCAGATATTCCGCGTAGTAAACAAAACCCATTGTATCGGTTTCGCCGTAGGAAACCCGATGTGGCAGCCAAATATCAGGAGCAGGAAAATCATGCATAACTCGTCTCCTTTATCAATACGTTTCCATTTGCTCATTTTTCTGGCCCTCTGCATCCTTCTCCAGGCCTGCGCGAGCAAGAAGGCGACGCAGGAAATTGATGCGGGCCCAGCGCCGGGTACACCTGTCTCAGTCAAGGAAAGTCCCGCGACCTTTGTCGCAAACCTCAATCCGGCAATCCAGGGCATGAAGAGCTACCGCGAACTTGCTCCCTCAATCAAAAAGTCTCTCCGCTACCTCTCAAGCAAAAAAGACAGCGCCTATGCGGTCAAAAGACCTGGGCTCAAGATAACATGGGGGGCAATGAAACAGACACTCAGACGACTTGAGGCTCTTCTTCCCGAACTTGACAAAGACCCCTCCCTTTTCCTTAAGAACTTCGCCTGGGTTCCCGTGCGCCAGCATATCCAATATTCTGGATACTATTCCCCTGTTGTGAAAGCAAGCAAAACGCGGAAAAAAGGCTACAATCATCCAATCTACCGCCGCCCGCCGGACCTTGGCAGGCGAGGCCGCTACTACACGCGGCGCGAAATAGAAGCTGAAAAAAAACTCGCCAACAAAGGGCTTGAACTTGCCTGGGCAAAGGATCCCGTCGACGTCTTCTTTCTGGAAATCCAGGGTTCCGGCTGTCTACTTCTTGAGGATGGCTCGCAGATCTGCATCAACTACGACGGCCAAAACGGGCACAAATACAAAAGCTCAGGCCGAATCATGCGGGAAAAAGGTCTGCTAAAACGCGGGGACATCTTTGAGCAGCGCCAGTGGTTAAAAGATCATCCCGATCGTGTAAACGAAATTCTCCACGAAAATCCAAGTTTTGTTTTCTTTAAACTCGAAGGCACAGGGCCGACCGGTGCAATGGGACAGGTTGTCGACGGATGGAAATCCCTCGCGACTGACCCGCACTTCATTCCCTTAGGCAGCATTGTCGCCTACGGCGTAAACCGCCCTGATCCCAAATACACAACCTTCCCGCACCGCGGCATCGGCTTTGCCCAAGACACAGGCGGAGCAATTAAGAAAAACCGCATTGACGTCTACTGCGGTGAAGACGCAAAAGCCAATTACGTCGCAAGTTTCCTTGACGCGAAAGGTCCGGCATGGATTCTTGTCGCCAAGGACTAATACGCGCAGCTCACATTCGTAGCACCCGTGAAATCACGTAGGGTAGCGTTCGAGAAGCTTGCCATGCGATATGCACGGACTGGAGAATAGTCGGTACTAAGAGAGACTCAAGAGTTTTGCACGCGCACGTACACGGCACGCGATTCGTCTGTAATAAAGCCCTTGCAATGAGGATACGGCAGAACTGACTTCGTAGTGACCGCTAGGCGCACAAGACGAGCCAAAAACTTGCTACGAAGTCTTGGCAACGAGCCCTCGCCCCTGAAAGCGAAAATCAGGCACAGAGGATGAGCATAGTTTTGCCTTTTTCATTGACAAAAAAAGACTCGGCAACGATTCTTCCTTCTGTGCAAGGGTGTATGCGCAAATCGCATCCTCTTGATTCCTTGCAACGCACGACATCAAGGTCACAAAAGAGACCTGCAATCATACAGAGCAGATCAGAAAAGACCGACCAAGGGCGGTCTTTTTTTTGATCTGAGAACGAGGCAAGGGGAGGCTTCCGTACGACCATGGTCTTTTTTGCGGTCTCGGTTCCCGCCCAGTCCACAGTATAGACTAAGCGAGCAAAAGCCCTGCTCAGGACAAAATACAAAGAGCAGACGCTTGTACGCACCGTTACGAGGCTTTCCGCCTGCCTTTAAGAGCGCACAGACTATGTTCCCCATTCTGGACAAATGTATCCGATCTCGATGGGGGTGGGGGGGTACGGTTGAGTGCGCCTTTTAGAGGAACTTCTGTTCTATCTCAGAAGGAAGAATGTCGGCTTTGTTGACATTGCCAGGGGGCTATAGTACCGTTGACCCTTGAGCGGATACGGACAAATCACTGTGACACCATAGATACGTTTGATGCGCTCTCACGATTGACAAATCGACAGGATGTGTAGAAAATGCATCTTGGCATGTTTGCTGAAACTTGGGGAGCAACAAGAGAAATAAAGCATCATTTTCAATAATACTCCCTATATTACAATTCGTGAAGTTGATTGCAATGGGCCCTGCCCTGCGCATGTTAGATTATCTGGCTTCTCAGACATAAAAGCCTCCTATATTTTGCAATCAACCTGTAGAATCGTAATATCTCTCTTCATAATACTTTGAGATTAAAAAAAACATATTTTGACATTGAGTTGAAAATTAGTATATTTTAACAATCAAAACATATATCATTTTTAATAAAAAGTATCTGTGATAGCACTTCAAAAAACCGTTTGTATTCTAGATACAGATTCACGACCGCTACAAAGAAAAGTAGCCATATCACAATGCATAATTGCGCGCATTACAAAAAATATCTACGATTGCGCAAAAAGAAAGATGCGTTTTCGAGATTGAATTCTTGTCGTTTGAACAAAGACAATCATACATATACGCTCTTCTTTAACCATAACGCAATTTCGAGTTTTATCGCAATTTCACTCTTCGTTGCGCGCAATGCACAATCACACATTGCGCAAAAGAACAAAATATCACACCAATTATTTATTAAATACGTCACAATTTTTTGGATGATTGCTGAACACACGGAGTAAAATACTCACGTTACTCTCTCAAGCCACAAAGATTCTGGCGTTGTACGTTGGCGTATCTCTCCAGGCATCCTTGTTTCCTTTTTCGCAAGACGGACACAAGCTAAGATGCTCTGTATCGCTACGATTTCAGTGTCCACTCCAGTGATTTAACCATGCTATTGTATTCTGTACACGAAGAATGATTTTCTGCCCCTCTGATCGCCACTCTCAACATCGACCTTCCAAGAATTTAGACAATTTTTCCGCGTGTTCGGATTAATGGTATATCGGTCAAGCTTGGCGATCTCAAAGAAACAGGTCTTTTACGTTGCGCATTTTTGCAGTCACTAACTGCAGAGGCGGATGACAGTCTGCATCACGAGAAGTTCAGCGTCCACCGTTGAACGATATTATTGTAATACGCACACGCGCCATTTGTTTTTCAAATCCAAAGCTTAACCACCTGTCAGTAATTAGGTCTCGATATACCCAACTGCACAATGATTTTTCCCGTAGCGGCCAGGAGCGTTGTCCACCTTGGCTTCCGCGCGGAACACCACCCTACGGTCGAATATACCTGTCGAAACTGATCGTAAAAAAATGAAATCCTCAGACGGATAAATTTTCGCCTGGACATTTTTTTTCCGCTTACGCGTTTCTGGCCAAGTCCTGCAAGCGATCCCGCGATACAGAGTATCACGCTGAGCCAAGGGACGTATGGCGGCGACATGAAACTAGTGCGGCTTGACAACGATTCCTAGCTAGGTATCCGACTGTTTAGTCGTATTTGGCGATACAAAGGGGGAATGCTCTCGACAATCATCCTCTCTCGGAGTCCTTGAACTCGAGATACAGAAAAAACCATAAATAGACTGTCGGAAAAATTTCTAGAAAAAATCTTCGCTGAGACTACGCAAAACGCTCCGTGGCACCTCTCACGAACAGACTGAGCGGTTCATTCGCAGAAAAATACCATTCCCAATAGGTTGCGATTCGCACTTGCTTGCGTCATTTTTAAGTAACACAACACAGAGAAGACATGTGTCAGAGTGTTCGCCATGGCGACATATCGTACGGCAAGAAAGCTAACTAAATGTTCCGCTCCGTTTGCTCGACAAGTACGGCCGACTGATCCCAGAAAATAAAGAACGTCGACGCTCATTTTTATCGGATGTCACTAGTGACTACTCGCCGAAGTCAGAAAAAAAGACATGTCAACTGTACATTTTGGAATGTTTCCATTTTTTGCCAGTCTCAGATGTCGGCTCACGAGATCATCCTGATTTTTGACGAATTTCTCAGCAAAATGGGAAACCGAGGAAAATCGCGCCCTCTGGCTATAATTTTACTGAGAATCTAAGTAGAATAGATTGCAATTCTCAGTAAATACCCTAAGAACTGCGCGTGCTGCAAAGGTTCTTTTATTTTACTGAGAAAATGCACAAAATTCAGAAGATCATCAGGCACTTGGTTACCCCATGCGAGCGGATCCTCGAATAGCACAGGCAAAGAATGCTTCCTCGTATCAGCACAAGTCTGCGTCTTTCAATTGATACCTAGTTGTACGAGATTGAGAAGAAAAACTCTCAAAGACACGTATCACGCTAAGTTCTTTCGTTGCCAGGAACAGCTCGGTATCCTATACTCAGCCTCACAAAGATTTTCCCCTAGGTGGACGATATCAGAGTGTAACTCTAAGCGTCCTGCTGAAAATCAATGTGCGATCGAGTATAAAAGAGACCGTGCGCACGCCATACAAAACAAGTACAGGCCGGATCCCACGCTTTCTTCAATGCAGGATCTACCATTGCCATTCTAAGAGTTGACTCCAACAGGCCTCATGGAAAATATATTGACAATGGGCTTCTGAAGTGTACCTCGGCGCTCATCGTTTGCAATCACTTACCGAATTGTGGGATGAGTCAAAAAGCTCTCCTGGACAGGTGTACTGTAGCACTGGCAAAGCAAAGTTCGATTGTATCATATACGCTCTACTGCCCTCGCAGCGTAGGGGGGACATCATACTTTTACAACACGGACTGAGAGAAGGCAGTAGTAGAGTGGAACTTTCGAAGTCTTCTCTCATGCAATCGTACATCCTATAATTGTACTTTTTTGCCAGTATGTGCAGTTTTTTTGACTGCTTCGAAACTGAAAATCACTTTTATTTTCTAAATTGACCATAACGCTATTTTCGCACGCCCGTTCACATGGGAATACATGAGGTATCGTTCGCCTGTAGACATTGCATACATGCTCAAAGGAAGAGAACTCCCATCGACCACGGTGATTTGCGCGTTTATTTCGCGCAAGAAAGCACGCAAGGAATCAAGAAAACAAGAGATTTGACGGCTGAGACAAGATATACAAATAAGAGATGAACGTTCTATTGCGCATCTCTCAAGCAATTGCCGAAATTTGCGCGATGCATAAAACCGAGGAGACCGCTTCAATGTCTCTACATGGAGCCAATTCTCGACCACATGACTCAGTACTTTTTTCGTGCAAAAAATCGCGCAGCAAATTGTTGATATGTCGCAAAGATCTGCCGCATGAACCGAAATGTCAACTGAACAAGCGCCAAGTACAAGAAAAGGTATCTGGTTCTTCGTTATGAGTCGTGGGCGGCGCAACTCTCGCGCTGCGAGGTTTTCTGCGTCCTCCCGTTGTACGCGGATTTGCCCGCCCTAGCGCGGACGTACCCGATGGACCTTGACGCGCCATCGAAAGTCGTTTCATTGTGCGATCTGCTTCACGCTTTCCGCGTCCAAGGATCAGGCCCCAAAGCAAGATCGGCGGACAGTCAAGGGCACGTGAGCCATCCCCTGCTGCAAGGAAGAAAAGGGCGGTCGGTGCGGAGCAGATTTTTTTTACTTAAGCACTGAGGCGCAACAATGGTGAGCCAAGAGGGAGCCGACGGGGAATGCAGCAGCCTGCCCGTAGCTTTTTTACCCACGACACATACGAAGTCCCTATTATCTTGACAAAAAAACATACTTAAAATGCCGTATTCTCAAAAGATACAAAGCGCCACGCAAAAGAATCTAATTTTTGCGCCTTTTCTCAGTACAATAAAAGAACCTTTGCAGTACACACAGTTCTTAAGGGATTTGACTCTGAATTGCAATCTCTTTCTACGCAGATTCTCAATAAAATTATGAGATGAGGACGCTATTTTCCTAGGTTTCCATTTGGCTGACACCAGTTTCCAATTTTTTCCTCGTGTACGGATTACAATATTATCGGCCAATCCCTGCGAGTTAAAGCTGAAATCCTCGCGATACAGCTTCGTGGCCTATGTCAGATGAGCGACGTACAAAAAGGATGCGAGGAGTCCAGAAGAACTGTAAAGCGGCAGAAAAGCCTGGTTCTTTGTGGTTCGAGAGCTTGAGCGACAGTATGCCAATCCGTACACGCGGAATTTTTTCCGCCTGTGCATTTTAGTTTTTTCCGCTTACCCTTTCCCCAACAATCAAGCAATAATACTATCACGGTGTGCCAAGGGATGTATGGCGGCGACGTGGAATTAGTGCGGCTTACCTCACGATTCCTAGCTGTGTCTCCGACTATATAGTCGTTTTTGGCGACACAAAAGGGGAATATGTTCGACAATCCACCGACTGAATGCTTGAACTCGGAAAAACCATACTATGCACAGACTGCATTGTTTTCAAGAAAGAGAAGAGTCTGCTCTCACGAATTGTCCGCTTGACGGCCTCTCCCTTCGCTCCTCGGTTACTTCACTCGGCTGCCGACCAATTGTGGCCGATCGTCATCGCCTGTCGGGATACAATCATCTTGCAACCCCAGTTACCTCGCAGACGTTTTTGTGCCATCGAGAGTGGCTCTATCGGACCTAAGCAGAAGGCCGAGATCCAACGTCATCGCAAAGTTTAGGCGACACTGCGTATACTCGCGTCCTCGTCAACCAAGGTTATGGAAGAAGATTTCACCTGCCGCAAATATACCGATTCGCAGCCCAAACCGCAGTATACTTGATGTCTCCTTTGGCTTGCGGGGGAGGCTACGGCCTTAGAATCCAAAGCATCTTCTTTAGGTATAGTGGCGGCCCCCTAGCCTTTTTGGATGCGCGATTACAACCGCCCCTTGGGAGCCTATTCTTGTCTCACCCGCCTCTCAAAAGTGCAGTGCGACGACGCCATCTTGATTGCAATCAGCCTTACCTCGCCTATGTGAGAGTATACTGCGGTCAGAAAAAACGGAGTATATCTGGCTTCTCAGCTGCCTTATAGGCTCTTTCTGCACACAAGTGGTCGGCACACACACTTCTCACTTCGTATCGCTAAAAGAAGCATTTGCACTCGTAATCCATGCCTAAAGCAGGGCAAAAACAATAGAGGCGGCCACGGAAATGGCCGCCTCTATTGTCTAGAGAGCTAGAAAAGCCCGATAGGCGTTGCGCGTTGCATGGATATCTGCGCAGCTTGAAAGCTCAAAAGGACTGTGCATTCCAAGGAGTGCCGGTCCAAGATCAATGACCTGCATACCCCAGGAAGCGAGAAAGAGAGCAACTGTTCCGCCGCCGCCCATCCCCACGCGGCCCAGTTCGCAGGCCTGCCAGGGCACCTTGTTTCTGTTCATGCAGTCGCGGATCTCGCCAAAGAATTCAGCATCCGCCTCGCTCGCACCGTATTTCCCGCGGGAGCCGGTAAATTTGGAAAAGCACGGACCGTAGCCCATGCGGGCGGCATTGTGTTTGTCGTGCAAATCCTCGCAGTCTGGATCAATGCCAGCTGTCACGTCGGCTGAGAGAGCTTGCGTGTTCAACAAAACATGGTGCGGGGAGAGATTCTTGTCTGTCGCGCAGACCAAATCCTCTATGGCGTAGGAGAGAAAGCGTGACGAGGCGCCGGTCGCTCCGTCTGAGCCGATCTCCTCCTTGTCCCAGAAAATAACAGCCTTTGTCCTCCCAAGATGTTCAGAGCTAAGAAGCGCGTCAAGAGCAGTGTACACGCAGATTCTGTCGTCCTGGCCATAGCCTCCGATAAGGCTCCGGTCAAAGCCCACATAGCGGGCCGGTCCTGCGGGCACAAGTTCGAGATCGGCTGTAATGAAATCCTCCTCGCGGATTTCGCAGGAGAAATAGCTCTGGATCATGGCAAAAACAGCTTTTTTTAAAGCCTGTTTTGCGGCCTTCGTCTCCTCTTTCTCGTCGGCCTCTGGCCCCGGCTCGTGGCCTGAGACAATGGCAAGCCGCTCACCGTCAAACGCGTCCTTGAGTATGAGTTCCTCCTGTTTACTTGCAAGGTGCGGCAAAAGATCCGCAACGCAAAACACAGGATCATTCACGTCCTCCCCTATGCAGACCTCAACGCGCGTGCTGTTTTCCTTAACCAGCACCCCATGCAGGGCAAGAGGACGGGCAAACCACTGATATTTCCGTATACCGCCATAATAGTGGGTCTTGCCAAGCAGAAGTTCCCCCTGCTCAAAAAAAGGCCGCTGCTTCAAATCAAGACGCGGGGAATCCGCGTGGGCCGCAATAAGCGAGAGACCCTCGCTCAAGGGAAGCGTTCCGCGACGGGCCGCAAACAAGGCTTTTCCCCGAAAGGGCCTGACAAAAAGATTGCCTGCCGGATCGTCGGAAAAACCGGCTTCCCTAAGCCGCGTTTCGACAAAACAGATAGTTTCTCGCTCAGTCTTGCATTCTCCCAAGAATTTCCGGTAGCCTTCAACAAAGAGTCCGCGTTCTTTTTTCTGCTCGGCACCCGCGTACTGCGACCAGGCGCTCTTGGGTTCATACAAAAAGTTTTCGCTCATACGTTTTCGCCATTTTTTGAAGGTTTTAACTGGGAACGCTTGCGCAGAGCGCTGGACAAAACGGCAACAACGCGGGGATAGTCGCAAGCGGCAAGTGTTCTCGGATCCATACAAAAACAATCGTTCTCCAGTCTGCCGATTAGGGGGGGGTCTGTGGCAAGCAGCGCGTTCTTCAATGTCACAACCGAACAGACATAGGGTTTTAAGCAGACAAGTGTCGTCGGCAAATCATACTGGGGAAAAGCGCCGCCACCAACCCGTGAGGCACCGGGCTCGCAGGTCACTGCGCAGGGAAGCTTCGCCAAAGTGATGGCTGAGGCAAGAGCGCGGGCCTCTTCTGCCAGGGCCTCCTTGCTCCGCGTAATTCCCGCAAGCGTCGGTATGCGCAGAAGCGCTTCGTCTGGATTGCGGTAGAGACGCAGCGTCGCTTCAAGAGCGGCGAGACAGAGTTTATCACAGCGCAAGGCCCGCGTAAGCTGATTGCGCTTCATGGCCTCTATAAGCGTCTTGCGGCCGACCAAGATGCCGGCCTGCGGGCCGCCGAGTACTTTGTCGCCTGAAAAGGTCACAATGTCTGCCCCTGCGGCCAGGGTCTCCTGCACTGTCGGCTCATCAGGAAGCCCGCTCTGCCCACAATGAACCAGGCTGCCGCTCCCTAAATCCTCAAGCAAAAGAAGCTGATTTTCCCGGGCTAAGCCCGCAAGTTCCTCAAGCGAAACACGGGAGTGAAAGCCGACTATACGGAAATTTGACGTATGAACGCGCAAAAGAGCCTTGGTGTCTGGGCCAATCGCCGAGGCATAGTCTGAAAGATGAGTTCTGTTTGTTGTGCCCACTTCTTTGAGCTTTGCCCCGCTCCGCGCCATGACATCGGGAATGCGAAAACTCCCGCCAATCTCGACAAGCTCTCCCCGGGAGACAACTACACTCCCGTCCCGGCAAAAAGTGTCCAGCATGAGCAGAACAGCGGCGGCATTGTTGTTGACAACAAGCGCCCCCTCTGCCCCTGTCGCCATGCACAGCTCATCCTCCACGATGTCGTACCGGCTCCCCCGCTGCCCTGTCTCAAGATTAAGCTCGAGATTTGTGTAGCCTTGGGCTGCGCGCAGCACAGCCTCCTGCGCTTCGCGGCACAAAACGGAACGGCCCATGTTCGTGTGAACGACCACGCCTGTTCCGTTTAAGACAGAACAGAGGCGGGGGCTTAAAAGCTTCCGGCACGCGCGCACAAGAGGCCGCATAATCTTCTCATCTACGAGGTCCTTCTCTGTGCAGCGCCCAGAACGTATCGCCAAACGAATGCTATCCAAATGAGCGCTTATGATACTCCGCAATCGTTCATTCGAAAGCGACGCAATAGCCGGATCACATGCAAAAAGTTTCTGTTTGATTGCATCCACGCTGGGAAGCAAACGATAGAGATCCTGTGTCGTCACAAGCGTATCCTTAAATTTTTACCACTGTTCGCCACGGAGGACGTTTATGCCTATTCCCTGTATGGCAAAAAGCCAGGCGCGCAACTGGCCACGCATCACACAGATGGGCAGCCTTTCTCGGTCAATTGCGACGGAAAAAGAGCAAAGACTTCTGCGAGCAGGTAGAGAGAGCCTGTCACAAGAACAAGCCCGTCCTTCGTACCCCCATTCTTGGTAAGCCCATGAATTGTCTCGGGAACGGTGAGACCAAGAGAGAGATAGGGCGCAACTTTTTTCTCGTGAAACCACGCGCGCGCGGCCACATCCGGCGGAAGAGCCCGCGGATTTGCTATCTGCGGAAAACAGACCGGTATATCGTGAAGCCTTTGTCGCAATAAACGGATAAGGGTCCGCCAGTCCTTGTCGGCAAGACAGGCGAAGACAAGAACAGACGGCTCCTCGGGAAGCGAGCGCAGCATTGTCTGCATGCCGTGGGGATTGTGCGCGCCGTCAAGCAGAAGGGGCGGATTGTCCGGTCCTTTGGGCACACGCTGCAGTCGTCCTGGAATACGGGCAGAGGCTAAGGCAGTCTCTATGCAGCGGTCAGACGATGTCACAGAGCAGGCGCGCGCAAGATGCCTCCACATACCAAGCGCAAGCCCCGCATTGTCAATCTGATGATCGCCCGCCATCCCAAGGTGCGCCCGGAATGCTTGAGGCAAAGGTTCCGCGTACTCAAGACGCACCCCGCACAGACTCGCCTGCCTCTCAAGAACCTCCCGCACAAGCGGAAACTGCGCTGCCGACACAAGGCGCGCTCCGCAAAAAATAGCGCCTGCCTTGTCGCCCGCTATAGCCTGCACATCCTCCCCCAAGATATCCCTGTGGTCAAGCGCAATGGGCGTAAAAATCTGATGCGTGCGGGTGACAGCCGTAGTCGCATCGTGCGCCCCGCCAAGACCGGCCTCAAGCAGGATCACGTCAACCCGCGCATGCGTGAAAAGAAAAAGGGCAAGGACTGTCAGAAACTCAAAATAGGTGAGATCGTCTGCAACCTCCGCCACAGCATTTGCCGCGCGCAGCCAGTCCGCGTCGCTTGCCCCACGCAGGCGTATTCGCTCCCTAAAGGACAAAAAATGCGGCGAGGTATACACACCAGTCGTAAGACCATGCGCCTCGCAGAGTGCGGCAAGAAAGGTCACAGTCGAGCCCTTGCCATTGGTGCCTAAGACCTGCACAACAGGCACTCTTGGGTGATTGAGATCCAAGGCCTTGAGCGCACAAAGGACGCGATCAAGGCCAAGATCGATATGAAAGAGTCCGCGTTTTTCAAGATAGACTTCGACATCGCACAGCGTGCGGAAGACGTCGCTCATGCTTTTCTCATCCTTCCCATTGGTACGCTATATTGACAATCTTTTCGTGACCGGGCATACTTTTCAGGCTAGATACAGCATATTAGGTAGAGGTCCAGCATGTGCTGGTTTTAGGAAACTTGCAACTTCAGGGAGGCAGCGCTTCCCGCACGAGCCGGGCTGCGCTGAAAAATGCCATGAATATTCTTATTTTCGGACCCAACGGCAGCGGCAAAGGCACACAGGGCAATCTGATCAAGGACAAATACAATATCGCCCATATCGAATCCGGTGCCATTTTCCGCGAACACATTGGCGGCGGAACCGAACTCGGCAAGAAAGCTAAGGCCTATATTGACAAAGGCGATCTCGTGCCCGATGACATCACAATCCCCATGGTTCTCGACACCCTGAAGACCAAGGGACAGAACGGCTGGCTTCTCGACGGTTTTCCCCGCAACATGGTTCAGGCAGAAAAACTGTGGGATGCCCTGCAGAAAGAAGGTCTGAAACTCGACTATGTCGTTGAAATCCTTCTGCCCCGCCAGGTTGCGAAAAACCGCATCATGGGCCGCCGTCTCTGCAAAAACAATAACAACCACCCGAACAATATCTATATTGACGCCATCAAACCAAACGGCGACAAATGCCGCGTCTGCGGCGGGGACCTTTCGGCCCGCAGCGACGACCAGGACGAGGCCGCAATCAACAAGCGCCACGACATCTACTACAATTCCAACGACGGCACCCTGGCTGCGGCGAATTTCTTTAAAGAGCTTGCTTTAAATAAAGGCATGACCAAGTACATTGCCTTAAATGGCGAAGGGACCATTGATTCGATCAAGGAAACCCTGCTTTCACAGCTTGCGTAAGCATTCAAGTTGCCTAAGACTTTCGAGCGCCTTGCTAGCCCAAATTCGTGCGACTAGCAAGACTCCCGTACCAGTGAGGCCTCTCCTTACTCGGAGAGGCCTTTTTCTTTTCTCTCTTTTTTTAGCTCAAGGGCACGCAGGGCGTCAGACGGCGTATTGATATTTGTGAATCGAAACGCCCACTCCTCGGGACACACGATGCGCACAACCTTTTCCTTGGGAAGCACGCCGCGCAGAGCGTATACGCCCTTGGCAATAGAGGCCTGCACATAGGGCAACGCTTGAGAGGCGTATACGGCGCAAAGAGGCTCGCACTGCCCCTTTGCGCTTGCAAAACAGACCGCAAGGGCTTTGCCATCATACGCCGAAAGAAGAGAGAGAAGAAGATCCGCTGAGAGAAATGGCATATCGCAGGCAAGGGCGAGTATGCCAGAAAAACCACAGCGCTTTGCGTGCGCAAGAGCGGTCATAAGGGCGCCTATGGGCCCCATGCGCTCGCAGTCGTCAAGCAGAACTGGATAGCCGTCCACAGGCGAGCGCACGCTCAGAACACAATGGCTCAGACAGGATGTGAGCAAGCTCCACGTTCTTTCGAGCAATGTCCTGCCCTCAAAGTGGTAGAGCGCCTTGTCTCTTCCCATGCGCGAAGAGAGGCCTCCGGCCAAAAGCACCCCAAGCACATTGTCGGTCACCATGGCTAACGGTGCTGTGCCGGCGCTTTCAACTCGCCAAGCCAGAACGACAGTTTCTGCCGAGAATAGCTGTCAGAGGCCGCATTCAGCTTCTCAAAGCGCGTTTTAAGCCCGTCCGTAGCCTTTCTGCTCGGGAAGGCCACAATGCAGCTCGCCCGTCCCCGATCGATGAATCCCTGCAAATATTCGGGATACAAGGTGACATTCCGAGCTTTTTCTGGATCAATCGGCTCATGGTATTCAAAAAAGACTTGGGCTTTTCTAAAAAGCAAAAGAAATTTGCCGCGGTAGGCGATGCACGGCACATCCTTTTCCTCAGAAAAAGGATTATTCTTTTCATTGAGCAAAAAAACGCTTTCGTACCGGCGCTCGTTCTCGTAGGGCTCGTCCATAGAGTGGAGAGCAGGAAATGGCACATGATGGGCAGCAATCCACTCCCACTCGCCTGAAGTCTCGGCGACAACGGTCACAAGGGACCCCTTGTCCCCTTTGTAGCGGGCAAAGGAGACACGGTAGCTTTCAGCCCCGACCATCTGATCTTCTGGCCTCACGGATTTCCAGCCAGCATCGACAAAACGCATGTCATCGCTCGGCCTAAAAAAAACGGGCGGCCTGCGGGAGACAATGACCGTCTCCCCCCCTTCCAAATCGACCAGACCAACAATCGGCACGGATTTTATGGAAAAATAAAAAGCGCCAAGGCCGCCAAAGACAATGACAAGAAAAAGAATAAGAAGTCGCATGCAAAACCTCTCACGGACATTTTTCGGCCGCCGGATGGGGCACAAGAAAGACTGTTGACAGAAAAGAAACGGCGGCGATTGCCGTCAGAGTGTGGAAGGCCGCTAAAAGCCCGAAGCTATCCGCAAGAAAGCCAAGAAGCGGAGCAAATACGCCCCCTATGCTGATACTTAAGCCCAGGGTGACACCGGCAGCAAGGCCCGCGTTTTTCGCAAGATAGCGCTGTCCGACCACAACAACTGGACTAAAGGACGCATAGAGAAAAAAACCGATGAGTGCTACGAGACAATAGGCAAGCAGATAGTTCTCGACAAAGGGGAAGAAGAAAAGAAAGGGCACAATGACGCCATAGCTTCCCTGGATCACGCGTGTGTAGCCAAAACGATCGCCCAGCATGCCCCCCGCAATATTCCCTATAATCCCGCTTAAGCCAAAGATTGTCAAAAGCAGGGCCGCCTCCTGCGGCGTTCTTGAAAAATGATCAATCCAGTAGAGCGGGAGAAAGACACGCAGACAGACCATAAGCACGGATCGGCCGATCAAAGCCCCGGTCAGACGGAAAAAAGCCGGCCAATTGTTCTTGGGAAGCGCACCCTCCCCCCGTTTTTCAGCGGAAGGTCTCCCCGCAAAGCGCGCGTTTCGCGTCTCAAACCAGACAAGCAAACTCATGCACAGAGCAATGGGCGCGAAAATAGCTATGCCAGCAAAACCCAGATGCTCAATGAGCAGAACAGCAAGAAGAGGGGCCAAAAGAAAACCAATATTGCCGCCTATCGAAAAGATGCTCGTGGCTGTGCCCTGCCGCTCGCCCGCATAGCTCGCTGTGAAACGCATGGCAGTTGGGTGAAAAAGAGATGTTCCGACACCGCTCAGTCCTACGGCGAGAAAGATTGGCAGGTAGCTCGAAAACAAACTAAGCGACGCCATGCACAGACCGGCTATCAAAATGCCAAGAGGCATATACCAGACGCTTGGGGAGCGATCGGATAGCAGGCCAAAGAAAGGCTGGATGCACGACCCTATGCTCGAATTGGCGAGCATAAGACCGCTTACGGCGCTGTAACTAAAGCCGTACGTACTCACAAAATACGGCAGGATGGCCGGAAGCGCCCCGGTATTCACGTCACAGACAAAATGACTGAAAGAGGCAAGAGAAACTTTTCGCGTGTCCATCAAACCTCACAATCGCGCGAAAGCGCTTGACAGAACAGCTGTTCGCGCGGAAAAGAAAAAAGCCAGGAGGTTGAAACGCATGGCAAACACCAAGCAACTCTCGGATCAGGCATGGCTCGACACGCTCTTCCCCGCGTCGCGGACAGACGACTTCTTTGAGGCGCTTTTCGGCGGCGCCGAGGAAGGAGCCTACGACATTCAACTTGTCTTCTGCGACCAGGACGAAAACACTGTCCATATGGCCTTCAATCTTATTCAGCGTCCAGGCCAGTGCCTGCGGTGCAATCTCACCTACGGTCTGCCCCAAGTCTTTGCACGCCATCCTGTACTCAATATCAAGGAAGTCGCGCAAAAAATTGCGGACTCCCTTGGCTGGACAAAATTCTCATGGCAACTCAAACACACTGAGGAAATCGACAACAGTCTGCATCGCATCCCCTTTGTCATTGAGAAAGGCTCAGTCTAGGGCGGATCGAGCAAAAACCAGGAACGGGGATCGATGCGCGGATCGACTTTCAGATCAGTCCCACTGTGCGCTGGCGTATCTCTCCCCGCAAACGGGTATTCATGCCCAGGCGTCTGCACGCCATCTTTTCCCCAGAGCCATGGTGCGATGGGGTTTTTTTTTGCCCAAAGCCCCTTGCCGTCATCGCGGGCTTTTTTCTCAGCCTCTTTCCAGCGCCTGCAGACCATGGCGCGGCAGCTCTGGGATGTGACCCAGGCGTGTCCCTCATCGAGAAGCGACCTGTTAATGGCTGTGCCTTTGAGCACAACAAAGCCCAGCACACGGCCGTAGGCGTCGACCCCCATGGGAATGACTTCAATGTTTGTCCGGTCCGGCAAGGTTTTCACAAGCCACTGGCGGGCCTCCTGCCCCCCGTTCTGCTTCAGATCCGGCGCATCGACGCCGTACAGACGCACAAAAAGGGGATTGTTCTCATCGCCCGCCGGAGCAACTGTCAGTGTGTCCCCGTCATAGACATTCATAACCGTTGCGGGAAAGGCGCGCAAAACGGCCGGGGTGAGCAAAAGGCCCAAAAGCAGACAGGAAAGAATGCCGCAAAAGCGCATACTACTTTGCCCAGAAACGGTTCATAACGTCGGAATTGCGGCGTATGGAGTCAAGACGCTCGCGGGCTTTCGAATCACCCTGGTCAGCCGCTTTGTGGAACCAGGCAATGGCTGCGGCTGTGTCCTGCTTGTACACGCGGCCTGAGCTGTACATGTCGCCGACATAATACTGCGCCTCGGGATATCCCGCCTCAGCTGCCGCGCGGACAAGGAAGACGCCCTCCTCGAGATTTTTCTCGCAGCCTTTGCCATCAATAAGCAAGGTGCCGTACTTGTACTGGGCGGCCACATTCCCGCTCTTCGCCGAGCGCTCAAGCCAATAGGCCGCCTGCACATAATCAATGTGCGAGCCTCTTCTGCCTAAAAGCATTGTCCCAAGCGTGTATTGGGCGTCGCTGTGGCCATGCTCGGCGGCCTTCCTAAACCAGACTTCTGCCTGCTCTAAGTCTTCGACGCCCACTTCGGCATTGAAGTACATGACCCCAACATGATACTCGGCGTCACTAAAACCCTTCTGCGCAGATGCCAAAAACCAGCGCAAGGCCTCGCTCATATCACGCGGCACGCCGCTTCCATTGTAATAGAGGATACCGAGCATATCCTGGGCTTCAGCCAGACCCTGCTCGGCGGCCTTGCGGAAAAAAACAGCCGACTGCACGAAATCCTTAGCAACGTCCCTCCCCTCAGCATAGAGCTTACCGAGATTGTACAGGGCATCAATATCGTCCTGCGAAGCCGCTTTTCTGTACCAAAATTCTGCCCGGCCCACATCCTGAGCAAGGCCTTCCCCATGCTGGTAGAGCCAGGCAAGGCGCGCCTGTCCCTCACTAATCCCCGCTTCGGCTGCGACCTGCATCCAGCGGGCAGCCTCGTACAAATCCCGTCCAACGCGCTCGCCGCGATAATAGAGAGAACCCAAGACAAGGGCGGCTGCGGCGCTTCCTTTCTGCGCGGCCTCTTGAATGCAGCCAATTGCTTCAATATCGCCCGCACGCAAAAGACCAAGCCCCTTCAAGTAGAGCGCGTCGCAATCAGAAGACTCTGTGTTGGAAGAGGACTGTCTTGCAAGACGTGAGCGCGTCTCAAAAGGATCAACGTCCGCATCCTCGTCCTTTGCGCCGAGAACACCGAGCAGAGTCCGTTGCACACCCTGCGGCTGCGTTCTGCAAAAACGCGCGAGAGCCACAGCAAGAGCGGATCCTGTATCATCCCTCGAAATCTCGTCCACAGCGTCCGATGGAAGCATGGTTACGAAAAACCAGACCCCCATGGCCTTGACAACAGCCTCTTCCTGCACATAAAAGCGCGCGGCATAATCCCGCGACTCCCTCTCAATCCAGTACGCCGCCGAGCCGCCCTGTCCATACATCCTGTGAGGATATCCGTCGGCATACAGGCGAAGCATAAGGGCCACTTCACCTGTAAAACGCGTTCCCAAAATCTCACGCAGCGCGTCCTGCAGGGACGGCGTCATACGCCTATCTTTAAACAGAATGTCCCCCATATAGTGCCGAACTTTCACAAGGGCCTGGATAATCTCTGTACGCATTGCAAACGCTCCTCGTGCGAGGTCAAAAAATATTCAGTGCTGTCAGCGTAACACTCTCTTCACCATTCTGTGAACCTGCAAAAAAAAACATCATAGAAAACAGGCGTGCAAAACAAGCCGATCCCAAGAGAAAAAAAACGGCTTCACCCGCGCACAGACGCGCGGGGTATTGCCGTATACGTACTCACTATGACTTTTTCATCTCACCAATGAGAACACTCAGGCTTTCTGTCTGCCGCGCCAAATCCTCAATGGCTTTAGCCGCCTCGCCCATGGACATGGTTGTCTGGCCGGCCATCTCGTTGACCATCGCAATCGACTGATTGATTTCTTCACTTGCCGCGGATTGCTCTTCGGATGCCGTTGCGATCGCCCTCACCTGGTCAGCTGTGTCGTTGACATTGCCGACAATAAGTTTGAGCGCGTCGCCAGACTGGGTGGCGTAGCCGTTCGCCTCGTCCACCGAGGCTAAGACCTCGTTCATTTTATTGATGCTCTGCCCGGCACTTGTCTGTATCGCGCTGATCGCCTGGCTCACATCATTGGTCGAGGACATGGTCTTTTCAGCGAGCTTTCTCACTTCATCGGCAACAACGGCAAAACCACGCCCGGCTTCGCCCGCGCGGGCCGCCTCAATTGCCGCATTCAGGGCAAGGAGATTGGTCTGGTCGGCGATATCGGAAATTACGCCCATAATCTGGCTGATATTTTGCGTGTGTTCATGCAGCGTCCCCATATCGTCCTTAAGCTCAAGGGCAACACGATGGACATCGCCTATGCTGTTCATGGCAGTTACAAGAATCTTCTGCCCGTTTTCAGCATTCTGGCGTGTCTCAGTCGACACTCTGGCGGCAGAAGATGCGTTTCTCGCAACTTCCTGCACAGACGCGTTCATCTCGTTCATGGCCGTCGCGGCTTCTGTCAGACGCCTTGATGATTCGTGCGATCCCTTGTCACTCTGCTCAATCTGGGCTGAAAGCTCCTGCGCTGCGGCTGAAAGGGCTGCAACCAGTCCCTCAAGCTGGGCTGCGGCATCAAGCATGCCCTCACGCTTGGCGTATTCCGCGCGCTTTGCCGCCTCTTCCGCCCTATGCGTGGCCTCTTCAGCCAGATGGGTCTTTTCTTGAGCCAGGGCTGTCGCATGCTCCGCTTCCCCGATCTTCGTCCGAAGCGCATCCACCATAGTACACAGAGACTCAGCAAGTGTTCCGATCTCGTCGTGGCTCTGCACAACCAGCTTCTCGTCAAAGGCCCCATCAGAGACCTTCTTGGCAAAGCGCACACACGCGCGCAGGGGATTGACAAGGGCACGTGCAAAAATAGCGCCCAAAATGCTGATCACAAGGGCAATGATAAAGATGGCGGCAAGAGAGGAGTATGCGGCATTGTTAATCGAATTGACAACAGTCGTATGATTCATACCGATAAACCACATGCCGACAATGCGATCCTGCAAATCCTTCATTGGCCAGTAAATCGTCTTATAGGGCACACCAAAAATTGAGCTGTCCCCCATATACACTTTTCCCTGGCCTAAAACCGTATCCACAACAGCCCGGTTTTCAAGCGTTGTGCCGACAGCCCGCCTGCCGTTTGCTACAAGGCTTGTTGAAATGCGGCGATCCTTCTCAAAAATCGTCATTTCAACACCGATTGTTGCCTTGATATTGTCGACAAAACGGTTTGTGTCGAGCGCTTCCCCAAGAACAACAGCCCCGATAATCTTGCCCTCATGCCGAATAGGGGAGGCCGCGCGCAGTGAGAAACGCACTGCCGTTCCAGGTTCAATCATCACAGCCGCCTGTCCCCGGTCAAGAGCCGAGCGGATAACAGCCTGCGAACGGATATTATCCCCTCTTTTTTGGGAATGCGAGCGAACTATGCTGTCGCCTTTCGCATCGGCTATGGTCAGAAACTGGGCATTTGTGCGCTCTTGGTCACGTACCGCAAGTTCTCTGAGCGACTTTACGTCGTTGTTCAGAATATACTGTATGAGACGCGGATTATCCGCAATAAGCGTGCTGAAATGGAGATATTTCTCCTTCAGGGATTCAATTTCATATGTGACTGTGCGCTCCATATTTTTGAGGTTCACCTGAGCCTCATTTTCAAAGCCCACCGACATAAAATATTTTGTCGTGAAAAACATGCCGAGCCCTGTAATAAAAATGCTCAGCAGTAACATAGCAACAATTTTTGCAAGAATAGACATTTTCATCGCGTCTTCAGCGGGGCTGCCTCGGCATAGGCCTCGGAGGAATCGCTGTCTCCGTTATTTTCCTTTGTGATATACTGCGGGCAGAAATAAAGCTAGCCATCTGGCATAGTCACTTTTTTTCTGGCTTGAGTATAATTGCGCCATCCCCAAAGGGGAGGCGATTCCTGTAGAATTGCTGCTCTCCCAAGACGGGTTCCTGCCAAATCGCCTGCGCTCCCCCTGACCAAAGCTTCGGTAGACGCCTGTGCAATCAGCCTGAACACGAGTTTTTTTGTTTGTCAACGCACAGCGAACAGAGAGAGTACTCTCCCAATCGTGTACAAAAGCGCGCTCTGTGTATCCATGCTCTGGCCACAGAGACTGTCAAGAACAGACCGCTTTGCGGCTGAAATCAAGTCACACAACAGACGTTTTGCCAGAGCATACCGATTTTGACCCTCAAGAATGGCCCAAAGTGGACCTTGCAGGGATGATGCTTTCAGTTTGTTACCGATCCCATCTCCCCATTTTTCGTATTCCAGGTTTTGGAAGACTTCTCCTCGCACTTTCTCCGTGGTTTGAAAGCCAGTATATACTCGACCGCAAGTGATTTTCCCAAGGGCACGTAAAGGGAACCGGCTCGTTTGATCGCTACGGGAAAAATCGTTGTGCCGCTTAGTATACCTGTAGCAATAGAGACCGCAAACTCACTCCGTACCGGCATTTGCCAGCACGCGACTCTTCCAGCTTTTTTTAAAGGAGGATGAACACGATCGTCCTCTTCTCGTGTACAGACCGCAGCAGACCATAAATACCTTGAAAAAAGGGCTTTCTCTTGTCGGTACTTGTCTCGGAGCGTACTCTCTTGAAAAAAAAGATATTCATAAAGGGTGTGCCCTGGCAGCGAATCGGCACAAAGATATGCAAAAGGCGCCGTCAGATGACAGCGCCTCGTATTGGTACGTCAAAGATGAAACGGCGACTTCCCAAAAACCATACGGCAGATAAGCGCTCGGCCGCATCGTGATGCTTGAAAGAAGCCCTTTTGGAGACGGTGACAGGTCTTGCACTGCATTCACTGGACAATATACTGTATTCCACAAAATCTCAACTAGAGAGGCAGGGGCAGCGGGAAATAGCAGGCTAAGCCCCTTTTGTGAATCAATGAAACCTATGTCAAAACTGCTGCAATTATATCCTTTTGCTTCTTTAGAAAATCCCCGCACGCAAGACCAGACAGAGGACGGGAAAAAAGATAGCCCTGAATAATGGAGGCCCCATTAGCCGCCAAAAAATCGAGCTGCGATTTCCTCTCGACACCCTCGGACACAGTCCGCATCCCAAGACTTGATGCAAGCGACAAAATCCCTTTCACAAGTGGCTGAGCCGTCGCTTTGGCTGAAAAGATATCGTCAACAAATTTCTTATCAATCTTGAGAAAGGAAATAGGCATTTCACTTAAATACTGCAGAGACGAATATCCAGTGCCGAAATCATCGAGCGCAATGCGTATCCCGGCCTTATACAGCTTGGTTATGGCCGCAATTGCCGACTTCATATCCGTCATGAAGCAGGTTTCCGTAATTTCTATCTCAATAAGCGAAGGCGGAGTCTTTTCCTCGGTAAGCACACGTATCACATGCTCGGCGAAATTGTCCGACAGGATACTGCGGACCGACATGTTTACCGCAATAGGCGCGGCAATGCCATCCTCATTCCACTCCATAACCTGTCTGCAGGCGCAGCGCAGAACAAACATGTCGATTTCCGTGACAAGGCCAATATCTTCGGCTATCGAGATGAACAGTGGCGGAGCAATCCATTCGCCCGCCTTGTTTTGCCAGCGCACCAAAGCCTCGCATCCGGCCACATCATGGTGCTTAATATCCACTTTTGGCTGATAGTGGACAATAAAGGCCTTGCCTTCAATAGCTTCGTAGAGTTCAGCCTCAAGCTGCTTTTTCCTCGTCTCCTCGGCATCCATATGCTCATCGTAGAACACATACATAAGGCCGCTGTGCTTTGCCGTGTGCCGCGCAAATTGCGCTCTGTGCATGAGCATCACAGGATCATTGCCGTTTGTGGGCCTACAGGTTATACCAATGCTCGCATTGATATGCAGATGGATATTTCCAGAAATAAACGGCTCCTGAAGCATGGAAGCAATGGTCTCAACCTCGCGCTCCAAAGCCTCTCGTCCATAACGGTATGCCAGAAAGAATTCGTCGCTTCCGCTCTCACGAGCAATAAGAAACGCATCCTTGCGCGTTAAGAGCCGCTGCGCGACCATACAGAGGAGCGTGTCTCCCAGAACTGCGCCGTAGCTACTGTTGATGCTGTTGAAACGCTCCAAATCGATAAAAACAATGCCAACAGCGCTTTTGTCAGTGGCAAAGAACGCACGCAGACGTTTCAAAAAGCAGCGGGCATTCGGTAAACCTGTCAGGCGATCGTGCTCGACACGGTATCTCAGTTCCTCTTGAATCTGCCGGCGGTGCAGGAAAAAGAGGAGAAAGAGGCCCGCAAAAAAGATGGATAGGCCAAAAAAAATGATCAGCGTGAAATTGCGCGAGACAATGGACTCACCGAGAGCAAGATAGTCTCTGTCAAGAACAAGCTCAAGACAGAATGCCGGCTTGGCAAAGGGATCGTACAAAAGCGTGTAGACTGAGAGTTCACGTTCACGGGACAAGTATTTAATATCCGTCGACGGAATAGTTTCTGCTTCAATGTGCTCGTAGACTGTGAGTGGTGCAATGGAAAAGTTAAGATTTGATATCCGCTTCCCAACCTCGCGGAAAGTCCCATCTATAGATCGGGAGGCGAGGAAAATCCCATTGTGTAGCTTAGATTTCAGATTGTCTTCTATACGGTGCGCTGAAATAAGGAGTTCATCATCGCCTACAGGAATAAAGCCGGCAAGCGAGGTGATCCCAAGTTCCCGCATTTTTTGGATGAACGCATCAAAGGCAGCGCTTTCCCGCGCACGCCACTCGGTCCCTCTTTTTTTTCCTGTTCCCTCAATATAGGCAATCTGTTTTCCAGAAATATCATAAATGGCGCAACTACTGATGTTTAACGCGGAAATACGCTCATATCTAAAATTCTTTTTTAGGAAGTCGGTATTCGGTTGCTTGACAAAATCGTAGGTATCTTCAAAGGTCGCCCATTCAAGTGTATACTGGTGCAGACGTATTTTCGCCGCATCCATAAGCGATTGGAGTTGAACGACGCTGTCGGTAACGCGTTTGATCTCAAGATCTTTGACGCCTTTCAAAATGACGGATTTGCTAATATAAAACGTGATGGCGCTAAAAAGCAGGATAATGCCTGCGCATGTCAGCAGAAGAAACAAACGGGTACGCACTCAAATCACCTGCCTTTGTCGCACGGTATACCTGGTGCCGCATTGCATTCACATTCTACAGAGTGCACAGCGCAAGGCTACCGCAAAAAAAGTACATTGGTAGACTTTGAGCCGCCTATTCTGCCAAACCTTGTGAGCATGAAAGAACGAAGCACGTTTTTTTTCGGGGTGAGGCAAAAACTTTAAGACTGCATACTCCGCACAGTAAGCAAGAGAAATACCTCAATTGGCCGTACAGTGAGAATCATTGTGCCGCCAAGAGAGAGCATGTATTCCTGAGCCAGAAAAAAGTTTCTTGCGCAAAAGTGTGCGGCCTTCCTTTGCACATTGGGCAGGCTCCTTATTTCAAGCCAATCTATACTACGCCATTTCTTAGGAGACAAGCAAATCTTTTGTCACTGCCGCCATTCCCCCGCGCCTCGATTTTTCAAATACGCCCTCTTTTCCTCCTATTCTCGCACAAATGGCGCAGCCATTCAGCCCACACTCGTGGCAGAACGGCGGAACATCACGCTTTCTCTAAGGAACTGTAAAAAAGTATCTTGACATTGTTGTCGAAACTGCCAGGCAGTTTTGACAATAGAATTGAACGTGATTTTTAATAACTCCGCATAAGCTGGTACGGTTGAAACGCACGCAAGACGAAGTCTTGCTAGCAAAAAGCTAGAATCCCGTAAGAAAACTCGTGCCTCGCGAACTTTTGAGAACCAATCGAAGCAGCAAAGGCTTCCGTACCCAACCAATACTTTTCCCGCGCAAGCCAAATTGGACACGAAAGAGTGATTTGCCGCTTGAGAACGTTCTTTCGCTCCAAGTCATTTGCTGCAGAAGGGAGTTTTGCGAACAAGATACGCATGGGCGCCGCACTTTAGCCCTAAGCGAAAAAGAGAGTACATTGCGCCTATTGGCTTCAAAGCACCATAAGCAGCCCTTATCAATTATGTACAGAGACAAAGCGCCGCGAAACACGCTTCTGTTGCGGTTTCACGGCGCCTTATACTAAGGAACTCAAAAGCCCGGCACTTCGCTTGATCCTTATGAGACGAAAAGCCCAAAATTTGTTTAGCTACAAGGCCGTATTGTGTACACTTCCGGCAGGAAATATACGATTAATTCTCCGGCATAGCCTCGATTGCGGCCATGATCGTCTTCTGCGGATTTTTCGCGCAGTACGTGCCCATATGCGTCCCAAGCTTCTCCATCCATTCTTCGCTCATTACGGTATTGTCGCTCTTGGCACTCATGTATCCATCGATCCATGTCAGCATCATGCCCATGCCATCTTTTCCACTTTCCATGAAATCCTTGCAGCTTACCTTGGCCATATCAACATCTT
>JAFTDR010000187.1 GCA_017454105.1 Desulfovibrionaceae bacterium | reverse complement strand
TGGAGGCAGAGAGACTGGATTACTGAGGGAGTAAATCCCAGTGGTAATAAACCTGAATGAGGAGCCGTGTGCGGGAAATCCGCACGCACGGATCTGTGCGGGGGGCGTTCAGTAATGGGCGTCCCTACCGCGTCAAACTAAATCACTGAGGGTGTAATACCCAGTGGTGATTAACCTAAATGAAGAGCCGTGTGCGGGAAAACTGCACGCACGGTTCTGTGCGGGGGGCGTTCAGTAATGGGCGTCCCTACCGCGTCATTTTATTTTGCTCTATGCTTCGTGCTATTATTGAAATGTTTTTTTTTGATGTTTATGAAAAAACTGTTCAATTTTCCTCCTGTGTTGTTAATAGGTATTGTGTTCTCCCTTGGTCAAAGGTGGAATGCATAGTTCCGCCACCTTTCCCAATTTTACATGTTTTTTTTACACAAAAAAAGGCAAAGTCATAAGCGGAATTTAGATGGTTTCTTCATGGACAGCAATGCGCCTTTGCACATAGGCTTGTGTTAAAAATTTGACAGTATCAAGTATTTTGCTATAAAAATCGTGTATAATAACTATATTATTTATAATTTTTGAAAAGCTATTCTTTTAGGTTATTTAATATTAAATTATTTATATATCAACTCTCCTGATGTAAAATTAGTTATATGGTTTGTTGTATCAGGATATTTACATAATTATGGGCTGCATCTCATTCACTATCTGTATAGAGATATTGTATCCGATCGCGGGGTTACTGCGGAATCGCGCCTTTCAGAAGATTTTATACTACTCTTCAGGACAGAAGAAAGCGGACTTTGTTGACGTTGCTACAGTTTGAAGAGATTTAAAATCAGCATAGTACCGTTGACCCGTGAGCGGATACGAGATATTATTAATTAATTTTTCGACATTAAAATTTAAGTTTAGGCTATTGTATTAGGTCATGGAAAAAAGTTGAAAATTGGCTAATTTTATCAGATTCTAGTTATGATTTTTAGTGTTTGCATTTAATGTATTTTTTTATGCTCTTTTCTTAATTTATATTTCATGAATCAGTGAGTTTTCAAAGTTAAGCCTTGCCTTTATATGCCCAAACTTGGGTAATTTTCATAAATATAATTTGGGACTGGTAGTTTGTATTGATTTAGAAATTGTACAATCATATGTTGAGCTTTTTTTTCTCGAACTCGACGTTGCGCATCTGCCAAATTCGTCAGCAAGACTTTGAAGAAGCCTATGCTGGCAGTCTAAAAAGAGTACTTGCTTTCATTGTTGTGATACACGTCCAGACTCTTAAAAAATGCCAGGATATGTTTTTTTAGTTCATAAAGATTTTGAAGGCTGTCACAGATGTGTTTTTTATTAAAAACAACCTTCATTCCTACTACAGAAACACTCTTTCAGTTTCGACAAAAGTGTCAAGAACCTTTTACAATTCCTTTAGAGCCGCAAAAGGCAAGTTGACAGCGAGAATGACCCTATGCCGCAGTCGTCGACGCAACGTACGCGAGAAGCAGAGCTTCCTGAGAGGGCAGGAGAGTCCGCCCCCTTAAGCAAGTTTCCTTTCTGACTTAGAAAAGCCAGTACGAGACTGTCCGCCTTTCTGCTTCGATAGGAAGCGGAAAGCGTGAACCAGATCGCAAAAAGGAAAAACTCCGAAGCTGGCATTCACCATGGCTTGAGCGGTTGCGCCGCACGCAGAAATGAGAGGACGGCGAGGCGCAACGAAGGCGATGCCCAGGATGGAGCGGAACCGCCGGGGAATGCCGCCTACCCGTAGCTTGCCACTGGTACCATTGAAGTCCCAAAAAAAGAAAGAGTACGGCCGTATTATACTCGCGACGACTGTATTGGCGATTGTGCAATAAGTCCACTAACCACAAGAAAGGTCGTGAGTATAATGGGAGATTCGCTGAGAATCCCAGAAAAGACGAGCCGATTCGGCTTAAAGAGTGGAGCAGGGGAAAAAGACGGCGACCACGGCGGCATACCCCGTGCTGGAAAAGCGCAAAAAATGAAACGGCTTGTTTCTTTCTGGAGATTCGTCGGGAATCCCTGGAAAGAACGAGCCATTTCTACTGTGGTAGGGCAAGAGGGGGCTTTATGCTGAGCCACCTCGCTTCACGAGATTTTCCAGATTCATGAACTTTTTGAAGATTGCGTTGAGTTTGGTTCCCTGGGAGAGAGAGGCCTTTTCAAGTGTTGTAAGGCGTGCGTCAAGGCTTTTGATATCGTCTCGCGTGGCTCTTGGAATAGATTCGAGCGTTTCAATGCGTTTCAGAAGTTCGGGATCGACTTTCTGTTTCTTCTTGTTCAGAAGGAAGATCACTGCGACTGCCGCACCCAGAAGCGCCGCGAGAACGGCAAAGCCGGCAAAAATAAATATATCCATCATAGGCAGACAGACCTCTCGCTCTTGTGACGACAAACCGTCGTTTTCCATAAAAAATAAGCGGCAAAAAGCCACCCCTTCGGCGTGGCGCCGCATCAGCTCTGTTTGAACCGTGTCCGCTGAATCAGCAAACAGGCCCGTTGTAAATCTGGAAGATTCCTGGGCAGCTCAGGGCTATTTCTTGTATACTCAAGACAGAAACAAACCGACATTCTTGCGAGCGCACGTCCGCTCCAAGTGACAATATGTTTTTTGACCGCAGTATACAAGGGCTGCTCTTTTCTCTTTGGATCCGTACGGCGCACTCCTGCATTTTCTCACAAGCAGCGAGGGATAGTTTGGGGGAGTCGCTGGGCTGCATCTGCTGTATACGCGATCCAAGCGTACGTCAGCTCCACGTTGCAACTTTTTTTCTGACCGCAGTATACTCCTGATCAGCCTGCGCCATCTTTTTGGATCGTGCAATTTTTCCTCGTGTACGGATTACTATTATATCGGTCAAGGTCGGGAGCCCCAAAGAACCAGGCTTTTAAAGTTGCTCATGGCATTCTTGCTTCATTTTTGCAGTCAATGACTACAGAGGCAGATGAAGGTCCGCATCACGAGAAGTTCAGGGGGCACTGTTGAACGATAGTATGGTACTCCGTACACGCGGCAATTTTTTGTGTGGTTGCACCAGAACACATGGCAAAAAGAGTCACGTATCGCTAGATACTGAGGGCGCCTACCATCGGTATTGTCCGTGTTTGTGGCGCAGTGGGGTACGTGCGCAAGCAAAGTATGAAAGAGAGGCCCGTCGCGCTTGCCCGCTAACCGTAAGGAACTGTAAAAAAGTATCTTGACATTGTTGTCGAAACTGCCAGGCAGTTTCG
>JAFTDR010000186.1 GCA_017454105.1 Desulfovibrionaceae bacterium | reverse complement strand
TATATAATCTTTAGTATCCGCTCACGGGTCAACGGTGCTACGCGGCGTTTATAGTTCTTCAAATCGTATCAGAGGGACAAAGTCCGCTTTCTACCATTTGAGATACCATAAAAGCTTGCATAAATCGCGCATTCCACCGTACACCCGTGAGAGGATACAATCTTTATTGATATAAATATTTTTTCTTTGTTAATATTTTTAAACTTATCCAGAAACTTTTTTAATTCGTCTATTTGTTAATTCTTGCTCCTTTGTCAAGAAATGTTACCATTTTGTCTTACACAACGATTTTGTTCCTCTCTAGTTGAAGCTTTTCACAGGTCATCAGTACTATGTTGGTTTTATAGCATTTCAAAATGCGTCTTATCGGCTAAGACCGCATTCTGCCGTTTTAGAAATTGTTGGAGAGTCTACTGTACATCAGTTCTCTTTTTGCCGATCTTGAGTACCTTGCGTGTACTTCCCTCCTCCGCTGTACATGTTCTCCTTGGAAATTTCCTTCTCGTAATCATTACGTGATTCTGATAGTTTACCCTGCTCTTCAAAACGTTGGTTATCAAGACTATTTTGAAGCATATGCGTCACAATGATTCTTCCTAACGACGCAGAGAGAGCCCAATGGGTGCCGTGCGTAATCCGCTAATCCGCTCGCAGACAGTACTGCAGGCTTCGTACCCCTTTACGCTAAGTCCTTGTCGACAAAGTCCGCATTCTACCATGGTTGTGATACAACGAGGTAGGAATACACTTGTGAGCGGATACTGCGGGGGAAAACAAGAACTCTTGCGAAGGAGTTGCCCATGCTTCCTTTTTCAGGCAGACTGGTTTTAGGCACCCAAGGCATGCTGTACTTGACCGCCTACGAGTGAAACCTTCACAATCTCTGTAAGTGTGAAAGCGGGAGATTTTTTCCGTCGCAGCCCCGCCCAATTCGATCGGAATCATGAGGTCTTAAACTCATTGTGCCAGGAGAATGGTTGTATCCGCTCGCGGGTACACGGTACTTGCAGCGTTTGTATACGTACACCAGAAACAAACTGACAGTTTTGCGAACGAAAGTCGGCACGTAAGCCTGGTAATTCGACTCCAAGTGGCAATTTTTTTTTCTGACCGCAGGATAGTTCTTCAAATCATATCATACTCATAGGTGACGAAGTTCCCATTCTGCTTGAGAGAGATGCCAGAAGAGCTTGCCGTACTCGTTCCATCGTACCCCCATACGCTGATATACTCAGCCTCATAAAGATTTTCCCCTAGGTGAACGGTGTCAGAGTGTACCTCTATGCGCTCTGCGGAAAATCAATGTGCGCTCGAGTATACCTTTTTTATGTGCGCGGCTCTGTTCCTCGCGTATCCAGTGAACGATACGCCGCATGATTTTTTTTGTTTTCAATACACTTTTCCATAATCTGGAATGATCTGTGCGTACAGTCGCTGTGTTCTGTGGGACAGGAAGCCCGAGTTCACTGCAGGAAGCTTCCGAAGGTGAACTCGGTGTCACAATGATTCTCACGCCGATCAATTGTCGTTAGAAAACCAGTATGCGGCCGGGGTTATCCAGGTCTTTCGAAGATGTGCCGCGTAAGACTGAAGGAGTCGTACTGTGCGCGAAGTGACACTTAAAGGAACGAATTATTCCTCGCATTTGGATTTTTTAAAAGGCAATTTCACCCCAAGCCCCTATCAGGCCAATGCGGAGAAAGACTCCCTTTGGAATGAACTGGCGGCTGTCATTCACACGACTAAAAATACCCTTCAGGAACTCCAATCGATCATAGCCACTGTGAATAGTTTATCGATTGTCAGAGAAAATAATTTTTTTGTGGGGAGTACACTCTCAACTGAGCTTACGCAGTATATTGTGGCTTTAGACAATGCCCGCACCCAGCTTTTGAACGACCGCTTTCTTGTGGGTGTTTTTGGTGAGTTTTCAGCTGGAAAAAGCACCTTCATCAATGCCTTAACCGAACATCGTTTTCTCAAGGAAAGCACGACCAGTGGGACCACCTGTGTCCCCACCTACTTAGAGTATGCGGACCATGAGGATGCAGTTATCCTGTATGCTGACAAAAGCGTTGAGCGGGCGGGAGATGTGGGTGAAGCGAAACTTAGGGATTTCATTATCTCGGCCACTGCCGATGAGTATCGGGGGCGGGCGATAGAAAAAGTTGTCTGGAAAAGTCCTGTCGAGGTTCTTAAGCGCGGTTTAACCATTGTTGACACGCCAGGCATTGCAACCGCTGAGGAGCGCACCAAACGCCATACGGATCTTGCGTGCTCTGTTGCCAAACAGTGCGATGTCTTGCTTGTTTTGACCATGCTCTCCTCTCCTTTGAGCGAGGAACTCCTGGACTCTGTCCGCACAGTGGCTGGAGAAACAGCGGAACACTGCATCTTTGTCGGCACGCGGGCGGATCAGCTCTCCGAGAAGGAGCGCAAACGCCAGGCCAAATTTTTTGATGCGCGCCTACGCAGTGTCTTTGGATCCGCCAAACTGTTTTATTTTGTGTCAGCCTACGAGGCTCTGCAAGAACTGGAAAGTGAGAGCGACGCGCATGCGGCACTCGATGAATTCCGTCTTTTTCGGCAAAAACTTTTCGACTTTTTGCACAGTCAGCGCCAGTTTATCCAGTGCGATACTGTTTCCACACAGATCACAGCGCTTTTGCAGGAACTCGATAGGCAGGTTACGAAAGGACAGGAATTATTCCAAAGCAAGATTGACGCCTTTAAACAGAAAGCGCTTAGGGCGGATGCCCCCTTTTGGCAGGAAATGAGACAGCAGGTCCGCGCGGATTTGCGCAGAAAAGTGCAGGAGATACAGCAGCATGCCCGTGAAAAGGTGCGTGAATTGCTGGATACACTTGAAAGCACAGCCTGCGCCTGTGTCAGACGGTGTGAAGACATGTCAGAACTGAAGGAGTATCTGAGCAACGGCATGAACAGCACCATCCGTACCTTCAACGACCGCCTGCAGCAAATGATTGAGCGCGAAGTGAGTCAGAAAACAATCAGCGCAGCCCAGTCTCTAGCGAGTGCGTGTAAGAGCGTAATTACCGAGCGCTACCGGGAACTGGAATCAATTATGGGAAAAGTGTCTTTTGAGGACATCGATGACCATGTGGAAAGCGGTAGGGGAATTGTGCTTCAGCGCGCGGACAATACGGCCTTGGTAAAAGATTTTGAGAGTGAGGAAAACTGGAAAATCGGCGGCGGACTTGCCACAGGCATTGGTGTGAGCCTCATGATTTCAGGAGGATGGGTGGTGGCCGGGGTTCTTGCCCTACTTGGCAGCGCCATTGGCTCCATTTTTCTCAACATGGATAAGAAAAAAAGTGAGGCCTGCGACAAGGTCTCCCAGTATGTGAACTCGCTGCGGCCCAATGTCGTATCCCAACTGGACACAATGGAGCAGCAAGTTTTTGAGGTAACAGACAAGCGGCTAGGCGAGATCATAGATCAACAGCAAGAGGCCTATTTGCGCACTGTTGACGGCTACAATAAAAAAATACGACATACGACCTATCTGCTCGACGCAGTAAACCAGCTTTTGATAGACGATTGCCGCACGCGTCTGCTGGACTGTGGCCGGCAGATTGAACCGCTCAAACAAAGAATTGCGGCCAATCTCCAATTCTAAGGGGTGTGCATGAACTTCACCGAGACATACACAACTGTGGCAGAGTATTTTCAAAATACTGCGGAAGAACGTGAAAAATTGAACAAGATCAAGGAGCAGCACGAAGACAGTGCCATTCGTATCGCAATTGTCGGCGGTTTTTCTCAAGGAAAAACCTATTTCGTAAACAAGCTCCTAGATGTCGATTGTTTTCCGACATCCGTCACCCCTGAAACGGCTTTAATCTATGAGATTGCCTACGGGGATGTGGCCGGAGCAAGGCGCAGTGTTGGCGGTGTGGACGAAACTTTGCCACTCACATCCGAGGCTCTCGCCAACATGAGCGCCTCAAAGCAGGAATTCACAGCCAACGATTGCGTGCATGTCTTTTTGCCAAACGAGCTTTTGAAAGATCATCTTATTCTCTATGACACACCAGGCATTGACGATATTCTCGCAAGTCGGGCTGTCCAGGCACTCAGTCTTCTTGATCAGTGTGATGCCGCAATTGTGGTCATCTCAGCCATCGCTCCCCTAAGCCTCCTTGAGCGCAAATTTATCGAAACGTATCTGGTGCACCGCGCAATCCCCAGGCTTGCAATCCTTGTCAATTTCTGCGAAAAAGTTCCAGAAAAATCTCTCGACAAGCAGCTCGACTTCATTCAAAAACGCGCCCAGACAATTTGTCCTAAGGCGGAATTGTGGAAGTTCTCCGAGGACGCAAGTCAGGTTGCGTACACAGCGAAAACCCTGGATGACATCCGCGAACGCCTGCGCTCTTGGTGCCAGGAGATACATAATGAAGATCGGGATGAGCGCGATCGCATAACGATCCGCTCTCTGCTTGAGCAGTACAAAAATACCCTAGAAAGCAGGCTTGAGATGCTTAAGGGCGACCATGAAGTCTGCAAAAAACAGCTGAATGCGGCCATTGATGCCCTGGAGAGCGAAAACGATACGTGGCGGACTCTCCTTTCCGCTTTTTTGAACCGGGGCAATGATTTGGCTTGTGCCCTGACCAAGAAGGTCGACGATCTGGCAGGGGAGATTGTTACAGACAGTAAGGGCGATTGCGCCATACGTGAGCAGATCCACACAAAACTCGGCGAGCTTCGGGAGACTGTGCGGACAACAATCGCAAACCAGATACGGCTTGATCTCCAGGACTTCTGCAGCAATATCAAGAAGACTTTCGGTTTTAGTATGACGCTCGATGAAAAGAGCCTCCCTGACTGCCAGTTCACCATGGACATTCCTCTCTTCCCTGCGGAAGCTCAGGAAACAAATGATTTACAGATCCTGGGCTTTGAAGGCGCAACCATCCTGAACACGATCCTCGCTTTTTTCATCAAAGACCCAAGGACCGTGGAGCAATTGTGTACTCCCATTATCGCGACACTGAAAGGCATCTTGAATGGTGTGGACGATCACCAAAGGGACATAGAGTACTCCATCCAGAAATGTACCGGTACGCTGAACCTCGCAATCACGCAAAACGTGCGCACGCTCTATGAAGAAAGTGCCAAACAACTCAGGCAGTCGCAGAAAATCTGGTATGCGGAGCAGAAGGAATCCATAGCGCAGATCCAGGAAAGTGAGGATATAAACAATCAGATTCACGCTTTGGAGACGTCGTATAGCGACCTTCTAAACATCTTGCAACGTATCTAAAAAATATTGAAAAGGATAAGCCCATGGAATCATCCGTCCTGGAAGACAGCCTGAAACAATTTGAGCAGAAAAAACAGAGGTGTCTTGAGATCATAGACAATACCACCTCCCTGCTTACCCAGTACGAGGCGGAATTTGCCAATAGCGACCAGAAAGGATTTATCACAACGCGCTCCCTTGCGGAGATGCGGAGCAAAATAGAGGATGCCAGCTTAAAAATCCTTATAGCCGGGCAATTTAAAACCGGCAAATCAACCTGCATCAACGCTCTTCTGGGTGAAGACGTTCTGCCGGCCTATTCCACACCCTGCACTGCGGTTATTACCGAAGTTCGCTATGCGGACCAGCCGAAGGCGGAACTGGTCTTCAAACCGAATTTGACCGAGGTTCCAGAGGATCTCTGCCCAAAGGCCCTCGAGCATATCAAGAAGCATAAGCCAAATGTTCCGGAGCTTACGATTCAAGGTGACTTGAGTGACGTTTTGGAAGATTACCTGGTCATCCCGATGAACGGCAAAGAGCAGTATGAGTCTGTGGCCGAAAGCCCCTATGCCTTATGCCGTCTCTTCTGGCCGCTTGCGCTCTGCAAGAACAATGTGGAAATCATTGACTCCCCTGGGATCAATGAGGCGGAAGAGCGGGATAAGACGACCATGGACTATGTTCCCCAGGTGGACATGGTCATTCACGTTTTAACAGCCCTGCAATGCTATAGCCGCTCCGATCAGACCTTTGACCAGGATGTGGAGAGTTTCGGCAATCCCCCTCTGCTCTTTTTGGTCAACCGCTTTGATCAGCTCAATAATGATAAAGAAAGAGATCGGCTGAAACGACACGTGCTTGAAAATTTGAAGTTGCAAAAGAGAACGGGGGAATTTGGCAGAGACGGCGTACTCTTTGTTTCTGCACAAAAAGCCTTAGAGGCTCGAGGAAACAAGGATACAGAAGCCTTTGTCCAGTCGGGTTTTGAAGATTTCGAAAATTCTATAGCAAAGATCATTTCCAATCAGCGGTGCAAAATTAAATTTGGCCATATTAAATCAGTAGGTACTGAATTAATAAAGTTGGCGACAGAGCATGTTGATGGCTTGCATAAATTGCTGGATAACGACGTTCAGAATCTGGAAGAAAAATTTGCAAGCAAGCAAAAAATATTTGATGAATTAGAGAAAAGAAAAGAAAAAATTAATGATAAAATAAAGAGAGAAATCAATGATTTTTCAAGAGATATTGAAGTGAGTGTCCGCGAGTTCTTATACAATTTTTGCGACAAAGAAGTGGAGAGCACTGTAAAGAATACCCCGGTACCGAAGGTGCGCGTCCTCCACAAAGAGGAAGACGAAAAGCGGATTGTGGCAGAACTCAACTCGGCTCTCCGTTCGGCTCTCCAGCAGTCCTTCAGCACATGGGCAAAAAGCACAGGGGTACAGCTCATTGAGGAACGCCTAAATAACATTAGGGACAGCATTGCCTCCGATATCCATCTGTTCAATGAGCAACTCGTCAATCTGCGGTCAGATTTTGGTCTCACAAACGCGGTTGACGTCAATGCGAGCGACGAGATTTTTGGAGAACTTATGGCCTCTTTTTTTGGCGGAGGGGCGTTGGGCGCCCTGGCAGGCGGGGCAGTCTTTTTAATCGGCCGTTTTGTGGCCGTTTTGACTGGTCCTGTGGGCTGGGTCATTACTGGCATCGCAACGCTTGCTTCAGCCGTGTTCTCGCTTCTGCAGTTAAACGATGCGCATGAGGCCATCAAAGAAAAATTTGCCTTGGAGGCCAATAAGTGCCTGCGCGGCAAAATTGCTGAAATGTCTGGATCCATTGCCAAAGAGATTAGCGAGGAGTTTGCCAAAAAAGTCTCAGTCATCTGTGACAAACTAAATGAGCAAATCGAAGGGAGCAAAAAAACCATTCAAGACAGTATCGCCCAGCTCAAGGACACCAAGAGCGATATAGAAGCGAAGAAAGAGCATCTGAGTGCGTATCGGACGCAGTTCCTGGATCTTGCAGGCCAAGTGCAAAGCGTTGCCGACAGTCTCTAAGACACAAAAAATAGAGGGATCACCGCGCACAGCTTGATTCAAGGCGCGCGGGCAAATGGCAAGGTGCCATACGAGCGCTGACCGCGTTTTCTGAATTGGTCACAGGTGAAAGGGACTTTCCTGGCACCTTGCACAATAGACTTTCATGCCGCGAGGCACGTTCACTCGTATGTTGATGCAAGGAGAGCGAATCATGCTGAAAGGGCTGGGTGTCATTATAGTGCTGGGCCTCATTATATACGCAATGTGGAAGCGCTGGGGGAAGGCGGGTCTCGTCTCGGTCGCGAAATTCTATGTGGCCCTGCTGATCTTTTTTATTTTGGCCTCTGAAGGGCATGGTATCTTGGCAATTTGCATTGTGCTGGCCAGTCTTGCCTATAAAAACTGGGATAGACTGAAAGCTTTGGCTAAAGAGAGTCCAGAAGAGAGATCTGAAGAGAGATGCGGGGTAAGTGGAGAAACATCGCTGCAGAAGCGGCAAGATGACCGTGAACGAAAACTTGAAGAAGAGCTTGCAAATATGCTGCGGCAGTACGATCGCTTAGAAGCCTGGGAGAGCGAGCGCAGTGAGCCGTCGGCCTATCTCTGCGACGAAAGTGACAGCCGTGGTAGAAAGGCTTCCCTCATTGTGCGCGAACGCGCAAGGGAGCGGCTGAACATTGCTACTGATTGCAATCCCTCAACGCCGCTAGAAGATATTATTTCTGCTTTAGACATGAGCCTTCACTATGAAATGCAGGATCTGAGAGAGCTGTATCCAGAAGGCCTGAGCGAATCCACAGTTATGAAGTTTAGGCAACGCTTTTCGGATGTTGTTGAGCTCCCGTTTATGCTGCATTCAAGGAAGAAAGAAGACGAGCTGCGCGGTAGATTGAACGCGCGTACCCTGGCCGCCAGCGCTTAGCACTGTTGCCGTGGACCGAACGAGGGCAGTCCGAGTACCGCCTGCCAGATTTATTCCGCGTGTACGGCTATGTATCGGTCAAGCTCGTACGCTCCAATTTGCAGTCACTGACTACAAAGGCAGATGAGGGGCAGTTCAGCGTCTACTGTTGAACGATAGTATACCCGTACACGCGGGATTTTTTGGGTCCGTCTTTTTTTTGATCTGAATTTTCGAGTACTGATGGGGAATTCCAGAGAGATGCGTCGAAAGCCTGGCTCAAAACTGCGCTGGAATGCAAGGTCAAGCACTTTGTGTGCTTGCGGCAAACGTGCATTCGCTTGTTTTTTGGCCTTTGCGACGCTGACTTACATGGGGAATTCCCCAACCAATTGAGATCCCACAAAAAAATCGCTTGAGCCCAAATGTACACACTCTCAAGAAGAGCTTTGCAGTTTGTTCTTACCCGCCCGCATAATGGTTCTCCGCGTGACAGCAGGCCGGAAGAATCATTGTGCCGCCCTCTGTTCCCGGCAATGTAGCTTCAGAGACGAAAAGCCTGCAAGATCATTGAGCTATACTCAGCCTCATAAAGATTTTCCCCTAGGTGGACGATGTCAGAGTGTAACTCGAAGCGTTCTGCTGAAAATCAATGTGCGGTCGAGTATACAAAGGCTTTTTTGAGGGAAGATCGGTTGCGGCTCTCCTCCGTGTAGCTAGTTAAATTTTACAATTGCACGATATAGGAGGCGTTTATGTCTGAGAAGCCGGATACTCTCACATGATCGGGGTAGGGCTCATTGCAATCAACTTCACGAATTATAATACCTAGCTGGATGGGAATTTAAACATATGTAAAGCCGAATTCTGTCAATATTTCTTCATCGAGCGTGGAATATTTATGCTCTGTCAAGGTGATTTTGTTAGCAATGCTATACTGTTTAATTAAGTTATATATTATTTTTGATTAAAGAATGTCTATATAGTACAAGATCTCTTTCTTCATCAGTATTTAATCCGAAAATTGAAGTATTAGTCAAAATATTCTGCAACGATAAAGAGAGATTTCCATTTGCCAGACCAATAGCATGAAAAGCATAGTTTTTCTGTAATGGAAGAGTCTGCAGAGCGAAAACTGGAGAGAGTTGGCATGTATCGTTCTTGTAGAGGAAACCATAATTCTCGAGCAGTGCATTCAATACCATTTGAGAAAACACTTCTCTGCGTTCAGCAATCAAACCGCAGATCCCTGCTATGCCAGCATATGGTTTTCGCGAAGATGTAGTGAATTGCATCTTTTTTATTTCTGTCAAAACGCCAATTCTTTTTATCGTATTTGAATTTTAGCACAGATATGCCGCAGAGTTTTGCAAGATGCGCATTTACAGTTTCTCATGCGGGAACTGAGAATGTGTCCTCTCTGCTTTTTGCATTTGCAAAGCCACATTTCGCCATCAATCATGATGTTGAGATTTGGTCTTGCCCCGCCTGAGCGTACACCATTTTTTAGCATGCAGATTGTTTAAATTTCATGCAGAGATCTGCAAATGCCACGCCGCTCTGACAGACAGGCGAATGACAATTGCGTGTTTGACATTCTATTGCTCCCTGTCTTGTCAGATTGTCCGCTTGCGTAAAGATGTCGAAGCTACCAAGATATACAGCATCGCGCTTCGAAAAGGTGGCACTTTAAAATTTCCGTGTGTACGGATTGGCATCCTATCGCTCAAGCTCTCGAACCACAAAAAACCTGTCTTTTCTGTCGCTGTACAGTTCTTCTGGACTCCTCGCATCCTTTTCGTACGTCGCTCATCTGACATGTATGCGAGTGCGGCGCCTGCGGCTGAAAAGAAATGGCTCCCAAAAAAGATTGCGCGATCCGCTGACATCGAGGGCTTGCGCCTTGCAGCCTCCCTCAATGCCTCTTTATAAGCGGCGTACATGTCTGACTTGTCACGTTTTCATGCGTCACATTCAAGTACCCCTGACTAAGCCATGAATTTCACGTAGAAAAACGAGTTTGCAACCCGCATCAGCCGTGGCCACTTTACGTTCGCGTTTCAGAAAGCCTTAACTGATGCGGGTTTCTGAATTTCACGTATGAAAACGTGCAAAAATGAGAGTACATGAGAAGCCCTAGGGAAAGCGACCTCATTGGCATCCATAGGGCTTTACTATTCTACTGATTGATTGCAAGAAACTAGGATACTCATTACAATTAACTGTGACTTCCGAGTACAGCACGCTGACCTTTGAACGAGCCGCCTCTTAAACCTGTAAGCAAAGACAAAAGTGGAGAAATAGGGATGCGGCGAGCAAGCTAGGAACTGGCAAAGAAAGCTGTGTTTCTCCCCACGAAATCTCTCGAAGTCTTAAAAGAGATGATATACTGTGGTCAGAAAAAAATTGCCACAAGGGGTTCAGAATACCAGACTTGAGTGCTGACTTCTTTCGCAAAAATGTCAGTTTGTTTCTGGCTGAGGTATACTTGTATTGAACGTGGCGCTGCAAGCGAGGCGGGCATACATTGAAATGCGAGCTCACGTGTGCTGGTCGCAGAGGAGATTTGACTTGCCTGTGAAAAAGTATAGTTCTTTGGTATCCGCTCACAGGGGAACGGTGGAATCGCGCCTTAATGACGATTTTATGCTGCTCAATAGGACGGTAGAAGCGAGTTCTGTTGACGATGCGACGGTTTGAAGAGATTTAAAACCAGCATAGTACCGTTGACCCGTGAGCTGATACGTTCTTTGTCTTCGAACTGAGAGAGTGCCCAGTATTCTCGCATGGATTTGCCAGATACGAAGAATACAGCAACTGTCCTGACACATAGGGGAGGTTGACATACCACAATTTTTCAGCAACATCTGTACCTTGAGACAGAAAAAAATGTGTACATGATATGTCTGAGATTTCGCAACAATGCGGGTTCGAAGCGCAACGGTGGTAATTTTTTTCGAACGCAGTATACGATAACGGCGGAACCGAGCATATCTCTTATGTTGCGAGTATCTCTGTTTTCTGCTGAGTATATATACTCAAGCCAGAAACAAACTGACATTGTTGCGAATGGGAGTCCGCACCGAGTCTGCTATTTTCAACTTCAAGTGGCAACTTTTTTTCTGACCGCAGTATACCAGAGAGGCACATTCTGGCTGCAGTGCTGTCCCAAGTATACCATAAGAAGCTATGCGGCGTATCAGCGCTGGAGAGCGATTATGAGAGTTCATATTTCAGACACGGAAATCCTGCAAAATATTGCGCCCGACCATTTGCTGGCCTACCTGCGGAGCAAGGGAGCGTGCAGGACAGGTGAGATTCCAGACAAAGCTACCTTGTGGCAGTATGGTGCAGAGGAAATACAGGTTCCTCTTGCGATGCACTTCTCCGACTATGCCATGCGCATAGCAGAGGCCTTGTCCTGTCTGGAAAAAGTCGAAGGGCGTTCGCAGCTTTTGATTCTGGAGGACATTCAGCAAAGCGGGTTTGACATCATCCGCGTGCGGAATGTTTCAGAAGACACCTGGCAGGAAACGCTCAATCTGCAGCGTAGCGTGGATTGTATTAAATATGCGCGCGATTTGATGATGGCTGCGGCCTGCTCGGCAGTAAGCCATAAAAGGAGCTATCTGGGCAGGAAACCTCAGAGTGCCGAACGCTTTATGGAGAGCGTTCTCCTCGGCAGAATGGAACCAGGTTGTTTTGTTTTGCAAATGCTCGCTCCTGTGGCCCCAAAACTACACGTGCAGAAAATGCTGCTCGCAGGACAAGACGAGGAAGAGCCGTACGAGTACCGAGTGGTGCCCACACTGCAAAGCGGTTTGGAAGCCCTAAACCAGGCAGCGCAATGCAGCGAACTCGACCAGGACAGTCGTCCTTTTTTCGACGCTGTGCCGCAAGGGCTAACGAGCAATCTTTGTGATGCGGTTATTGGCATGTGCGACAGTTTGAAAGCACGCTCTCTTGAAATTTGTATAAGCTATTCAGTCAATCGTCAAAAGTCACGTCCCTTGGCGCGCATTTGTGTGGATTCAGGCCTAATTCCCCGTATCCGTGAAGCCTCATCCTCAATCAGAAACAAAACAAATCGACGAAAGGGTGGTGCGGGGGTATGGAGTCCGCCCTACGTCGGAAGTCTTTGCTAAGCCTCGTGCTATTGCCGTCTATGAGCTGACCGGCTCAATTGCCCCCTTGACAATAGTACACTCGTGACGGGTGAAGTCTTCATTCCCAACCTTGTTGATGATGACGAAACGCGAGTAGAGGTCGGTTGATGGATGTACGCAGAAACGTTCAAAACTTTGCAATGAGGGCCTAAGAGACTAAAAAAGTTCTATTGCAATGCTATTGGCGCAAGGATTGAGAAATGGTCTCCCAAATAAGGGAAGTATTTATTGAAAAAAGCGAGTACGAGAGAAGCGCACTCCCAAACTTGCAAATCACCGCGAGAAGGCCTTGCTTTATGTGAGGCCTCTTTTTTTTGGGATCTGAAGCTCTGGACAATGGTTCTTTACGCGACACGAAGTGAGCCCTGTTGCGTGCGATCAAGTACGGTCGCTTTCCCCTGGCTCTTTATGTGGCCTAGTTTCAGGGTTTGGGCGAGGCAACACGCTCTACGGTCCGTACACTGTGCGATTGCAAGGCTGTAAGCCTTCACCTCGTGCAGCTGCCAAGAGCTAAACTTGGCGTCACACTGATTCTTCCCGCGACACGAAGTGAGTCCTGTGGGCGTCGGCAAATTGAGGTCTCCTTTGGCGGACAGGGAAAATCAGTTTGCGCTCGGGTATATACTCGGCCAGAGACGATTTTCAAGGTCGCTCTCATTTGGCGTGCATGGGAAAACCATTATGCGGCTGTTTGTATTTCTGTTCACTGGCCGCAGTATATTTGAAGAGGAACATTTGCGAGCCAAAGTATACAGCTTGTCGTCAGCTGCGTCCCTAGACTTCTGTATTGCATCGAAAAACAAGCTCTTACAGAATGGCTGTATGGTTTACGCTTGGCCATGGCCTGTGATTTTTCTCAAAATCGAGAAGCGCTTTTTTTCGCGCAAGTCCCCCGGCGTATCCGACAAGAGCATATCCTCGTCCAAGCACGCGGTGGCAGGGCACGATAAGCGCTATAGGATTGCGGCTGAGCGCGCGCCCAACTGCCCTTGGTGAGGAGAGAAGATTGCGGGCCAGCTCGCCGTAGGTTCTCGTCTCGCCATAGGGGATAGCACACACAAGCGATCGGAGAGCGAGGCTAAATGCCGAACCCAGAGTAGAGAGCTTGGGGATTGGGGGGAGGGGAGCGCCTGCGAAATAGTGTTCAAGCCAGTCAAGCGTTTCCTGTACAATGGGTGTGCATACCGCTCTACAGTCAGGCGCTCTTTCAGATACAGGGGGATCGAAAAAACGGACAGTACAGAGCGCATCGCCGAAAGCCTCAAGGACGATCAAGCCAAGAGGCGAGCGAAACTCCCATACGGCGCGCAGGCCCGCGGCAGTACTCTGTGCAAGCATGGACGTTTTCCTTTTTTTCGAAAAAAAAAGCCCCCGTCAAGGTGGAGGGCTTAAGAGACTGCAGCCTCTTTGTTTGATTGTCTGCACGGGTGAGGCACTTGGAACGTCGGCCAGAATACGCGACGGGCAGCGTATTTTCTTTGGCAAGCCCAGAGCGCGCACGGCTTGCTCTGCCTATGCCCATGTTACTGTTCGGAAAATTTCTTAATCTCGTCAATGGTCTGTTTGTATTTTTCGCTGAATGCGGCTAAACGCGCATTCACCTCATCGTCCGACATGGTGCGGGATTTCCCAGGACGGTATTCCTCGGAAATCTCACTGGCCATAGCAGAAAGTTTGTCGAGACCCAAGTTCGCGCAGACGCCCTTGAGTGCGTGGGTTGATTCGAAGAGTTCCTTCGGATCGCCGTTCGCATTCTGCAGACGGTCAAAGGATTTGTCGGTGAGCAGACGGACAATAAACTTCTGGATCAGTTTGTCCATGGCGAGAATGCGTTTTGCGCTCTCGTAATTGCCGTCGATTGACGCGTAGAGTTCTTGTATTGTCATAAGAAAGCCTTTTTGCGGGGAGCCTAGGAACTGTAAATATCTTGACATTGTTGTCGAAACTGCCAGGCAGTTTCGACAACAGAATTAAAAGTGATTTTTAATAAAACTGCACTGTATACTCAATAACTCAGCATACGCTGGTCAAGACGGAGTCTTGCGAGCAAAAAGCTAGAATCGCACGAAAAAAACTTCGTGAGCCATTATCCCCTTTAAGCTAGCAAGGCGCTCGAAAGCCAAGCGCAACCTGCGGGAAAGTTTGTTTACAGCAAAGAAATGTACTCTAAACGGATCGTTCGTGTATCTGCAAAAAGACTAGCTTTTTACAGATACTAGGGATTGTATCAGAAGATGCGGTTAAAGTAGTCCTCACCCTTGCTTGATTCAAACTCAAGAAGATAGGGTTCAAAATCGCTTTGACTCATCGGCTTTGAAAAATAGAAGCCCTGGACATAGTCGCAGCCAAGCACTCTGAGTGCGGTTGCCTGATCTTCGGTCTCAACGCCCTCGGCAACGGTTTTGAGCTTCATGCTTTCAGCGAGCATGATGGCGAAGCGGATAAGGCTATAGTTCTTTGTCTTGGAAGCGAGGCGAATTAGGCTCACATCGAGCTTCATCACATCGATATTCATGGATGAGAGGGAGGAGAGAGAGGAATAGCCTGATCCGAAATCGTCCAGTTCGATAGTGATTCCGCTGTCGTGCAGTTTTTTACACGTCGAGAAGATCAGCTCTGGATTTTCGCTGCACATTGATTCCGTAAGCTCAATGTGGATAAGCGAGTGGTCCACATTGTATTTATCGGCGAGACCGGTAATGATATCGGCCAGATTCGGCAGATCGAAATCCATGCGCGAGACATTGATCGAGATCGGAACAATGGAAAATCCTATATCAAGGCAGTGGCGAATTTCGCGGCAGACCTCTTCCCACACATACATATCAAGTTGCGTGATAAAGCCATTGTGTTCAAAGAGGGGAATAAAAATATTCGGACCGACAAAGCCCATCTGCGGATGAACCCAGCGGACAAGAGCCTCAGCGCCGACAATTGTGTCATCCTTAAGGCTGTGCTTGGGCTGATAGTAGACTTGGAATTCCCTGTTCTGCAGACCGGGGAGCATGCTCTCCTCAATCAGGTGGATGCGCTGCTGCTTTTTGTGAAATTCCTCGTCATAGACGCCGATGACATTGTTGAAGTGGCCCTTGATTTCCTTGAGGGCTGTGCGCGCAAAGTTGATGAGGGTTGAGATGGAGAGTGCGTGATCGACTTTGGGAACCAGGCCAAACTTGACTATCGCTGACGGCTTTTCATTGCCAACGATGCGCTTTAGTTTATCCTCAGGCAGGCCTTTTTCCTGATGTTTGATCAGAAAGGTGAAAATGTCCGCGCCAACACGCCCGCCAAGAAGGATGTCTGGGAGGACCTCGTTCAACTGTTTTGCAAGGTGCTGTAGGAACACGTCTCCCTTGGTCGATCCGTAATGGTCGTTGAACTGGCGGAAATTTTCGATATCGCTGCAGATGAGATCGTATTCCTGCTCAGGATATTTGGAAAGGAATTCCTCGGCCTGGTGGAAGAAGAATTCCTTGCTGTTCAAACCTGTCAATGTGTCTTTTTCGAGGCGGTCCAGAACTTGAGAGGTTTCGCGCAGGTGGATGATGCTGCGGATACGGTTCTTCATGACCTCGGTATTGTAGGGCTTGGAGAGGAAGTCCGAAGCCCCGAGCTTCAAGCAGCGGATTTCGTCTTCAATTGTATTGCTCGCTGTCATGACAATGACAGGAATGGCCTGAAAGATAGATTGTTCACTCTTCTTTTCGAGGAATTCGAATCCATTGCATTCGGGCATATAGATGTCAAGAAGAATGATGGAAATTTTTTTGTAGTTTTCCTCCATCAACGAGAGACCTTCAAGACCATTGCTTGCCAGGAGAGTCTCAAAGTCATCCGACAGCAGTTCATTGAGAATTTCACGATTCATCACATTGTCTTCGACAATGAGAATCGTCTTTTTTTCCTGCATGGATGGTAGCTTCTTTTCATCGTCCATGTAAATTACCGGCGTTTTTTTTTGCAGCTGTGAAAAAACGCCTCCTCCCTTATTTGGCTGAAGGTTTCTAAAGGTTTCTTGTCCTTGGTCTCGCGCAAGACCCCCAGTGGGGCACGGTCCAATCAAGAGTGTATACCAAAGTAGCACTGCTTCGTACGAAAGGCAATAGAGCCGGCTTGCAGGTCAATCGAGACGAAGAACGCCCGGAGACCGGGCGTTCTT
>JAFTDR010000185.1 GCA_017454105.1 Desulfovibrionaceae bacterium | reverse complement strand
TGCCTCCTCGCCGCGCGCGGCGTACCCGATGAACCTTGGCGCGCCTTCGAAAGTCATTTCATTGTGAGATCTGCTTCGCGCTTTCCGCTTCCAAGGGAGCCAGCATCGCCTTTCGTCCGAAGGACTAGATCCTTTCTACCGTAGCAGAAAGGCGGACAGTCAAGGGCGCGTAAGCTTCGCAGTGTACCCTTGGACTTCCAAAGCTCGCAAGGTAAAAAAAAGCGTTAGATGCGGCTTCCCGAAGCTTCGCAGGTTTCGCTTAAGCAGGTTTTTCTGCTGAAGCACAGAAGCGCAACAAAGGTGAGATGCCCAAGAGGGAGCGGAGCCGACGGGGAATGTCGCTGCCTGCCCGTACCTTGCTTACCCACGAAACTTATCGAAGATCCACAAATAAAGGCTCCCCACGTGTGAGGAGCCTTACCCGCGCATGTATACTTGGGCAGCGCACTGGCCGATACAAGAGATTAGCGCTCGACTGGAAAGACGGTTGCGTCGTAATAATAGAGGACAGCCCCCTCTTTTTTGTAGGATCCGACCGGCACTCCTGCTTTTAGGCAGAGATGATCGAGATACTGGCTTAAATTCCAGCCCTGCTCAATTGGAACCTGGGGGAGGAACACGCCGGATCGCCCGCCATACTGCAGGATGAGACCATGCTTGCCAATTTCTATCGCCTTAAGATCTGGGCAGACTGTGGGCTTAGAGAGAACTGAAATCTCAGCAGAGCAACGGGGCCACTCGTTTTTTGAGAGGGGCGCAAAACGCGGATCCGAAAAAGCCGCCTGCCTCGCCATGCGCCAGACATTTTTATAGAGAGGCTCAACGCCGATGATTGAGCCGATACAGCCACGGAGCATATCCAGTATTTTCAGGGTGACAAAGGAGCCGAGTTCTGTTGTGACACTCGCCCGCTCCTCATCGGATAAGCTCGCGCTTGGCTCAGGGCAGTGTGCGTCTGTCTGCGCAAGAGCTGACTCAATGGAGGCGATCACAAGAGACCCTAACCAGCGTTTGCACGCGTCGGTCAAAAAAAGCGACATGCAGTCCCCCTCAAAAAAAAAGCCGCAGCACGCGCTGCAAAATGTTCTACCGCGCATAAAAAAATTTTCAGGAACAGTCGCAAGGCCATAGGCCAGGCACACTGTTCCTGAAAAACATCCGCTAGCGACCGTTTAGTCCTCGCCCTCGGCCTGTGACTGCTTGCCGGCACCTTTCAGGCCGTACATGGTGGTCGAACCTGAAGACCAGAACTCAAGCTTCTCAGCGTTCACAAGTTTGGTCAGGATTTTTTTCACTTCGCGGGGTCCTTTGTCTGGAAAGAGGGCCAGAAAGTCTTTGAAATAGAATTTGGACTTCGTGCCGCTTTTTCCTTTCAGAAAATCAAGGACAACATCTTCGTCAGCCATTTTTCTCTGTCTCCTTTATGCCGCACGGCGGCGACCGCAACGCCGCCGTGCTGAAAAAAAACTAGAATTTGAACTGTGTGCTCTGGCGCCAGGTATTGTAGGACGCCTCGCGGAAATCATCGATCAGATGATGGGTGAACTCAAGCCCGGTCAGCTTGAAGAAAGTCTCCCAACCGATGCGCTCAGCCCAGTCACCAAGACGCTCGTACTTATTGGCGTTCTCGGAGTAGACTTTGACAATCTTCTTAACTGTCTCGGTCAGTGTGGGCCAGCGGGGCGGCTCGTTCGGGATGTAGCTCACAACGACCTTGGAGAACTTGGGCATAGAGATACGGTTGGAGACCTTGCCGCCGACCATGATGGCAATACCGTCACCTTCGGAGTCAGCAATCGGCATGGCCTGGCACATTGTGTAGCAGTTACCGCAGTACATGCAGCGGTCTTCCTTAACGGCAACGGAGTTCACCTTCTGCCCGTCGAGTTCGACCTTGGTCGGACGCACGGCAGCTGTGGGGCAAGCCGCGACAGCGAGCGGAATTTCGCAGAGCTGGTCAGCCCACTTATGGTCAATCATGGGCGGTTTGCGGTGAATACCAACAAGGCCGATGTCCGAGCAGTGAACGGCACCGCACATGTTGATACAGCAGGCCAGAGAAACACGCAGAGGAGCAGGCAGACGCATGTTCTGGAATTCGTCAAACAGGGCGTCCATGACGCATTTGACAGGACCTGAGGAGTCGGTTGCCGGGGTGTGGCAGTGCAGCCAGCCCTGGGTGTGAATCATATTGCTCACGCCAGCGCCGGTTCCGCCGATCGGGAATTTGTAGGAGCCGCCGTCAAACTTGCGGTCTTTCAAATCGTCGCAGAGTTTGTTGACAGTCTCTTCATCTTTGCAGATGAATTCGATATTGCTGCGGGTGGTCCAGCGGACGTGGCCGTCGCAGTATTTATCGGCGATGTCACAGATCTCACGGACATGGGTGATCGTCATGGTGCGGGCGCCGCCGACGCGCACGGTGTAGACCTTGTCGCCGCTCTCAGCCACATGCACAAGAACGCCAGGACGAAGGATTTCGTGATACACCCATTTTCCGAAGTTCTTTTTGATGACGTCAGGAAGGAATTCGTCGTATTTGCGAGGACCAATATCAGAGATACGGCCTTCCATCGGTTTCTGAGGATTGTACCCAGTAGAAATAAAAGCCATGATTGAATCTCCCTTGTCCTAGCGTTGATGACGTTTGCGGAAAGCTTCGATATCGCGAGTCCAGCCACCAGGCACTTCCTCTTCTCTGAAGAAGATGAAGGGATTGGCGCGGGGCGAACGAACCTGCTGGGGCTGTGCGGGAACCTCGGTGACCTCGAGGAGTTTCTGGAAGGAGAGACGTTTCATGGTTTCACCGACGCGCTCGCGGTTCTTGCCTTCTTCCATCCACCAATCCCAGATCTTCTCGATGACGTCCTTGATCTCCTGATACGGGGGCTTCACTTCGATGAAGGGGATGAGGAGGGAGCCCATCTGCGCGCCTTCGACGACAGGGGCCTTGGCGCCAACCAGGATGCTCGCGCCACGCTCGTCACCGATATGCAGGGCGCGGGGCATGGTGTTGATGCAGTGCATGCAGCGCACGCAGTCAGCGGTCTTGATTGTGAGCTTGCTGCCGTCCCACTTCATGCAGTGGCTCGGACAGAGATCGATGACTTCCTTCTGGATGTCGAATTTGCCCCAGTCACGGCCGGCGTGAGCGCCTGCGTTCGGTGCGAACTCGCCAGCAACATAGGCCTTCACTTTCTCCTGGTCGATCTTGATGTCATCCTTCCAGGTGCCGATGACAGCGAAGTCGGAACGGGCCATGGCGCACACGCAGCCGTTCGGGCAGCCGTCAAATTTGAATTTGAACTTGTAGGGGAAGGCCGGGCGGTGCAGTTCGTCCTGATAGTCCTGGGTCAACTGATAGCAGATGTCCTGGGTGTTGTAGCAGGCGAATTCGCAGCGCGACATGCCAAGACAGGCAGCGGGGGTGCGCAGGTTGGATCCAGATCCGCCCAAGTCGTTATTGACCTTGTGAGTCAGCTCCCAGAAGATCTCCTCAAGCTGCGGGGTCTGCGTGCCAAGAAAGACGATATCGCCCGTTGATCCGTGCATATTCATGATGCCGGAACCGCGGAGATCCCAGATATCGCAGATCTGACGAAGGAATTCGGTGGTGTAGTATTTACCGGCAGGCTGGTTAATACGCATGGTGTGGAAGTGGGCAACACCAGGGAATTCCTCAGGCCGGTCGCAATAACGACCGATAACGCCGCCACCGTAACCGAAAACACCGACGATGCCGCCGTGTTTCCAATGTGTCTCTTTGTCGCGATAGGACAGTTCCACTAAGCCCAAAAGATCTTCGGGAGCATCCACAGGAATCTGGTAATCAAGACCTTTGGGGTTTTTTGCACGATAGGCTGCTTCCTGTTTGATGTCGGACACAAAGCTCGGCCAGGGGCCGCTCTCAAGCTGGTCCAACAATGGAGTCTTAAATTTCGCCATTGCCATACCTCCACTGAAGTTAGTATACACACCACCGTGATCGCATCGCCTGCAGTTATGCGACTCATTCACGGACAATAGAGAGCATAAGCAAAAAAACTGTTGGGCCGCGCGGATATGAGGCCAAAACATTTACGGAATGTGGCCTGCTCCGCATGGTCGTACTGTTTTAAACTATCTTTTTCTTTTTAGCAAGCCTGTTCTCGCGAAAGTTACTAGCCGATTGCGATGTGCCCTGCTCGAATGTCGCCATGTCTATCCAAAACTCCGCATGCCAATCAGTGTGCAGCAGTCTGGGCAAAAAGGCAAGATTTTCGTGACAGTCAGCCCGGCTCCGTGTATACTTGTGTGTCCGACGTTCACAAACGAGGTTGCCTATGAAAGATTCTCTTGGTCTGTACTATTTCCCGAAACCGGCCGATCACAGTCTGCGCGTCTATGTGCGCATGGGCAAAAGCGGGGCAATTGAGTTTAGGCTGTGGAAGGAGGGCATGCCCGAGGTGTGGGAGCGCCATCCCTGGATCCCCCACGATGTTCTCTCCATGGCCAATGATCTCTACCACAAGGAGCGCAACGAGAAGGCCGACAACTTAAGCCTCTACGATCTCTCGCTTGCCAAACTGCTCTTAAGCGAAGAAAAAGGCGCGGAGCAAAGCTAGATGCGTATACCCTTCAAAAAACTCGACCCAAACGCGCAAGCTCCACACAGGGGCTCCCCCTTTGCCGCAGGCTACGATCTCACAGCGACATCGCGCACCTATGACAAAGACAAAAACACATGGATCTACGGCACAGGCCTAGCCGTAGCCATACCCAACGGGCATGTGGGCCTGCTCTTTCCCAGATCCTCTGTCTATACCCGCTCACTTATCCTCGCAAACTGCATAGGTGTGATTGACGCGGATTACAGAGGCGAAATCAAGGTTCTTTTCCGAAAGTTAAGCGAGGGCGCAATCTATTCTGTCGGCGAGCGCATAGCCCAGCTTATGATTCTGCCCATTCCAGAGATAACCTTCACAGAAACAGAGCAGCTTGACGAAACAGCGCGCGACACAGGCGGCCTCGGCAGCACCGGGGCATAAAGAATCCCCCGATTGCACTGAGCAGGAGGCTTTGTGCAGTCGGGGGATTTAGCTAGCTCTCTTTCGGGGAGAGGCCAAGCTTTTGAACGACAGCTTCGGCTGCAAGGCGGGCAAAAGCCTGATCCTCTAAGCCCTCTCTCGCCTCGCTTGGCAAAAGAAGCGTTGGCGCATTGATAAGCTCTGCTTTCGCCCGGACGCCATAGGATGGCGCAAAGGAGTCGGTAAAGTACTTCTGCTGGAAATCGGCAAATTTCAGGCTGTGGGCTGTTGCGTCGAGGACTGCGTGTTCGTTTTTACCGATAAGCCCAAGCGCTTTGGCCTGCATAAGGCCGGCCAAACATTCGCCGCCCTGCGTGCAGGCTATGTGCCCGTTCCTGTTTGCCGTAAGCATTGCGTCCATAATCTGCTGCTCGGTCACCTGGACGACCTGGAAGGCCCGATCGCCTGCGAGCGCGCAATAGCGCTCAGCAAGGGAGCGCACGCGCGGGAAGGAGACGGGATTGCCGATCATAGCCGCCTGGGCGACGCTGTCTGTGACTGCGACCGGCTCAAAGTGACGCGCATCCTTTGGCTGCGCGTAGTAGCGCCACACAGGATCGGCGTGTTCTGACTGCACGCCGAAGATGCGCGGAAGCTCAGAGACGATGCCTAAAGCCTGCATTTTAAGGCAGGCGCTCATAATGGCTGTGATATTGCCCGCATTGCCAATGGGCACAAAAAGACAGTGATTGCTCAAATCCCAGCCATACCACTGCGCGACCTCAAGCGCGTACGATTCCTGGCCCAAGATGCGCCAGCTGTTCTTCGAGTTTAACAGGGCCACGCGGTATTTTTCCGCCAGAATTTCAACGACCTTCATGCAGTCGTCAAACACCCCTGGAATCTCAAGAACAAGCGCGCCACTCCCAAGAGGCTGGGAGAGCTGCTGCGGGGTCACCTTGCCCTTGGGCAAGAGAACAACGCTTTTTAGGGGTTTGCCCACATAGGCCGCATAGAGTGCCGCAGCCGCCGAGGTGTCACCGGTCGAGGCGCAGACAGTTAAGACCTCATCCCACTTGTTTCTGCGGCAAAGCCATTTTAGGTAGCTAAAGGCGCAGGCCATACCGCGGTCTTTAAATGAGGCGCTGGGATTTTGCCCATCGTTTTTATAGGCAAATTCGCAGCCAATCTCGTCTTTCAGTTTTCCCGAGGCCTCGACAATTGGTGTGATCCCCTCCCCAAGATAGACAATGTCCTCCTCGTCAAAAATTGGGGCCAAGAGTTCGTAATAGCGGAAAATCCCCCTGAGGGCGACATGCGCCGTTGCGGCGCGCGCATCAAAGATGTCCCGCCACTCGGGGCCTTTTGTTTGGTTAAGCGTTGCAAAATCGGTGTTTTCAAGAAGAAAGACGCCGCCACAGTCTGGACAGGTGTAGTGGAGACTCTCCCCGCTTCTGCGGGCTCCGCACCCAAGACAGACATAGTCAAGCCGGCCCCTGTACGAGGGAAAGGTAGTATCCTGCATATGTGTTTCCTTGCGCGTGAAAATGTCTTGTGCCTACTCTTACGGCCGCACCTTGCGTTTGAGAAAGGGCTTTTCTGTTCCCTCATGCAGGCGGGATAGATTCTCCCTGTGCTTCCAGAAGACCAGGAGGGCGAGGGCAACTGAGAGCGCAAGCCAGGAGATATCCCCGCTAAAGGCCAAAAAGAGTGGCAGGCTGCTCACAAGGGTCAGCGAGCCCACAGAGACAAAGCCGCTGACCGCAATGAGGATAAGGCAGAGGATAGAGGCTGCAAGCAGAGGATAGAAGGCTAGGGGAAGAAATACCCCGATCGTCGTCGCAACGGCCTTCCCGCCGCGAAATCCGAGAAAACAGGAAAAAACATGGCCAAGGACGGCGCAGAAGGCAACAAGCGAGACAAAAAAGGGATCTGGGTCAAAAGCGAGGGCTGCGTACACAGGAAGGGTCCCTTTGAGTATGTCGCAGAGCAGTGTGGCACAACCGTAGCCAAAACCGCAGAGCCGTGAAATATTTGTCGCGCCGATGCTGCGGCTCCCCGCTGTCCTCGGATCGATGCCGCAGGCCTTTTTTGCGATAAATAGGCCCCAGGGCACAGAACCGAGCAGATAGGCGGAAAAAACGAACAGACTATGTACAAGCATACACACCTCCATCATCTGTCATGGCATCCACAATCTGAATCTCGTTCCAGTAGGGCTCAACTCGGCCTATGCGCACCCGGACAGATGTGCCAGGGCGGACGCGCTCGTCAAAGAGCTGCCGTCTTGCGCGGATTGATATGGCCTCATTGGGAAGAGCGACCACAACAAAGGCATCGTTCTCCTCTGTGACAACACCTGGCCACCACACAGACTCGCCCTTTTGCTGAAAATAGAGCAGTTTCCAGTATCTTGGGCGCATGCGCTGCACAAGCCCCACCTGCTCAAGAGCTGGGCCGAGCCTTGTGACCATTGCCCGCAGATCCTCTGCTGAAAAGAGGGGCGATCCCTCACGGACACAATGGCTCACCTGCGCGAGATTGACAAGGTCGGCATAGCGCCGCAAGGGCGAGGTTAGGGGCGCGTAGGCGGAAACTCCGAGGGCGGCATGCGTTTTGGGCTCAATCTCAAGGATTGAGGGGAGCAGAGCGTGCATAATTTCCGCAAGGCGCTCAGGCGCAGACCAGGTTCCTGCAAATTCGCGCGGCAGGGCGACATTCTGCGTCCTAAAAAGGAGAGGAAGCCCCTTATCCTTTGCCCAGCTAGCCCCCCCCGCACAGGCTGCGATCATCGCTTCTGAGACAATGAGCTGCGCCTTAGACGGTGAGTTTGTGCAGGTGAGCTGAACAAGAGTCTCTCTTCCTGTGCCTTGAAGCTCAATGTGCGGTTCTGGCCGCTCCATCACAACTGCCCCGTCGCGGATGCGGGCCTCCTTGCGCAGTTCCGCAATCTTGTAGGCAAGAGTCAGCGTCTCACGAAACTTGAGTGCAGGATTGTCCGACTCCGCTTGCCCTAGGAGTACGGCATCGCAGTCCTCGTAGGTCAAATTGGCCGCAAGGCGCACACTGCCAATGTATGGGCGCACATCCGTGATTGTCCCATCCTTGGCTATTGCGACATCAAACAGACAGGCCGGACGGATGGAGCCTGCGTGGAGCGAAAAGGCGTCCGCGCCCAGGCATTCTGGCAGCATGTGGCAGGTCATCTCGGGGAGATAGAGACTCGATCCCCGGTCAAAAACAAGATTGTCCAGGCCCGAGCCAAAGGGCCAGAAAAGCGACGGGCCGGCAAGAGCCACGGTCACAATCCAGCCGTCCTCTGTCTCTTTAAGCGCAAAAGCGTCATCAATATCCTTGGTTGTCGCGCTGTCAATGCTGATAAGTTCACTCTCGCATAGGGGAAGATCAGAGAAAGACGTGTGCGCAAGGTTTGTCACCTCGTCCGCGCAGATTTTCCACCAGTCATCCCCAGACGCGTAGCCTGAAGTCTCAAGCCAGACATTGTAGTGAGGGGGGAGCTTTTCCCAGGCTAGGAGGAGCTGCAGGGGCAATTGCGGCACATCAGGGAGGCCGCGGCTTAATTTTGCCCAGAGTTCGTCTGTATCTGGATCGCCATTTGGCGAGCGCATGCGCTTTTGCAGGAGAGACTCAAGACGACTCTCAAAACCCTCGACATCAGCGACATCTTGAGATGGGATGCGCGGAAGAGGGCGCTTGCCAATCCATGTGTCCCACAGTCCCTGCACAAAAGCGCGGCCGTGCAGAATAATGGCCTCGCGCTCGCTGCGCGCCTTCTGCTCCTGCACGCGCTTCTCAGCCTCTGTGGCCAGAAGAATCTTGAAATACGGCGGCTGAAAGCGAAAATGCGTCTTGCAGGCAAGAAGAGCGTGGGCGTAGGCGGCAATTGTGTCGCAGTCTGGATCGGCCTCCTCAAGCTCGGCAAACCAGTTCGCTTGCGCCTCGGGGACCTCTCCGCTCGCCATTTCCCAGAGATCGAGAACAGAGACAGAGGCTTCGCGCTCAATTCGGCGGGCGTGGTGTTCTTCAAGAAGACGGATCATCTGGTCCCGGCCCTCACCTGAAAGGCGCGGTCCAATCCAGGGCAGGATCCTGTTCCGCGAAAGCGTCATTTCACGGCGGTTTGGGAGCAGAAGACGCACCCGCTTCTCGTTTTCTTCGAGCACAAGAGCGATCTGGACTGCATTGCCCTCAAGGTATTCCACAATGCAGCCCTCCGAAGGGTAACGCATACTCTCTGTCATAGCCATCCTCTCACATTTTCATCCGGATCGTTTCACTTGCAGAATTGACAGGTCCTGCATATATTCTTGTAGTAAAAATGCGCCCTCGCAGAAAAGTTGTGGCTTAGGGCGCAGGGGGTGCTGGTCGCAATTGCGACATACGGTACCGCCTTGTATATCAAAAGCCGCCCGTGCTGCAAGGCCATAATGCGGAGCGGCATGAAGGAGATAGAATGAGCATATTGTACAACAGGGGAGGGGACCGCATTCTCACCCTCCAGGATTCAGACAAACCGCAGCTCTACCGGGATATCTTTCCCTACACAAGTATCTGCAGAACAAACTTCGACTCTGTCCTTCTTGCCCCGCAGCCGGCAGAGCAGATGCGCATAACCGACACAACCTTCCGCGACGGCCAGCAGGCCAGACCACCCTACACGGTGAAGCAGGTCGCCAAAATTTTCGACTTTCTCCACCGTCTAGGAGGGAAAACCGGACTCATCACAAATTCGGAATTCTTCCTCTACTCCGCCCGCGACCGCAAATGCGTTGATGTCTGCCGTGCCCGCGGCTATCGCTTCCCGCGCGTGACAGCCTGGATACGCGCGACAAAGGAGGATCTCAAACTCGCGCACGATATGGAGTTCGACGAGACCGGCATGCTCACAAGTGTCTCGGACTACCATATCTATCTTAAGCTCGGAAAAACCCGCAAAGAGGCCATGGCCATGTACCTTGACCTCGCAAGCCAGGCGCTCGAATGGGGGATTATCCCGCGCTGCCATTTCGAAGACGTGACACGGGCGGATATCTACGGCTTCTGCCTCCCCTTTGCCCAGAAGCTTATGGAACTCTCTCATGAAAGCGGCATGCCGGTTAAAATCCGGCTCTGCGACACAATGGGCTATGGTGTGCCCTACCCAGGCGCAGCGCTCCCCCGCTCTGTCCAGCGCATAGTCCGCGCCTTTATCGACGAGGCGGGTGTGCCCGGAAAATGGCTTGAGTGGCACGGGCACAATGACTTCCACAAAGTCCTGGTAAACGGGGTCACAGCCTGGCTCTACGGCTGTGGCTCGATCAATGCAACGCTCTTTGGCTTTGGCGAGCGCACAGGCAATACCCCGCTTGAGGCCCTGCTTATCGAATACATCTCACTCACTGGCGACGATGCGGCAGCCGACACAACAGTCTTAGACGAAGTTGCGCGCTATTTCGAGAAGGAACTCAACTACGCCATCCCCCATAACTATCCCTTTGTCGGCCGCGATTTCAATGCGACAAGCGCGGGCGTCCATGCAGACGGCCTTGTCAAGAACGAAGAGATCTACAATATCTTTGATACAACCAATCTCTTAGGAAGACCCGTGCCCATCATTATAACCGACAAGTCTGGCCGCTCCGGTGTCGCCTACTGGATCAACAATAACCTCAATCTCGAAGGCAAGAAAGCCATCTCGAAAAAACACCCGGCTGTCGGCAAAATCTACGAGGCCATTGCGGCGCTTTACGAAGAGACAGGCCGCACAACCCATCTCTCCCACGAGGAGATGTCCGAACTTGTGCAGCGCTTTATGCCAGAACTCTACGCCACAGAATTTGACCGCATGAAGCAGCTTGCAGGCGAACTTGCTGCCAACCTCATCCTCCGCTTAGCCCGCAGCGCGGATCTTATAGGACTTGATAAGCGCGCCTGCACACGCATGGATCTCTTCTTAAAAGAGTATCCCTTTATCCAGTACCTCTATCTGACCGACACACAAGGCAGCTTAAAATGCGCGGCTATAACCGATCCCGCATACAAGAAAAAATACGAGGCACTCCCAATCGGCTATGATTTCTCACAGCGCGAATGGTTCACAGTCCCCATGGAGACAGGCGACCTCCATATTATGGATGTCTACCAATCCCTGTTCACAGGAAAACTCATCATCACCGTCTCCTGCGCGGTCACTGACGATAAAGACAGCATAGTCGGCGTGCTTGGCGCGGACATCCAGATTGAACAGCTCTTAAAACGCGCAAGCGCTCTCAAACAGGAAGATGCCAAAAACGACGAAGACGCTTCAGACTAAAGGAGTTCCTCATGATACGGGTCAAAGACGCACTAACAGTACTCGATAAGGGCGCGCTCCTAACAGAAGAGGAGGCACAGGCGCGCTCAATAGCAATACATGATGCGCAAAAAAACAGCCTTGCGGCAAAAATCCTTGACGCCCACTCTGTCGGTCAAAATGGGCAGGGTACTGATATCCTGCATATCCGCTTCGACGCCTTAGCCTCCCATGACATAACCTATGTCGGCATTATCCAGACAGCGCGCGCAAGCGGCCTCACAAGCTTTCCCATCCCCTATGTGCTGACAAATTGCCACAATAGCCTTTGCGCTGTCGGCGGCACAATCAATGAGGACGATCACATCTTCGGCCTCTCAGCCGCAAAAAAATACGGCGCGATCTTTGTGCCGACCAACTGCGCAGTCATCCATCAGTATATGCGCGAAGCCATGGTCTACCCAGGCTCTATGGTCCTCGGCTCAGACAGCCACACCCGCTACGGCGCCTTGGGCTCCATGGGTATTGGCGAAGGCGGCCCTGAGCTTGTTAAGCAATTGCTCAAAAAAACCTACGATGTCGCAAGGCCAAGGATTGTCTGCGTTTGGCTCACTGGCTCAGTCACACCAGGCGTGGGTCCGCAGGATGTGGCCATAGCCTTAATCCGCGAGGTCTTCTCCTCAGGCTTTGTCAAAAACGCGGTTCTCGAATTCCACGGCCCAGGCATTAAGAATCTCTCAGTCGAATTCCGCTCAGGCATTGATGTCATGACAACAGAGACAACATGCCTCTCCTCAATCTGGGAGACAGACGAACTTGTCCGCGAATACTATGCCGATCACGGCCGCGAGGAGTGCTACAAAGAACTCGCCCTAGATGGCCCGGCTGCTTTTGACGGCTGCATTGAAATCGATCTGGGCGCAATCAAACCCATGATCGCCCTCCCCTTCCATCCAAGCAATGCCTGGCCAATTGAAGAAGTCATCCGCAATGCGCCGGACATGGCAGAGAAAATAGAAAAAGAGGCACGCGCCCGCACAGGCCACAGCCTCAAATTACAAGACAAGTGGACGCGAGAGGGCATATGGGTCGATCAGGCGATCATTGCCGGCTGCGCAGGCGGCTCATTTGAGAATCTCGCCATAGCGGCCCAGATTCTGGAAAACAAATCCATTGGCAATGGCGCCTTCTCCCTCTCTCTCTATCCGGCAAGCCAAGTTGTGGCACTCGATCTTGTGCGCCAAGGCTACACGGCAAAAGCCATGCTGGCCGGTGCTCTCATTAAAAACGCTTTCTGCGGCCCCTGCTTTGGTGCGGGCGATACCCCAGCAAATGGAACTCTGTCCATCCGCCACTCAACACGCAATTTCCCAAATCGCGAGGGCTCAAAACCGGGTGAGGGCCAAATGGCTGCGGTCGCCCTTATGGATGCGCGCTCAATCGCGGCGACTGCGGCAAATGGCGGAAAACTCACGCAGGCAAGCGATCTTCCAGAAAAACTCTGCAAACTTGCGAGCAAACACAAGCCAGAGATGGCTCTCTACGCATCAAGGGTCTATACGGCTCATGGAAATCCCAAGCCCAGTGAGCCCTTGATCTTAGGCCCAAATATCACCGACTGGCCGACCATGCGCGCTCTCCCAGAAAACCTTGTCCTCTGCGTTGCGAGTGTCTTAACAGATCCTGTGACAACGACAGATGAGCTTATTCCCTCAGGAGAGACAAGCTCACTGCGCTCAAATCCCTTGCGCCTTGCCGAATTCACCTTACAACGCGCGGATCCAAACTATGTCGGGCTTGCCAAGGAAATTCGGGCTCTTGAAAAAGAAAGACAAAAGGGTAGTGATCCGGCCAAAAACTTCTTGCGCGATATTTTGCAGGCAATTGGTCAAGACGCCCCCCTCGACTCCTTTGCCATTGGCTCAACAATTGCCGCAAGGAAACCTGGCGATGGCTCTGCACGAGAGCAGGCGGCAAGTTCACAGAAAGTCCTTGGCGGAGCGGCCAATCTCGCAATTGAGTACGCGACAAAACGCTATCGCTCAAATCTCATAAACTGGGGCATGCTCCCCTTCCTGGTCACAGAGGATGTTTTTGCCAAGCTCTCTGTGCGCGATACCTTAGTTCTCCTTGGGATTAGGACACATATCGCGCAGCAAGCGAAAACCATCCCTGCCCTGCACAGAAAAGCGGGCGAAAAAGACTTTTTTCCGCTCACCTTGACCATGCAGGCAATAACAGACACTGAGCGCGACATCCTCCTCGCAGGCTGTCTCATCAATTTCTACCAGGCTGAGCGCTAAAAGCTTATCTGCTTGACATAAAGAGCCGCCCAGACGACGGACGGCTCTTTTCCATAAGGATCCCTATGCTGTTTAACGCGATTTTCTATGTCTGGAACGAGGAGGACATCATCCGCTCAACTGTTCTGCACGCGTTCCGGCAGGGTTGCGACAATGTCTTTGTGATCGATAACGGAAGTAGCGATGCGACAGTTGCGCGTGCGCGGAAAGCGGGTGCGCGTCTTGCGGCTCTTGCCCCCTCTGAGACCTTCAATACGCGGGAAAAAACCTGCCACATGAATGCCTTTGTCCGCTATTACAATTCCCTGCACTTTGACGACGAAGTCTGGTGGATGTATTGCGATGCCGACGAATTTATGCATGCGCACACAAACTGCACGCTGCGCGAACTCATTATGAGCGCACGGACGAGCGAGATTACGGCACTCAAAGGTTTTTTCTACGACCATGTGCCAAGTCACCCCCCCTACCATGTCGAAGGCTTCCATCCGATCGACTATATGCCGCTCTGCTCTGTGTCAACAGTCTCTAAAATTCCGATCGTCAAATACACTTTCGGCAAGAAACATATCTTTTCTGCTGGCGGTGCGCACGAAATCGCAACAGATGGGGAGACTCTTGTGATTGCCGAGGACGCAATCGCAATCCACCACTTCCAGTACAGAACACCTGGGGCGACCTTACGACGCTTAAAAAAACTCCTCGCGCGCCTCTCATGGATGAATAAGCGCAGCGAATATCTCTACAAAAGTAAGTCGGCCTATAACATACGCTACGCGACAGTCCGCGAGCAGTACCGCGCCCACCGCTATGAAATTTTTAAACCCAGATCCCTCCCCTACTCTTTCGCCGATTGCCAGCGCTGGTACGATGCGCGCAGTGACGCGCAATTTGCCAATCTTTCGCCCATGGAGCGCGCACTCGCTATGGCAGTCTACTACGATTTTCTAGGCGAGCCGACAATTGCCCTCTGCCGCTATAACGATCTCCTAGACTATTCCGCATTCGCAGCGCACACAGAGTGGATACTGCTTAAAATCGCCAACTGCTTCGCCCACACAGATCCCGACGCAGCGCAAAGCCTCTACGACTCGCTTGCCAAAAGCGCAAATCCTGAAATACGCGCTAGCCTCACAAAGCCAAGAGACACGCACGCAAAGCCGAAGAAAAATGTCCTCCGCGCTGTGCCGTACACGGCAGGTTTCGCCGTTGATCCTAAGCCGCTTATGAAACGCGTGCGCGACATCGAGCGATACGCCTTTATGAAGGCAGAACTTACGATGCCGCGCAGCTAATTACTTGCCTTTTGGCTCTATGCGGATTTCTCCGCCAAGATAGGGCGCAAGAACTTCCGGCAGAAGGACACTGCCATCAGCCTGCTGCCCGTTTTCAAGGAGTGCCGCAATGGTCCTGCCAGTCGGAAGCCCCGAGCCGTTTAGGGTGTGGACAAATTGCGACTTCCCCCCCTTTGGCTTACAGCGGATGCCCGCGCGTCTTGCCTGGAAGTCTGTGCAATTTGAGCAGGAGGAAATCTCGCGGTAGGTATTCTGGGAGGGGAGCCAGACCTCGACATCATAGGTCTTTGCGGCGCTAAAGCCGAGATCTCCAGTACAGAGGGCGATCACCCGGTAGGGTAGGCCTAAGAGTTCCAAGAGATGACAGGCGTGCCCTGTCATGCGCTCAAGTTCTTGAAAGCTTGTGTCTGGATGGGCAAAGCGGACCATCTCGACTTTATTAAACTGATGCATGCGGATAATGCCCCGCGTATCCTTCCCGGCCGACCCGGCCTCACTGCGAAAACACGGTGTTGCGGCGCAGTAGGCGAGTGGGAGATCCTCTGCGGCAAGGGTTTCTCCTGCGTGCAAATTTGTTAAGGGGACCTCGGCTGTCGGAATTAAGTAGCCTTCGTTCTCGCGCAGTTTAAAGAGATCCTCCTCAAATTTTGGGAGCTGCCCTGTCCCAGTCATCGTTTTTCCAGTGACAATATATGGCGGGCTCACCTCAATATAGCCCTCGTTCTTTGTGTGCTGGTCGAGAAAGAAGGCCATAAGCGCCCGGTCGAGCCTAGCTGCCCAGTCGTAGAGGACAACAAAACGGCTGCCAGAGAGCTTGACTGCCCGCTCAAAATCAAAACCGCCGAGGCTTTGGCCTATCTCGGCATGCTCGCGTACAGGAAAATCAAAGGAGCGCGGCGTCCCCCAGGTCCTAAGTGTGGGATTGTCCCGCTCATCGCGGCCAACAGGCACAGAGGCATCGGGGATATTCGGAACTCCCATAAGCCAGTTAAGCTCATCGGTCTTAAGAGCAGCCAATTTGCCATCCAAAGCCTTGATCTCGGAGGACAATTGCCCAAGTCTCTCAAAGTGGCCTTCAACAGGCTCTCCTTTGCGCTTCATCTCGGCAATCATTGCGGAGGAGGCGTTTAATTCCCTTTTGAGTTCCTCAACCTGTGTTGTCATTGAGCGACGCTTGCTGTCGAAGTCGATGAAATCCTGGGCATTGAGATCGGAGTGTCTGTTTGTAAGCGCCAGAACAAGACATTCAGGATTTTTCTGAATCATTTTTAAATCAAGCATGCTTCTCTCCAGCTGTCAGCTGTGGCCTTGCAAGGCCGTTTCTTTCAATGTATTCTCAAAATTGTCTAACCGTCTAGACAAACGACATACAAATCGTTTGGCGATAACGCCAAGAAAATAAGTCGTACGCCCGTCAATTAAAAGAGGAGGCCTCTTTCCGTGATGCCCGGCAGAAAAAAAACGCACACTCTCTCTCTACGCACCATAGCTTTTGCTCTTTTCGCTTTCCTGCTTACCGCTTGTGGACCGGGCAATGAAATCCATCTCCTCCCCCCGGAAAAAAGTGGCGAAAGCATCCTTCCAAGACCCAATGCGCCAACCGTGACTGTTGTTGAATTCGCGGATAGCCGCAAGGAAAAACTCGCGATCGGCCAAAGACGCGACGGCAGCTCCTTCTCGACAGCGGACAGGCCCACCCACTGGATAAGCCACGCCTTAGCCGATACCTTAACCGAACACGGCCTTATGGTCAGCTATGCGAAAAGCTTTGACCAGGCCCGCAAGGCCAATCCCGACTATATTGTCTCAGGCAAGCTTATGCGCGTGTGGCTCAACGAAACATCGGCGACCTATATCGAGAGCATTGTCGAGACAGAGTTTACCCTCGCAAACAGGGAAAAACACCTGCTTCGCGAAAATAACAAAGCCCAGTCAAGCCGCGGCTGGCCGAGTTCCCTCGCGCAGACTGAAGCGATGATCCGCGACACAATGACCGATCTCATCGTGCCAATCGCGCAGAAAATAGCGGACCGCATCTGGAAGCGGACAAAATAAAAGCAATGCGCACTGTCTTTTTTCTGATCCTCTGTCTTTTTGCCCCGCTGACCCTTGCCTTTGGGCAAAGCGCAAGCTTCACGCTCATTGAGCAGATTGAATTGCCAACGCACATCCCAAAAGAGCTTGCAAGAGAAGCCTTACGGGCCCGCATACGGCTCCACAGCCTGCAACACATATGCCAGGATCTAAAAAGCCACCCGCACATTGCGGCGCAGGTCGGAACTGTAGACTATCCGGCCATAGCGGCTCTTGCCTACACAAGCGCAATCGAAGAGGAAACACGCAGCGACAATACCGTGACTGTGCGCCTTACTGCAAGACAAAATGAAGCAAGTCACATCAGGGAAGCGGCCAATAATCCAGATCTTCTTGAAGTTGCGGGGCACTTTGTCAGCAAAACCGAAGCGATCTTAAGAACCATTGACGCCTTCTGGCCGACACGTCTCTATATAGGCAAGCTCACAAAAAAGGCCCCCGTACCCCAAGAACAACACAGTCCTCAGAAAGAGGAGTCTATGCGCCTAGCAAGGACACTCACAGCCTGCGCTCTTGCTTTCACAGCCCTCGACTTGCGTAAAGATTCCTGGCTTACGGACAGAGAGGCGCTCACAGCCCTTGAAGAGGCGGTAGCCCTTGACGAGACAGATCCCTATCTTCTCCTGCTTCTTGCAGAATCGCGCGTAATACGCCATCTCCCAAGGCAGGCAATTCTTAGCGCCTCACAGGCCATACGCCTGAAAGGAGATCTGGCAAGGGCGCGCTATATCCGGGCCCTTGCCTATAAGGAAATGGAGCAGTTTGCGCTTGCGGAAAACGATCTCTCGGTCGTTTTGGATAGGCCTGGCGGAAAAAACACCAAGAGCGCTCTGCCCGCCCTACTCGCCCGCGCAAATTTGCGCCAAAACCTTGAGAAATACGCGGGCATGTGCGAGGATCTTGAGGAGGCCTGTAGACTTGGCGACTGCGAGGCCTTGCACAGAGCGCGACGCGAAGAGCGCTGCCTACGCTAAAAGGAGCGGAACGTGGTTCTCCTCAAGGTATACGGCCATATCTACCCGGCAGACAGGCGCCTTGAACAGGCCCTTGCGGACGCACTCACAGGCGCAATCACAGATCCCATATCAGACGATATTCCCCTCATCTCCAGAAACAAGGACATGCTCACAATCTCCTTTGAAGGCATCACCTTTCCAGAGGAAGAGGTCATAGCCATTGTCAAAGCGCAGCACACTTCCGAGCAAAAAGGCCGGCTCGATGTGCTCGATATCGACAATTGGCGCATGCGCCGCTACACAATCGACGCCCAAGGTGTCTTCCTGCGCAGCGCGCCTCTCAACAATGTCCTTGATTACTCAGGCTTCTGATTTATTTGCGCTTAAAGGCCTTCTCAAGGATGCTCTGCTCCCAAATGAGCATTGTCGGCCGGCCGTGAGGACAGAAGCCGCGGTTTGGCGTCTCAAACCAATCCTTCATAAGTATCTCGACCTCCTCGTAGGAGAGTTCCTGCCCAGCCTTAATCGCGGATCGGCAGGCCATAAGCTTCACAATGGCGTCACAATCGTCCATCTTGGAAGCCAAAACATCCTGCAAAAAAGCCTTGGCCTCGCCAATACCAAGCATCGGCGGGACAGCGCTCACATGCAAGGCTGTCCCATCAAGGGCAAGCACATAGCCCATGGACTCGCAAATCGCCCTGACCTCCCAGAAGCGCTCAAGGGCCTCTCTTGAAACCGCGACATCAAAAGGCACCATAAGAGTCTGCGCCCTGCCGGCATATGTTTTTGCCTTAAGCCGCTCATAGAGAATGCGCTCGTGAACAGCATGCTGGTCAAAAAGGACAAGGGCGCATTCGGCATTCTCAAACAAAAGATAGGTTCGCGCAAGCTGGCCTAGATAGCGCAATGAACCTGGGACATGGTCTAAAACATGCACGCCAACTGTCGGCTTGCTTGTGCTTGTGCCAAATGCACTGGGCTCTGCCTGAACATGCGGTTTGGCCCCTGGCCCGCGAAGCCCGCTTGCGTCATTAGATGCGCCGAACGATACGTCGGCTGATACGCCAGCCGATACGTCGGTCTCCTGTCCACTCGACGTATTTGGCGCAGTGGCTGCATTTTTTTCTGTACTCTCCCACGGAACATCGAAGGCACAGCTCTCGCGCGTCACATCCTTGCTCGAAAAAATGGGCATCGTGTCGAGCGAGCCCCAAAAGCCCATAGGCCGCGCAGAAGAGTCACAGTGCGCCTCTTCCCCAAAGGCCTTAAGGACAGCCGTCCGGCACAGACGAAAGACCTGCGCTTCGTCCTGAAAACGGACCTCGGATTTTGCTGGATGGACATTGACATCAACCGCATGAGGATCTATCTCAAGAAATAGAACACACTGGGGATACTCCCGACTGATCTGTTTTCCCTTGTAGGCTTCCTTGACAGCGCCAAGCAAACGCTTGTCCTGGATGGGACGGCCGTTCACATAGAGATAGATGTGATTTGCCCGCGCCTGCGCCATTGAGGGCGGGGCCGCAAGACCGTGTATGCGCAGCCCCTCAGAAGAGAGCTCGAAAGGCAGGAGCGCATCCACAAGATCGGACTGCCACATGACGCCAAGACGGGTCTTGAGATTCTCTTCTGGAACAAAGGCAAACAGTGTCCGGCCGCCACTCTTTAAGCTAAAACCAACGGATGTGTTGGCCAGAGCTATACGGAAAAGCGCCTCCTCGACGCGCTTAAGCTCCGTGGACGGACTCTTCAGAAATTTCAGCCGCGCAGGCACATTGCCAAAAAGCTCGCGCACTGTGACGAGCGTTCCTACGGGAAGAGAGGTGGGCACGCATTCGCCAACCTCTCCAAAGAGTACATCGAGCCTATAACTTTCCCCCTGACAGGCGGAACTGATTGAAAAACGCGAAACTGAAGCGATGCTTGCCAAGGCCTCGCCACGAAAACCAAGGGTGGCAATTGATTCGAGATCGCAAGCCTGGGTGATTTTACTCGTTGCATGACGCGTCACGGCGAGAGCGAGTTCCTCTTTCGGGATGCCTGAACCGTCGTCTTGCACAACGAGACAGTCGCGCCCCCCGTTGTCCAGACGGACATCTATCTGCGTTGCGCCCGCGTCAAGACTGTTTTCAACCAGTTCCTTCATGGCACTCGCTGGTCGTTCGCACACTTCACCGGCTGCGATTTGATTCTGCAGCGCAACGCTCAACAGTTGAATAGGACGAAAACGAACGGACATATGAACAAACACACCTGTATTATACGTAAAGCACAAAAGACGTTGAACAGAAAGCGTATTGTACGACCCCACTGCTGCCTTTCGACACTGCCCAGGCGGGAGGAGACGGAGGTTGAGAGTGAAGAGATCGGCACAATTATCCTGCCAAAAATACCCGCAATCCTCCGCCCCAAAGCCTTTGATCCAGAACTCCTCTATGTCGAGTGCGGCCGCTGCGGCGCCCCGGTCATCTGGGAGGAGGGGCGCGCCTCAAAGCTTTTAAAAGAGGCAGGGATCGATCCTCTTGAACTCGATGCAAGCTGCATCCTTGTGACGGACGCCTGCCCCATGTGCAGCAGCAAGAAAAAACAGTATACTGTACAGATTTTCCGCGTAAGCACTGTGCCCGAGCAATTTGTCTCGGTCATCGGCAACGCGTAACAAGAAAGAACGTGTGCGCCCGCAAAGCCGGGCGCACACGTTTCTTATTGGGCGAAACGCGCTTCTATTTCGCACGCTGCTTTCACTACCGACTGCCGCCCATCTTCACGCGCGCTCCGTATACGCTCGCCAAGCGCCTCATCCTCGAGAGCAAGGATAGATGCGGCAAGCCAGGCCGCGTTCCGCGCCCCAGCCGAATCAAGAGCAACGGTTGCGACAGGATAGCCTGAGGGCATCTGCACAGTTGAGAAAAGAGCGTCCATTCCGCCTAAGGCCGCCTGGGAGAGGGGGATACCGATGACAGGCTTAATTGTGCGCGCGCACACAGCCCCGGCTAAGTGCGCGGCCATGCCGGCAGCGCAGATAAAGACCTTGCAGCCCTGCCTCTCCGCGTCCGAAACGATTTTTTGGGTGCGCTCAGGGGTCCTGTGCGCCGACGTCACAGTGACAGCATAGGAGATGCCAAGAGAGGCCAGAACTGTAAGACACGGCGCGACCCGCTCGGCGTCGGATTGGGAGCCCATACAAACCATCACATCCATAAAATAAATCTCCTTTGCATTAGTCGCGTATCCCCTTAGCCCCGATATCCTTGCGGAAAAAACTCCCCTCGCAGGAGAGACCGCGCAGAGCCTGGTAGACCAGATCGCGGGCGTTTGCAAGTGTCTCCCCAAGGCCAGTCACGCAGAGGATTCGCCCGCCATCGCTTACAATGTCCGATCCGACCTTCTTTGTGCCGCTGTGAAAAACCTTGATCTCAGGTATCTGGGCAAGTTCGTCTAGGCCGCAAATGCGCGATCCGCGCTCATAGTGGCCGGGATAGCCCTCTTTGGCAAGCACAACGCCCAAAGCGACCTTTTCGCTCAATGTGAGCAAGGGGGCCTTCCCCTCAATGCAAGCGATCATAGCCTCTGCCAAATCGGAGGTTAGACGCATAAGGAGCGGCTGGCATTCAGGATCGCCAAAGCGAACATTGTACTCCAAAACCTTTGGGCCAGACTCTGTCAGCATAAGTCCAGCATACAAAATGCCCACAAAGGGATGTCCCTCTTCCGCAAGAGTCCGAATAATCGGCCGAATTGTGCGATCGGCCACATGCTCGACATCGTCCCCAACAAGGCGTGGGCATGGACTGTACGCGCCCATGCCGCCGGTATTCGGTCCCAGATCGCCGTCAAAGGCTGCCTTGTGATCCTGGGCTGAAGGCAAGGGCCAGGCATTGTGTCCGTCACAGAAAGCAAGAAGGGAGACTTCCTCGCCAGTCAACAATTCCTCTAAGACGACAGTGTCACCCGCGCTTCCAAAGCTACGCTGAGAAAACATGGCAGCTAAAGCCTCTTCCGCCTCCTTCCTGCTGCGCGCGACAATAACGCCCTTGCCAGCCGCAAGACCGTCTGCCTTGACAACAACTCTCTCCCCCTTGCAGTCCATGGAGTCAAGAGCCGCCAGTCCTTCTTGCAGACTGTGCACAACAGATGAGGCGGCAGTCGGCACACCCGCTTTGCGCATCATGGCTTTCGCATAGGACTTGCTCCCCTCAAGCCGCGCGCAATAAGCGTCAGGACCAAAGGAGGGGATACCTGCGGCGCGCAGGGCGTCTGTCACACCGAGAGTGAGCGGCAATTCGGGGCCGGGCACAACAAGATCGATCTTTTCTTTGCGCGCAAAACGCACGATGTCGTCTAGGGCCTGAACATCGATTGGCACTAAGCGCGCGCCGTCCGCCTCCATGCCGCAATTGCCGGGGGCGGCAAAGAGAGTCTCAACAAGCGGACTCTGCATGAGCTTCCACACAAGGGCGTGTTCACGCCCACCAGAACCAAGTACCAGAATACGCACTGGCCACTCCTTTGCGCAAATAAAAAAAAACGGCACATTAACGAAAGTCCAGACCAGGGCCTGGAAGATGACACACAAAACCCGAGAGCGAAACAAAAATCGCCGCACGCAGGTTCAGGGTTCTGAACGCGAGCGGCGTAGCGTTGCTTTTAGCGATTCGGGGTCACTTCAAAATCAGACATGTCAACAGGGGCATTGGGATTTGTCGCGCTTGTGTTTAAGGGATAGGCTGTGATCATGCACTGCCTGCGGCCAATGCCGATTTCCGGTGAGGAATTGATGCCGACAACCAAATCAAGAATGCCGTCATTATTCATGTCCGCAAGCTCTATTTGCGCAACAGAGCCCCGTATGCGGCGCGTTTTCCATTTAAGGCCAAGACCCACGCCGTCCCAGTAGAGGGCGTGGATTTCGCCCTGCGGAAAATAGCGGTAGCGGTCAAAGAACTGCGCAGCCGTCGATATGGGCTTATTTGTGAGCAGCACGTATTCGCCTGTGCGGCCGATATCTGCGGTTATAAAGCGCATGGGGGCATAGTACTGTGACGGCATCTGGTAATTTTTGTCAATGCCCATGCCAGGCATTCCCTTATAGTGGTCCATGCCAACCGAGGATCCAGAGAAGCGCTCCATGGTCGTGTGCATCGGCGATTGGGGATTGCGCGCTGGAAAGAGTGCGATGCGCTCATCTTCGCGCAGAACAACAAGTTTCTCGCCATCGCCCCCGCGGGAATTGGGCAGCCAGCAGAAATTAAAGACATTGGCTCCTTTGGGCAGATTAAGCCGCGAACCTAAGGCAAAGGTCTTTCCGCTGCGCACCATTATGTGAACGCCTGGCCTAAAAAGCTTGAGCGAATCCCAGGCCTGGCCGATAAGCGTCGGCGTGTAGGTGGGTGACATACGGACAACGGAGCAGAAATAGGCGCAGCGGTCGCAGTACTGGCTTAAACGATTGTTTCTAAAGGAATAAAAAAAGGTATACGGACGATTCTGCGACTCGTCAAATGTCGCGATAACAAGCTCGCTTGCTCCGTCGCGGTTCAAATCGATTGCGCGCAGGATATAGTTTGAATTGCCCTGAGATACGAGCGTGCTGCCGATTTCTCTTAGCTTTCCGTCGTTACCGTAGGTGTAGATATACAGATGATGGGCATCAACGAGCGCTATCTCATTTTTCCCGTCGCCATTGAAATCCGCTATCGCCATATCGACCATGGCGTAGGAAAGGCGCTGCGTGCGGATACGGGAACTGTCGCCAGCTGAGGCGCCTTGGTAGCGAAACTGCGGATTCAAATAGTACTCATTGGGCCTGCCCGTCTCATTGACAATAATGTCCGAATTGCCCGCTTTTCCACTCCTCTGGGCAAGAGCCGCCCCGCTCCCTGGTGTACGCATTCCCGGCTGCGTGTGCATTGCCTCCCTGGCCATTTCTGTTGTCATGGCCTGGATGACATTGGTCATGCCGTTTAGCGGAGCCTGTCGCGTTTTCGACCACGTGGCGCCGGATCCGTCGACAGTAGAGAGGGTGATTGTCGCTCTTGGGCCGTCAACGGTGACCCGCCCATAGATGGCATACTGCGCTCCCCCAAGCGCGCGCATAGCCTCGCGTGCGCTTGTAGCCTCCCGCGTCCCCTCCCGTACAGTCGCTAAGCCCTGCTGCTCAAGGTGTGTACGGACAGCATTGGGGACCGCTTTGCCAAGATAGCGCACATCCTTCGGGGCATCCACGCCAAACGGCAGAACGACTGCAGTCGGCTGAGCCGCATGGACGCACACAGCGCACAAAAGGAGTGCGCAACTCAATAGAATTTGCAGGGACCATTTCTTCATCAAATCTTCAGCGCACCCGAAAAAGCCGGGGGAAACGCTGCCTCCTTGCGTTCAAAGTGTAGAGAACAAAAAGCCAGTATAGCCGCTCTTTTCCTGACCTGCAACTGACCGTACGCAACACGCAAACAGCATAACTCCCGTGCTGCGCGTTTTTTTTTGGGATATACTGCGGTCAGAAATGCTGACTATCATTTGCAAAACTGTCCATTTGTTTCTGGCTGGAGTATTAGCCAATGAATACAGCCCCCCGCTCCTTCCGCATTCAGGCAGAGCCCGCGTACGCAGAGATCGTGCGCGATCTCCTGCTCGCTGAAGGCTTTTCATGTACAAGCGAAGCCTTCTCCCCCCACTGCTTTAGCCTAACCTCTGAACCCTTTCCCCTGGGCTCCTCCCTTGCAGCCCTGTTTGGCTACATCTATATACAGGACCGATCCTCCATGCTCCCCCCCCTTGCCCTTGCCGCATCCACAGATCCGCAAGCCCTTATTCTCGACATGTGCGCAAGTCCAGGCAGTAAGACGAGTTTTTTAGCCCAGCTCCTCCCAGACTGCGCGATTGTGGCCAACGAGCCAAATCCAAACAGGCTTGCGACACTGCGCGCAAATCTCGAGCATTTAGGGATTCTCTCCTGCGTGACCCTCAAATCCCCTGGCCAGGATATTCCCTTTCCAGACAATACCTTTGACGCCATTCAGCTCGATCCGCCCTGCTCAGGCTGGGGGACGGTCGCAAAAAATCCCAAGGTCACAACAATCTGGAAGGATACAAACAGCAAAAGCCTAATACGCCTACAGCGCGCACTCCTTGCGAAAGCGGCCAGGCTTGTTCGGCCAGGCGGCACGATTCTCTATTCGACCTGCACGACACACGATAAGGAAAACGAGGAGCAGGTGCGTTTTGCCGAGACTGAACTTCCGCTCAGACGCGTGCCGCTTCCCCCCTACCCAGGTTTTCTCTACGACGAAAAAGAAGGAGGATCTGGCTGTCTGCGCGTGCGACAGGATGAGCGGGCCCAGGGATTTTTTCTGGCCCGTTTGGTCAAAGAGGGCGAGGCACCTAAAAAAAATGCTACAGAAGGTCTTAGCCCCTATCCAGGTTTCCCGAAAGGTGCGATAGAACAAGAAATCGGCACAGCCTTTTTCTTTCCTGCGCGCACACACCCCCTTCGAGACTATGCGCGCATCCATGGGGTACCAGTGGGAGTCTTCCACGCAGGCACTCTCAATCCGAAACCAAGCCTTCGTCCTTTCTTTGGAGCAGATGGGCGAAAAACACTCTCCCTTGAGCTTAAGGAAATCCGCGATCTTATAGCCGGAAAGACCGTTACAACAGATCAAGACATCAAGCGGGCGACTATCGCCTGGCGAGATCTTCCACTCGCTCTTGTCACAGTCAAAAACGGGCGCATTCTCTGCCCTAAGGGTAGCGGTCGCTGACCCCTTGCGCACAATATGCAAATGTCCGACAACTAAGCCACAGGGACGAAAAACCCAAGAAGTAGGTTTTTTCGTCCCAGGCTGGGCGACCCACGCGAAGGTACGGTATCAGGAAGAAAGAGGAAAATTGCTAAGCAAGGAGAGGCACAGGATATTTTTCAGAGACACGAAGAAATACTACGGGCAGAAAAAACGTTGCCACTTTAAGTTGAAGATATACCGCAGTCAGAAAAAAAGTTGCCACTTTAAGTTGAAAATAGCGACCCAGTGCTGACTCGCGTTCGTAAACATGTCAGTTTGTTTCTGGCTTATATGTACTCAAGCCAGAAACAAACAGTCACTGGCAGATGCAGTACAGTTCGAGAAGTTGATTGCAAGCCCCACCTCGAACATGTGAGAGTATCTGGCTTCTCAGCCGTACGCTACTCCCATCTATTGCAATCAAACTATAGAATCGCAATATACGATTCCCTACACAAGGGGCCTGGATTACAATTCGAGAACTTGATTGGTATCCGCTCACGG
>JAFTDR010000184.1 GCA_017454105.1 Desulfovibrionaceae bacterium | reverse complement strand
GTGAACAGAAAATCGTGAAAGGGAAACCTAAAATGGTCGAGTTAAAAAAAACTAGGCGATTTTTTCCGCGCGTGCAGATTGGCTTAATATCGCTCAAGCTCTTGAGCCACAAAGAATGAGGCGTTTCACTTGCGTTACAGTGTTCCTGGGCATCCCTACTTCCTTTTCGCACGGTTGACTGACATAGGCCAAGATGCGCTGTATCGCGAGGATTTTAGCTTCAACTCGCAGGGGCTGACCGATAGTATTGTACTCCGCACACAAGGAAAAATTCTGGTTCTTCGTTATGAGTCGTGGGTAGCTACACTGCGCGATGCGTGTTTTCAGCGTCCTTCCGCTTGAGCGAATTTGCCTCCTTGCCGTGCGCGGCGTAACCGATGGACCTTGGCGAATGCCACCTTCGGAGTCTTTTCATTGTGAGCTCTGCTTCACCTTGAAGCTCCTCGGAGCCAGAATCGCTTCGCCTTTCTACGGAAGCAGAAAGGCGGACAGTCAAGGGCGCGCGAGCTTCGAAGCGGCCCCTTGACGGACGCCGCTGCAAGGTAGAAAAAGGCGTTCGATGCGGCGCAGAGAAGCTTCGCAGGTTTCGCAGAGCAGGTTTTTCTGCCGAAGCACCGAGGCGCAACAAAGGTCAGATGCCAAAGAGGAGCGGAGCCGACGGAGAATGCCGATGCCTGCCCGTAGCTTTTTTTTCCTCGAAACCTATCGAAGATCCAAAATTCTTGAGGGGACAAGGGGCTCAACTCTCGCGGAGCGGCGTCTCAGTTTTTGGGGGAGGGGGTGACTAAATTGGTCAGAATCTTCAGTAAGCGGCAAAGAGTACGTCAACCTCTCCTGTCCTTCGGCAAAGACATGTATTGCTCTGCAGTATACATTATCACTCGCACAGGATAGCAGGGAACAGGGCAATGCAAATAAGTGCGGCTGCCTTCCCGGCAACGGGCGCGATTCTCATGCGTAGTTCGGTTGAAGGTGTGCAGACAAACATGCAGGACGGTTCACGGTACCTCATCCTTGCATGATGCTTTTCTGAGCGCGGATACGGAATGAATACCTTTATGCTATACTCCAGCCAGAAACGAACTGACATGTTTGCGAGCACAAGTCGGCATTAAGTCTGGTATTTTCAACTCAAAGCGGCAACTTTTTTTCTGACCGCAGTATAGGTGCGACTTTCAGTCACTGTGGTGCGTTTGAGCAAAGACAATAGTAGGTAGTCAGTGATACATATCTTGCGGAGTTGAACATTGTTGTGCTTTTGTAGGCCGTGCGAGCCTACGTCCGACTTAGACCCACGAATTTCCCTCGTAAACCTACAATAGGTAACAGCCAGAGCCTGAGGATTTGATAGGAATTACCAAGCGGGTACGCCGATAATTCCGTTAACTATCTGCTCTCCCAGGGTGGATCGTCCAACAGCGGCTCTTCTTACAGTAGAGAGTGCCTTTGTTCACTTATATGGCAATTAAAACCTCTAGAAAGATGTAAATGTTTCACGTGAAACATTTGCGAGATATGCTACGGTTTTTTAGATAAAAAGCGTGGAAAGCTTTCGTCTGTGTATTTTTGCTGTTTTCACTAAGCTTTCGACGCATTTTCAGCCCAAAAACTAAGACCTCATGATAGCGAGATTTTTCGCACCTAGGGTGGGGCTCGACGTACCTTTGCCAAATACGCCATTGAGCCCTAGATTTGAAAATGAAAAGACAAGTCCCATGCACCAGAAGATATTCAGATTGGGGAGGGTGAGTGTTGACAAAAATACTTTATCTCATGCGCAGTCCGCAATTGAGAGCATCGACTCGGTGAACAGAAAATCGTGAAAGGGAAACCTAAAATTGTTGAGTTAAAAAAACTAGGCGATTTTTTCCGCGCGTGCAGATTGGCTTAATATCGCTCAAGCTCTTGAGCCACAAAGAATGAGGCGTTTCATTTGCGTTACAGTTTTCCTGGGCATCGCTACTTCCTTTTCGCACGGTAGACTGCATAGGCCAAGATGCGCTGTATCGCGAGGATTTTAGCTTCAACTCGGAGGGACTGGCCGATAGTATTGTACTCCGCACAAAAGGAAAGAATTCTTGAGGGGATAAGGGGCTCAACTCTCGCGGAACGGCGTCTCAGTATTGAGTGGAGGGGGTGACTAAATTGGTCAGAATCTTCAGTAAGCGGAAAAGAGTACGTCAACCTCTCCTGTCCTTCGGCAAAGACATGTATTGCTCTGCAACATTATCGCTCTCACAGGATAGCAGGGAACAAAGGCAATACAAATAAGTGCGACTGCCTTCCAGGAAAGCGGGCGCGATTCTCATGCGTAGTTCGATTGAAGGTGTGCAGACAAACATGCAGGATGGTTCACAGTACCTCATCCTTGCATGTTGTGCGTTATGCTTTTCTGAGAGCGGATACGGAATGAATACCTTTATGCGCATGCGAAGCTTTTTTTTTTCGATAACGTACCTATTGAATAGTCTTGGGGTTCGGGACAAGCTAACAGTTAATTAAAGGAATCCACACTTGATAAGGGATCATTTGCGCATCGACGGCAAATTGTCTACAAACTGTTATATCGCGGTTTCGCTGATTGTTGTATCGCACGGACGTAGGTGCGTCTTTCAGCAACTGTGGTGCGTTTGAGCAAGGACAATAGTAGGTACTCAGTGAAGCATATCTTGCGGAGTTGAACATTATGGTGCTTTTGTAGGCCTTGCTAGCCTGCGGTCTAACTTAGACCCACGAACTTCCCTCATAAACCTACAATAGGTAACAGCCAGAGCTTGAGGATTTGATAGGAATCACCAGGAGAGTTCGCCGATAAAATTCTGTTCAGTACTTCCCTCCCAGTGTGGATTGTCCAACAGCAGCTCTTCATACAGTAGAGAGTGAGACTGTACAGTCATAGGCCAATTAAAACTTCTAGAAAAGTGTAAATGTTTCACGTGAAACATTTACGAGATGTGCTATGGTTTTTAGACAAAAAGCGTGGAAATCTTTCGTCTATGTATTTTTGCTGCTTTCACTAAGCTTTCGACGCATTTTCAGATCAAAAACTAATGCCTCATGATAGCTTCGGCCACGAGGAATCAGGGGTTTCATTTGCGTTACAGTTTTCCAGGGCATCCCTGCTTCCTTTTCGCACGGTTGACCGACATAAGATAAGATGCGCTGTATCGCGAGGTTTTTAGCTTCAACTCGCAGGGACTGACCGATAGTATTGTACTCAGCGCACAAGGAAATATTTCTTGCGGGTACAGGTGGCTCAATTCACGCGGAACGGTGGATCATTTTAAACGTAGGGGTGGATCAAATTGAACGGAATATCCAGCCTGGAGTGTGCGGGCAAAACGTAGGGCTGTCTCAAGTACCTCCCCCTTGCTCGTTGTGCATGATGGTATTCTGAGCGCAGACGCGGAATGAATACCGTTCCGCACATGCGACGCTTCTTTTTCGCTTGTATACCTGATTTTTGACGAATTTCTTAGCAAAATGTGAAACCAAGGAAAATTGCTCCCTCTGGTTATAATTTTGCTGAGAATCTAAGTAAAATAGTGTGCAATTCTAAGTCAAATACCCTGAGAAATGCGCGTGCTGCGAAGGTTTTTTTATTGTATTGAGAAAATGCACAAAAAATCAGATATACTCTGGTCAGAAAAAAAGTTTTACTTTTTAGGAGTACGCCTTAGCTCGCGTGTCCAAAGGCCAAAGATGAGGCAGTGAAAAATAGGGCCGCAATCCTGTTGGGTCCCTTCGACACTAAAAATGTCAATTTTTTCCGCGTGTACGGATTAACACACTATCGCTCAAGCTCACGAGCCACAAAGAAGCAGGCATTCCGGTCGCTTTACAGTTCTAGAGGGCGTCATCGTATCCTTTTCGCACGGAGCTGACCTACATAAGACAAGATGCTTTGTATCGCGAGGATTTCAGCTGCAACTCGCAGGGATTGACTGATAGTATTGTATACTCAAGCCAGAAACAAAATGATATTTTTGCGAAGGTGAATCTGCGCTGGGTCTCGTATTTTCAAGTCCATGTGGTAACTTTTTTTCTGACCACAGTATAATCCGTACGCGAGAATTTTTCCTGACCGTAGTATAACGTACCTTTTGAATAGTCTCGTGGTAAAGGTCAAGCTAACAGTTGATTAAAGGAATCCATTCTTGACGAGTGAGCGTTCGCGCATCACGGCATATTACCTGCAAATGGACATGACGCCACTGATTGTCGCACCGCGCGAATACGCAGGTACGACTTACAGCAACTGAGGCACGTGCGAACGAAGTCAATAGTATAGGTAGTCCGAGAAGAATATCTTGTAGCGTCGAACATTGTTGGGCCTTTTGTAGCTCGTGCGGACTGGCATAGCAAAGGTCGAGTGTATCGTATACGCTCCTTGCAGCGTAGGGGAGCCCACCATATTTTTACAAAACGTACATAGAGAAGACAGTACTTCTCTATGGCCAGACCAAGCCATAGAACTTCCGTCATAAACATACACAAGTTACGGCGAGATCCTGAGGATATTTATAGGAATCACCAGGCGGACACGAGATAGATTAGAAGTCCGTTCAATGTATGCTCACCCCAGGCGGATTGCCTAATAGCAGTTTTTCTTACAGTAGAGAGTACCTCTGTTCAGTTATATGACAACTAAAATTTCTAGAAAGATGCAAATGTTTCACGTGAAACATTTGTGAGATGTGTTATAGTTTTTAGATGAAATGCTCGGAAAGCTTTCGCCTGTGTACTTTTGATTTTTTTTTCAGTACTCTTTCGACGTAGTTTCAGTCCCCAAACTACACTCTCAGGATATACTCAGTGCCACAATGATTCTTCCCGTGACACAGTGAGCCCTGCGAGTGCCTACCAATTGAGGCCGCTTGCCTGCGTGCCCAGGGAAAATCATTATGCAGCTGGGTATATTCGGCCAGGTATAGCTGGATTTTCATTAGCAAAGTGACAATTCTCGGCATACCGTAGCCAAATGCGCCTTTGAGTCTCCGGTTTGAACATAAAAGACAAGTGCGATGGATATTCAGATGAGAGAGGAAGATTGTTGACAAAAATACACTTCTTTCCGCAAGCTTGCTATTGTGAGGATCGTCTAGGGGAACAGAAAATCGTGAACTGAAAAACCCATACTGCGGTCAGAAAAAAAAGTGCCACTTAGAGTTGAAAATACTAGACAGGAGTTAGGGCTTCCGTTCGCAAAAATGTCAGTTTGTTTCTGGCAAGGGTATACAATACTCAGGTGAGAATGAATCCTCCGTACGCATGGGCACTATTGTTACTGCCTATGATACGAGGGGGTCAAAGTCTCCCCGCCGCGTGTGCCAAGCCTGCGTACTCAGCGTCAAATGATTCGTACTGTTTGCTTTCTGTGATAAAAACTGGCACAAGGGGATAACACTCTGCTTAGGATATGCGCCACAGCCGAACAATAGGAGCTTTTTTTGGCTACTGCGGGAAAACCAGTATGCGGCCTATACCAAGTCGTCGAGAAGAACTGGATGCCGACAGGACACGACTGACTCGGCGCAGCGTACTGTTCATTTTCAATGTCAGTGATTGAAAGCACATTGGAAAAAAAATTTTAGGTGTGCATGGGAACGCGGTCTCCCCAGTGTGTCTTGAAAAGGGAATACTTGAGCCAGAAGCAAAATGACATTTTTGCGCAGATCAGCTCGCAGGTTTGCTATTTTTAATTCCAAGTGACAACTTTTTCCTGAGCGCAGTATAGCTTGTATCGACAAGTACAGGCTGAAAAACTTCTTCGCGCAAGATCTGGGCATGGCAACTCCCCCCTGCCATGTATTTCTCCACAGATACATAAGGAGATCGGGGAACGAAGTCAATGCAAAAAAAAGTGAGACGCCTGAGCGTAAAACAGGCAGTTTTTCCTGCGTAGTTCGCCTAGACTGTGCGGAGAGAGTATCTCATCTTTGTATGTTGCGCGTACGGACAGAATACCATTACGAACGTATGAAGTTTTGTCGCTAACATACCGTAGAGTAGTCTGTGATCCCGTACTCGCTTGTACTTTTGCCCATTATTTGTTTGATAGAGTAGTCTTTCGATTATTGCTTAGATGTTGGGAAATCAGAACGCTCTGTAAAAAAGTGCAGAGCCAAAAAAAAGAGTGAAAAAAGTGCCGAGATTAACTTGACGAACGAGCTGCGTTCATGTATTTTTTGAGCGTGACCAAGAAGTCCCATTGTTTCACGTGAAACAACTACATGGAGTAGTACCGTGGCACGGATTATTGCGATTGCAAATCAGAAGGGTGGCGTTGGTAAAACGACAACGGCAATAAACGTTGCTGCTGCCCTTGCTGTTATGGAGAAAAAAGTTCTCCTGATTGATGCCGACCCGCAGGCTAACAGTACAAGCGGTTTGGGTATCGAACAAGCCGCATTGACCACAGACCTGTACACATGTCTTTATAAACCAGAAAATGTTGCGGAAAGTATCCACAAGACGCGAAGTGCTTTTCTGGATATTATACCTGCAAGCACAGATCTTGTTGGTGCTGAACTGGAACTTGTCGATAAAATAGGGCGGGAATTTTACTTCGCGGAATGTTTTAAAAACTTGCCTGAAACGTATGAGTACATTTTTATCGACTGCCCACCCTCTCTCGGTCTTTTGACGCTGAATGCTCTCTGCGGTGCCAGGGAAGTTTTGATCCCCTTGCAATGCGAGTTCTTCGCATTGGAGGGGATTGTCAAGCTGCTTAAGACAATAGATCTTGTGAAAAAAAGGCTTAATCCGAAACTCGACCTCTTGGGCGTTGTGCTGACAATGTACGACACTCGAAATAAAATTACGAAAGAAGTCCGTACAGAAGTGCAGAAGTGTTTTCCAGAAAAAATATTTGAAACCGTAATACCGAGAAACGTGCGCCTGTCAGAGGCACCGAGTCATGGGAAGTCTATTATCCATTATGATGTGAAATCCAAGGGCGCTGAGGCATACATTGATCTCGCAAAAGAGATAGTTCTGCGTAAGCCCTAAGTATTATTCGGCGTTGTGTGTTCGTAACAGACATGATCCTTGAAGAATTTATGGCGGATAGTTGTTCCGCAGGATCGGCATTGAAAGACTAAGAGGCCGCCAAGCGAAGCGTTCTTGAGGATAAAAGATTGGTTTGGATCATTTTGCCAGTCCTCGGTACTCGCCTGGCATTTTGGGCAAATGACTTTCGGGGAGTAGGGATAGGGAAAATCCCAGTGCTGCATAAGCGTCGAAAAGTCCTTAAGAGGCGCTTCCCTCTGGGTGAGTTCCTTTGTCTCTTTGTTTTTTAGGAGCGGAAGAACTTTGTCCTCAATTTTTTTCCACAGGTCGTACTGAATTTGAACGGCCTGTATGGTCCCTTGGTCATCAACAATATAGAGAAGTCCGGCATTCATAATGTGCCTCTTTCGAGTAGAGAAGGATTGAGTATGTCGTCATCAAAACTTGGCAGGGGTCTTACTGCTCTTCTTGACGAAAACCAGGAGCAGGAAGTGTCTCAGAATACAGAGGTTTCGGTTGATCTTCTTAAGCCCAATCCCTGGCAACCGCGAACAGAGTTTAACCAGGAGCATTTAGAGGAGCTTGCGGCCTCAATTCGAAACCAAGGTATCATTCAACCGTTACTTGTCCGGGAGATGCCGGACGGAACATACCAAGTGATTGCAGGCGAGCGTCGTTTGCGCGCAGCCAAGCTTATTAACCTTGCGACTGTCCCGGTTTTTATCCGGAAAATGACCGATTCCGACGTGATGGAATCGACTCTGATTGAGAATCTGCAGCGGGAGGATTTGAACCCGATAGAAGAAGCCTTGGCAATGAAGAAAATGTGCGATGAACTCTCTGTAACGCAGGAGGATCTTGCGACAAAACTTGGCAGAAGCCGTTCCTCCATTGCCAACACAATGAGGCTCCTTAAATTAAGTCCCGAAGTGCAGGATGATGTGCGCGCAGGGAGAATGAGTGCCGGCCACGCCCGCGCGCTTCTTGCGATTTCTGACGGTGAGGTTGTTGAACTTGTGCGCAAGCACGTGGTGCAAAATCGCCTCTCTGTCAGGGAAACTGAGGATCTTATCGCCGAGTGGAAGCGCCATGGTCGCTTACCTTGGGATAATGCGCCGGCAGACGGAGAGAGCGAGGTCGAGGTCAAGGAAGCGCCTGCGCAGAAAAAAAAGGCGCAGCAGAGCGAGATTGCTCTGAAAATGCAGGAAGTGATCGCGCAAGTTCTCCAGTGCAAGGCAAAGGTGGCCGGCACTGAAGACAAGGGAAAGATCACGATTACCTATTCAAGTCCCGAAGAACTGCAGCAGATCCTTATGAAGATTGGCGCTTCGACATTGGATGACGGGAAAGCGCAAGAAAAAGAGGAAGAGCAAAAAGCCGAGGACAATGGAGCCGAGGAAGCTGCTCACGATGGATAAAAAATGCGGCTTGCCACACGTGCATTGGCAAGCCGCATTTTTTACATCCTGCGTATCAGTGCGCCGTACATTCCTTCGAGGGCGTACTCTGTATGTGGCGTTTGCCATTCGTACTCGAGTTCAAAAGAGCTGTGCGCGATTGTCTCCCGGATGAGAGCGCCGTTTTCCTGTGGATTTACGGTGCATGTGATATAGGCAAGTCGTCGATTTTTTTCAAGAAGACTGAGACCACTTTGAAGAAGCGCTTTTTGTTGCGGCGGAAAAAGCCTAAGCGAGCGCTTTTTTTGTCTGTTTAGCTTGACATCTGGCCTGCGCGCAAGGACGCCGAGACTGCTGCAAGGGGCGTCCAGAAGAATGCCGCCCGCAAAGCGGGTCAAGGGCGGTTTTTTTGCGTCGGCCAGAACGCGCACTGGAAGAGGCAACTTTCTGCGCGCAAAGTCTCGCGCAAGCTGCGAGAGGCGCTTCCAGGATGTATCCGTACACAGGGCGACAGGAATGCCCAGATTGGCTAGATAGCCGCTTTTCCCGCCAAAGCCTGCGCACATATCCCAGAATGGCCCATCGCTTTCCGTGAGACCAAGTTTGGCAAGCACAGCCTGCGTGCCACCGGCAAGATAGGAGAGTGTCCCCTCTGCGTGCAGTTTTTGGATGTCATTGCTCTCGCTAAAGCGTCGAAATGCCTCGGCTGTCAAGACAAAACCTGTCGGGGAGATACGCCGCACCCCAGATCCCACCGGCAGAGCTGCTCCTTTTGCAAAGAGAAGCCCAATCTGCGGTCGCTCAAACGAGCGTCTTGCGAGTGCTAGGCCCGCGCCTATGCCGTACGCATCCACCCAGTAGCGCAATAGCCAAGTTGGCAGACTGTAGAAACGGGCGAGCGCATGTATTGTTCGGACAGTGAGAGGCTCGTCCTTTTTGACATACCAGGCAGGCTCAAGCAGCATTGGACGATCGCGGAGGATTGCTCGCAGCACGGCGTTTGTTACGCGCGCAAGCTTTGTGCCGAAGCGATTCTCTGTCGCGTTGACTGCGCTTGAGACGGCTGCGTGGTCGGGGATCCGCTCAAGAAAGAGGAGCGAGTAGAGGCCTATCTGGAGAATGTGCCACATGGCGATTGGTAGCTTCTCGGAAGCTGAAAGATAGCGCTCAAGGATTGTGTTTAAGCGTATCTCAGTGCGCAGAACGCCAAGTGTCAGCTCGTGGAGGAGCGCCTGATCCTTTGCGTGTAGGTCCAAAGGATAGTCGAGCGCCTCTTGCACAGGACAGCCAGCATAGACGCGTGCAAGGATATCGATGCAGGCGGATCGGGCGTCGCTAGGCATCGTCACATCCGGCAAAGCCTATGACACTGTCTGAGACTGTATGCAGTCCGTTGGCAAAGTCCCGGCAGTCCATAAAGGCTTTTCCCTGGGGTTTTATTTGACGCAGCTCGTACCAGAAGTCCTTGCAGGCAATGCGCAATGCGCAGCCCTCGCGTGCGACTGTCCCAGGCTTCTGAGTGCAGGGGGTACCCCGCGTGCCAGGACCGATCGTGACCGGCAGCTTTGTGCTGCCAAGGCAGAGGAGCGTTTTTGCGCCTGGCTTGCTTGTGAGAGCCCGAATGTGCGCGTGAACGGCGGCATACGGGGCATCCCAGGCAATCCAGGCGTCTTTTTTCTCTATTTTCGCGGCGTAGCTCGCGTAACGCGCATCCTGCGGCGTCGCAATTGCCGCACCCCGTATGAAGTCATCGAGAACTGAGATAAGAAGCGGCCCGCCCTCCTCTGCCATGCGCAGAAAGAGTTCATCGCATGTCAGGTCTGCGAGGGCTATGGTCGTAGTCTTGTAGACGGGGCCTGCGTCGAGAGCCTCGACCATCTCCATAATCGAGACCCCGGTCACAGCACGATCCTCATAGTTTTCCATAATGGCGCGCTGCAGCGGGGCGGCCCCGCGGTAGGCCGGAAGCAGGGAGCCGTGGACATTGAGCGGGGGATAGGCCGGAATATCGAGGATTGCCTTGGGGATTATACAGCCGTAGGCTGCAACGAGCAGAAAGTCAGGCTTAAGAGCGCGCAGGCGCTCTGTCTCAGCGTCATTTTTGAGTCGTTCTGGCTGGAAAACTGGGATCCCCCGTTCGAGCGCCCACGCTTTGACGGGAGACGCCTGGAGTTTATGGCCGCGGTTCGCCTTGCGGTCAGGCTGGGTATAGACGGCGGTGACTCTCCCAGGCTCCCAGGCGGAGACGTGCGCAAGAATGCTTGCCGCGAAAGCGGGGGTTCCCATAAAGACTATCGAGTATTTTTGTTTTTCTTCAGCCACTTCTTTACCTTGCTGTCAAAGAGCGATCGCCTGAGTCGACTAATGCGATCTATGAAGAGCGTTCCGTCGAGGTGGTCGGTCTCATGCTGGACAATGATCGCCGGATAACCCTCAAGATCCTCTTCTATGATGTTCCAGTCGAGATCGCGGGCTTTTAAGTGGACCTTGCTTGAGCGCATGACATCCGCTCTGAAGCCTAAGGGAACAGAGAGGCAGCCCTCGCGCTCGCTTCGTATTGTTTCGCCGGTCAATGTGAGTTCGGGATTGATGAGGACACGCGGGGTCTTTTGTTCTTCACTCGCATTCGGATCCATGACCAAGAGACGGATGTTTTCCCCGACCTGTGGTGCCGCAAGCCCCACACCCGGCGCTTGGTACATGGTTTCAAACATATTTTCGACAAGTGTCCTCAGTTCCTCTGTTACGCAGAGAACAGGCTCGCATTTTTTTTTGAGTGTCGGATTCGGATAGACGACAATTGGTAGTAGCATCGCAGTTCTCAGTTGCGGATTAAAAAAGCTATTGTTGCTGTTCCCGTATTTTAAGGTTCAGTTCGCGCAGCTGTTTAGCCGCAACCGCTGAGGGAGATCCTGTCATTAAGCAGGTGGCTTTCTGGGTTTTGGGGAAGGCCATGACGTCGCGAATGCTTGTTGCACCAGAGAGGAGCATGACCAGGCGGTCGAGACCAAAGGCGAGTCCTGCATGGGGCGGTGCGCCGTGTTCCAGAGCGCGGAGGAAGAAGCCAAACTGCTCCTCTGCCTGCTCGTCGGTAAAGCCAAGCGCTTTGAACATGAGCCGCTGCACATCCGCCGCGTGGATGCGCACCGATCCTCCGCCGATCTCATTGCCGTTTAAGACAAGGTCATAGGCGCGGGCATAGGTGTTTGCTGGATCCGTCAGCATCTTGCCGAGATCCTCTTCTTTTGGCGAGGTGAAGGGGTGGTGGCAGGACACGTAGCGCTTTTCCTCTTCGCTGTATTCAAAAAGAGGAAAATCGGTAATCCAGAGGAAATTGTAGGTATTGTCGGCAATCATGCCCTTTTCGCGCGCTATATGCACGCGTAAGTTTCCAAGCGCCGCATTAACAACCTGGGGATCCGCAGCCTGGAAAAAGACAATGTCTCCGACCTTGAGATCCAGGGCTTTTTTGATGCCCGCGCGCTCGTCTTCAGAGAGGAATTTCGCAATTGGCGACTGCCACTCGTTTTCCCTGATTTTGATCCAGGCAAGACCCTGCGCTCCGTAGGCCCGGACATACTCTGTGTAGGCGTCTATTTCTTTGCGGGTCAGTGCCTCTCCGCCTGTGACCTTTATCGCTTTGACAAGCTTGGCCTGGGCAAAGAGCTTGAAGCCTGAGTGGGCGACAATGTCTGTGATATCGACCAGCTCCATGCCAAAGCGCGTGTCTGGTTTATCGACACCAAAGCGGGCCATAGCTTCAGTCCAGGTCATCCGCGGGAAGGGGAGTTCTAGCTGGGTTTCGAGGACATTGGAAAAAAGGCGGGCCATCAGGCCTTCAGAGAGTTCCATCACCTGATTTTCATCGGCGAAGCTCATCTCAAGGTCCACTTGCGTGAATTCTGGCTGGCGGTCAGCGCGCAGGTCCTCGTCGCGGAAGCAGTGTACGATTTGAAAGTAGCGGTCAAAACCGGAGACCATGAGAATCTGCTTGAAGAGCTGCGGCGACTGGGGAAGAGCGTAGAACTCGCCGGGATTAAGCCTGCTCGGTACAAGAAAGTCGCGGGCGCCTTCAGGGGTGGATTTTGTGAGAAACGGCGTTTCAATCTCAAGAAAACCTGATTCATCGAGAAAGCGGCGTATGCTTTGCGCTATATTGTGGCGCAGCCTTAAAGCCCTCTGCATACGCGGACGGCGCAGATCAAGATAGCGCCAGGTGAGACGCAGGTTTTCGCCGGCATCGCAACGGTCTTCGATTGCAAAGGGCGGCGTCTTTGAGGTGTTTAAGAGTTTCCACTCATTGACCACAACTTCAATTTCGCCTGTCACAAGATTCTCGTTGACCATGCCCTCGGGCCTTGGACGGACGCGACCTTTGATGGCCAGGACATATTCTGAGCGGAGTATGTGCGCTGTCTCATGGGCCTTGGGCGCTGTGTCAGGGCTAAAGACAATCTGTGTAAGCCCTTCTCGGTCACGGAGATCGACGAAAATTAGGCCCCCGTGGTCCCTGCGAAACTGCACCCAGCCCATGAGACAGACATCGCTTCCGTTGTCCGACATGGTCAGTTCGCCACAGTTGTGGCTGCGTTGCCAGCCACACAGGTCTTCCCGTAATTTTTGGTGTTCCTGCTGAAGATCGATTGCTTGTTCTTGACTCATTCTATGTTTTTCCCTTTTGTCGTGCGATTTTTCTGGACGCGAACGGAGACTGCGATATGCGCCCTAGCCTTTTTTGAGCGCCTCTTGCAAATGCTGAACGAGAGCATCCTGGGCAATTGTTGTCTGCGAGCTTGTGCTCATGGATTTTACAGTAACGGCATTCTGGGCCAGTTCATCGGATCCGAGAATAAGGCAATAGGTCGCAAGCGACTTATCTGCCTGGCGAAAGACGCTTTTAACACTTTGCGGCTGAAGATTCATGCACCCTTTCAGTCCATTGGTGCGCAATTCCTGAATGAGCGCAAATGCGCGCGGAAAGGCGTCTGGTTCCAGAACGGCCATGAAAAAATCAGGCCTGGGCGGCTCCTTTTTTTCCATAAGCATGGCGAGTCGCTCCATACCGCAGGCAAAGCCTATGCCTGGGACATCGGGTCCACCAAGCGCCTTAATTAAGCCATCATAGCGCCCTCCCCCGGCAACGGCACTTTGCGAGCCTATGCCTGTACTCACCACTTCAAAGGTCGTCCTTGTATAGTAATCGAGCCCCCGCACAAGGTTGGGGTTTTGGTGGTAGGCAATATTTTCGGCTTTGAGCGTCTCTGTGACGACTGAAAAGTGGTCTGTGCAGGCTTGGCAGAGAAAGTCGGCAATGACTGGAGCCTTGGCCACATGCGCTTTGCAGCGCTCGTTTTTGCAGTCAAGAACGCGCAGTGGATTGCTTGTGATCCGGCGTCTGCAGTCCTCGCAGAGTTCGTCGCTTGCAATGTGGCTGAAATAGTCCTTAAGGGCGCTTGTGAATTTCGGGCGGCATTCTGCGCAGCCAAGAGAGTTGAGTTCAAGTGCCACATCGCGGACGTTTATGGCGCGTAGAAAGTGCAGGAGCATGCAGATCATATCTGCGTCCGCATAGGGGCTCTGGGAGCCAATGCATTCGCAGTTGATTTGGTGGAACTGGCGCAGCCGTCCTTTTTGGGGGCGCTCGTGGCGAAACATCGGGCCCGTTGTAAATAGGCGGGCCACCTGCGTTGACGCATTGAGCGCTTTTTCTATATAGGCGCGCATGACTCCGGCTGTCGCTTCAGGCCGCAGGGAATAGCTTTTTCCTGATTCCGTTGTCAGGGTGTACATTTCTTTATGGACCACATCCGTATCTTCTCCGATAGACCGTTTGAAGAGTTCGGTGCGCTCCATAATTGGGGTGCGCAGTTCAGTAAAGCCGTAGGAGAAGAACACTGCGCGGGCCTGTTCTTCGATATAGGTGAAGGTATTGCTTTCTGGTGCAAAGAGATCGGAAAAACCTTTGATTTTTGCTACACTCATACCTCGACGCCTCAAGTCAGCGGATACAGTTGTTGCATGGAATGGGATAGTCGCCGGTAAAACAGGCCGTGCAATAGTATTCCGAGTGCATGACAGAGCGCAAGAGACCTTCGACACTTAAGTAGCGCAGCGAGTCGACGTTTAAAATGCGCGTGATCTCGTCTAAGGTGTGGTTTGCGGCGATAAGTTCCTCCCTGTCGGCAAAGTCAATGCCGTAATGGCAGGGATGGCGTATTGGCGGGCAGGAGATGCGGATGTGGACTTCTTTTGCGCCGAGTTCACGCAGCTTTTGCACTCTGGTGAGCATTGTTGTTCCACGGACAATGGAGTCGTCGACTATACAGATCTTCTTGCCGTGGATCATGGGTTTGACTGGATTGATTTTTACTCTGGCGCTGAAATTGCGCATTGTCTGGGAGGGTTGGATAAAACTCCTGCCGACATAGTGGTTTCTGATCATGGCGTGTTCGTACGGCAGTTCCGCGCATTGGGCGAAACCGACAGCCGGGTAGACGCCGGAATCAGGAAAGGGCAGCACAAAATCAACGTCAGCCGGCGATTCATGGGCGAGTTGCCAGCCCATGTTTTTCCGACAGACATAGACCTGCTCGTTAAACACATAGGAGTCAGGACGTGCGAAATAGATGAGTTCAAAAATACACTGGCGGGGTTGCGGAAGCGTGTCTGTGAGGAATTCGTGAGATTCCTTCTCTCCGTCCACAATGTACATCTCACCGGGCTCAAGGGTCCGCTCGTATTCTGCCTCAAGGAGATCAAAGGCACAGGTCTCTGAGGCGAAGACAGGTTTTCCGTGGAGACGGCCGAGGGCTAAGGGGCGGATGCCGTAGGGATCGCGCAAGGCGATCAGGGTTTTATCGACAAGAAGTACGAGTGAATAGGCTCCTTTAACCTGCGCACACATTGCTCGTATGGCATCGGAGAGAGAATGGTCTGCGAGAGCGCGGGCAAGGAGGTGGAGAAAGATCTCCGTGTCATTGTCCGAAGTGAAAATGGCTCCCTTTTTCTCTAGCTCCAAGCGGAGTTCCTGGGTATTCACGAGATTGCCGTTATGGGCAATGACGATTGTGTGGCCATGGTATTGGGCAATGAAGGGGGGGACGTTCGGTGTATAACTGATTCCTGTTGTCGAGTAGCGGACATGGCCTACGGCAATGGTTCCCGTAAGCTTTGCAAAGTCGCTTTCGGAAAAAATGTCGTGGACGAGCCCCATCTTCCGATGCTCGTGGAGTCCGTTTGCATCAACTGTGACGATACCCGCACTTTCCTGGCCTCTGTGCTGCTGCGCGTAGAGTCCAAAATAAGTCAGCTTTGCTGCATCTTCATGGTCATACACAGCCATCAGACCGCAATAATGACGCATCATCGTCCTTCTTTTTTTTTATGCATTACACAAGACCGCTTGTGCCGTCTTCGGGGGAATTGTTTGCCGTAGATCCCGCTGTGTTCGTCGCGTCCGGTTCATCTGTCGTGCTTGTGTTCTCTGTTGTGTTTTCGGTGTCAAAGAGCGAGCCCTGATGCGCGGAGGATGATTTTGGGCTCTCAGCTGCGTTTTCGCTGTCAAAGGGCGGGCTCTCATTCTCGGATGTGCCGCTAGCCTTGTCGTCTTCTGTCTGACCTGCGTCATCGACTGTGTCAAAGGCGACAAGCGTTGCGCCTTCGTCCAGTTTGACCAGCATGACGCCGACGCCGATGCGTCCTCTGCTTCGGATATCCGAGACGCCGATGCGGACGATCTTGTTGCTTGAGGTCATAAGAACGAGCTGATTCGAATTGTTGATGGGGCTAGCGCCAATCACGGTTCCCGTCTTGTTGGTCACTTTGAAGTTAATGATGCCCTTACCGCCCCGGGCCTGCTTGCGGTAGAGGCTCGCGCTTGTCCGTTTGCCGTAGCCCAGACTGGATACAGTGATGAATTCTGTTGTTTCGTCTGAATTGCTGAGGACAACGCCTGAGACCACTCTGTCGTTGCTGCGCAGGTCAATACCCTTGACGCCGTGCGCACTGCGACCCATGGGACGGATTTCCGTACAGGAGAAGCGTATGGAATAGCCGTTCGCTGTGACTAAGAGGATGTTGTTTTCGTCTTTCACAAACTGCACATTCACAAGCTCATCTTCTTCCTTGAGCCCAAGAGCCATAACTCCCGATGAGCGGGTGTTCGTGTAGAGAGAGGCAGAGGAGCGCTTGACCATGCCGTTTCGTGTGAGGAAAAGGAAGAAAGTGTCGTCCTCAAAGGAGCGCAGGGCGAGAATGTTGGCTATCCATTCCGCCTCTTCAAGGGATGTGAGGATATTTTTGATGTGTACGCCCTTTGAGATCCGGCTGCCCTCGGGTATCTGATGGACCTTCAGACGATACATGCGTCCTTTATTTGTGAACAGGCAGAGGCTCTGGTGATTGCTTGTGACGATAAAGTCCTGCACATAATCGTCTTCAGCAGTGTGCAGTCCGGCAATGCCCTTCCCGCCGCGTTTTTGCTGCTGGTAGTTTTCGAGATTTGTCCGCTTCATGTATCCGCGGCGCGAGAGCGTGATCACAACGTCATCATCAGGAATCAGGTCTTCGATTTCGATTTCTTCAGGGGATGCGGCAACTATCTCGGTGCGCCGTGGCGTTGCGTAATTGTCCTTGATTTCGGTGATTTCATCCTTGAGTACTGAGCGCAGCACATTGGTATCCGCGAGAATCGAGGTGAAATAGGTGATTTTTTCCAGTATGTCCGCGTATTCGAGTTCCAGCTCTTCGCGCTGAAGGCCAGTCAGACGCTGGAGGCGCATCTCGAGGATCGCTTTTGCCTGAATTTCCGTCAGGGCAAAGCGCTCCATTAAGCCTATTTTTGCCTCATCTGGCGTCTGTGATCCCCTGATAAGAGCGATCACGGCATCGATATTGTCGATGGCTATGCGCAGACCTTCGAGAATATGGGCTCTTGCTTTTGCCTTCTCAAGATCGAACTGCGTCCTGCGTATGACAACTTCACGCCTGTGATCGAGGAAGCAGGTAAGCGCCGTTAGGAGATTTAAGCGGACCGGTCGATTGTCGACAACAGCGAGCATGTTGACTGCAAAGGTCGTCTCAAGAGGCGTGTATTTGTACAGCTTGTTTATAATGATATTGCTTGCTGCCCCGCGCTTGAGATCAAGGACAATGCGTATGCCGCGCATGTCGGATTCATCGCGGAGATCGGTCACATCCTCAATTGTGCGGTCGTTTACGAGGGCGGCAATTTTCTGCACAAGGATCGATTTATTGAGGGCATATGGAATTTCCGTGATCACGATTGATTCCATATTCTTTTTGCGCGTCTCTATCTGTATCCGGCCTCTGACCTTGATTGAGCCGTGTCCTTCCCTATAGGCGTCGTAGAAGCCTTTGCTTATAAAGGCATAGCCGGCAGTCGGGAAATCAGGACCCTTGACGAACTGCAAAAGGTCATTGACTGTTGCCTGCGGATTGTCAAGAAGATAGAGGACCGCATCGCAGAGTTCCCCAAGATTGTGTGGCGGAATATTGGTGGCCATGCCGACAGCTATGCCCGAGGAGCCATTTAAGAGGAGGTTCGGGAATTTTGCCGGCAGAACGACTGGTTCTTCGAGTGTGTTGTCGTAGTTCGGTCTGAAATCGACGGTATTTTTCTCGATGTCTGCGAGCAGCTCCTGGGCGAGCTTGGACATGCGCACTTCTGTGTAGCGCATGGCGGCTGGGGCGTCGCCGTCAATGGAGCCGAAGTTCCCCTGGCCGATAATCAGGGGATCTCGCATATTGAAGTCCTGCGCCATGCGGACTATGGCGTCATAGACCGCTGTATCGCCGTGCGGGTGATATTTACCTATAACATCACCGACGATACGGGCACTTTTTTTGGACGGCCGGTTGTAGAAGTTCGAGAGCTCGTGCTGCGCATAGAGAATGCGTCTGTGAACTGGCTTCAGACCGTCGCGGGCATCAGGTATCGCGCGTCCGACAATGACCGCGAGAGAATACTCTAGGTAGGATTCCCGGAGTTCTGTTTCAATATTCCGTTTTTGTATTTCTTTAACCAATCCTTCCAAAGTTGCCCTCGTTCTCGGAGTTAGATGTCCAGATTCTTCACTGTTCCGGCCTTTTTCTCAATGAAGAGCTTTCTTTTTTCGACCTGATCGCCCATAAGTTCCTCAAAGGCAAGCGAGGCCGCTTCGGCGTCTTCTACTGAAACCTGCAGAAGATCGCGTTTAGCCGGGTTCATGGTTGTGTCCCAGAGCTGGATGGGATCCATTTCTCCGAGGCCTTTGTACCGTTGTATGTTTATGCCTTTTAGCCCCTCATCCAGGACCGACTGGTAGAGCGAGAAGATATCCAGTGGTTTTGATGCGCTTCCGTCCTTGTGTCCAAGAACAAAGGAGAAGCCGCCGTAGGTTTCCCGAAGCGTGTTGAACGATTCCCAGGTTTGCAGGTAATTGCGCGAGAGAAAGAAGCTGTCCTTGCGTCTTGTGATGTGGCGCCCCGCGTTTTCAAAGACAATGTTCAGGGATTCCTCTGCGTCGTCATTTGTGTCCGTACGGACGGTGTAGGTGTAGTTGTGTTCGGAAAGCCAGGCTCTAAGGCCACTTTCTTCGTCTTCCAGAACAGACCTGGATATTTTTGTGGGCCAGGTTGTCAGGGCAAGGAAAAGATCCTTTGCCATGCCCTTTTCTTCGGCTTCTGCGACATGGTGGTTTATGATGTCGATTTTACCCATGAGGGTTTTTATCTCGTCGCCATTATAGGCGTTGCCGTTTTCGGCTGTCACAGTAACCTGGGACTGCACGCGGTCAAGGAGAAATTTGTCGCGTTCCTCGTCGTTTTTCAGGAACTTTTCCTTATTCGGGATATTCGATCCGTGGGCGCGGTAGAGGGGAGGCTGCGCAATGTAGATATAACCCTGCTCGACGATTTCTTGAAACTGCCGGAAGAAGAAGGTGAGAAGAAGTGTGCGTATGTGTGCGCCGTCGACATCGGCATCAGTCATGATGATAATCTTGTGGTAGCGCAGTTTTGCTATGTCGATTTCGTCGTGGACGCCGGCCCCCATTGCGGTTATCAGGGATTTGACCTCCTGATTTGCGAGCATGCGGTCCAGGCGGACGCGTTCTGTGTTTAAGATTTTGCCACGCAGGGGGAGGATGGCCTGAATCTTCGGATTTCTGCCCTGCTTTGCCGAGCCGCCTGCGCTGTCACCCTCGACGATGAAGAGTTCCGACTCTTCGGGAATTTTGCTTTGGCAGTCCGCGAGTTTGCCTGGGAGTGCGTTGTCGGATAGGGCCCCTTTTCTGCGCACAAGCTCCTTGGCTCTGCGTGCTGCCTCGCGCGCACGCGCGGCATCGACTGCCTTTTCGATGATCGCGCGTATGTCGCGCGGGTTTTCCTCAAAGTAGGTGTTCAGACAGTCGTAGACAAGAGTTGAGACGATACCGGCGATTTCGCTGTTGCCAAGGCGGGTTTTTGTCTGGCCCTCAAATTGCGGATTGGGAAGCTTCACGCTGATTACAGCAGTCAGTCCTTCCCGCACGTCGTCGCCGGTCAGCTGGGTCGATTTGAGCTTTTTTAAGAGGTCCTGCTGGTTTTTAATATAGGTATTGATGCTGCGGGTGAGTGCTGTGCGGAAACCGGCAAGATGGGTGCCGCCTTCAATTGTGCGTATATTGTTGGCGAAGGTGTGAATGTTTTCCTTGTAGCTGTTATTGTACTGGAGGGCGAATTCAACCGTCACGTTCTCAATGCATTCATCGCCGCAGATTATTGGGTGGATTATGTCCTCATCGCCATTTATTTCGTGGACAAATTGCCTAAGTCCTCCTTCGGCCTGGAAAACGTGGTTTTCCTCGGTCCGCTCATCAAGACATTCAATGATGAGCCCCTTGTTCAGATAGGCAAGTTCTTCAAAGCGTTTTTTTAGAATGTCGAAGGAGAATTCAGTGACCTCGAAGATCGTCTCATCGGGCTTAAAGTGGACGGTTGTCCCATGCTCTGTTGTGTCGCCAATGAGTGTGAGTTGCGTCTGGGGAACGCCTGCCGCGTATTTTTGCTGGTAGATATGCCCGTCGCGCCGAACGGTTACGGTCAGTTCCTCTGAGAGGGCGTTTACGCAGGAGACACCGACTCCGTGAAGACCACCGGAAACTTTGTAGCTGTTATTGTCGAACTTTCCACCGGCATGGAGTTTGGTCATAACAACTTCAACTGCCGGGATGCCCTCTTTTGGGTGGATATCGACCGGTATGCCGCGGCCGTTATCGCGGACGCTCACGGAATTGTCGCTGTGCAGTTTGATTTTTATTTCTGTGCAGAAGCCAGCCATGGCCTCGTCGATCGAGTTGTCGACAACTTCGTAGACAAGATGGTGGAGACCCCGGCTGTCTGTCGAACCGATATACATGGCGGGCCGCATGCGGACTGCCTGCAGCCCCTCAAGGATTGTTATTGATGACGCATCATAGTGGGATGGATTCTCTTGAGACATGGACCTACCTTAGGGATGCTGAAAAATAAAAAGCGTGTGCTTTAGTCTTCGTAGCTTTTTTCCACAGTTTGCACGGGCATAAGGACGACATTGTAGAAGAGATCCTCTTCTCCCTCAAAAGAACACGGCCCTACATCGCTCGTCATTTTGATCTTGATTTCTTTTGACTCAAAATGGTTGAGGACTGCTATGAGATTGCGCGTTCTGAAAGAAATTTTTCGGATATCCCCGTCGTAGGTGATGGCGATCTTTTCAAGAACCTCGCCTGTGTTTTCAATGTTCGCAGAGCAGTCGATAAAATTTTTATCTTCCGAGATGAACAGATCTGTGCAGCTCTCAGCGTCATTGTTGACTGTCGAAATGCGGTTTAAGGCCCGGCTGATATCGCTTTTGTTGACGGTCAGGGTTGAGTGTCCTTCTTGTATGCGCTGCAAAAAGTTCATATAGTCAGGAAACTCGTAGTTCACGACAAGGGGGATTGAGAGGATCTCGTTATTGTCATTTTTGAAGAATATCGTGTTGTTTGCGAAATTGAGCTCAATGTCAGTGTTGCTCAGCCATTTGTTGAGCGGGGTCAAGTAGGGTTTTTGGATGAGGACTCCCGGCTCAGGCAAATGGTCTTGGAGCTGCTCGTTTATGATCGAGTACATCGCAAAGAGGTGGCCGTTTAAGCCGCAGATGTCTATCTTGCCGTCACGTCGAGTTATATACAGGCAGGAGAGCGCGTCCATCATTGTCGTGTCATCGTTGATGCAGAAGCTTATGCGATCAATGACTTCCTTGATCATCTCGCCGGACCAGTAGACTGGCAGGCTTGTCGGGAAGGGCTTAACTTCCTGAAACCAGTTGAGTGACATGATAGGGAGCTTGCAGACGCCTGAGGAGTGACGCAGTGTCACGAAGCCATCACCCTCGTTGTAGGTCATTTCAATATCGCCCTTACAAGTCGAGACAAGACCTTGGAAGATTTGTCCCTGAATGCCGATAAAGCCCGGTTCCGCGACCTCGCAGGGGTATGTCCCCGTGAATTCTAAGTTCGAGTCTGTCGAGAAGAGTGTGACAGCTCCGTCTTCGGCCTTAAGCCACAGGCAGCGTAAGGCCGCTGCGCCCGATTTTGAGGGGATGATCGAGATGGCTTTTTGAATCCCTGTGAAAATTTTTTCCTTAGCAAACGTTATTCTCATAAGTGACCGCTACAGACCTTTGTCAAGTTCGGAGACAAGAGTGTTGATTGTCCCGTCACTGGCTATAAGTGTTTCGATTTTTTTAATCGCGTAAATGACAGTGCTGTGATCCTTGTTGCCAAATATCCGGCCAAGCTCTGGGTAGGACAGACCGAGTTTATTTCTGCACAAGTACATGGCAAGCTGTCGTGCGAGGACAAGTCGGGCTTTCCTGCGTTTGCCCAGCAATTCCGCAAGGGGCACATTGAGTTTCTGCGCGACAGCGTCCAGGATTTCCTTGTAGTCAAGAAGGCTGTCGGCTGTGCCCGCCTTGAGAACGCGTTCTATATCAGCCCGGCTGATTGAGCGCTTATTGAGTTGCGCGTGAGCGGCGATTTTGTGGACAAGGCCCTCAAGAGGACGGTATTGCGTGCAGTGCTGCGCAAGGACGAGGATCTGCTTGCGGGGAATACGGATATTTTCGTCAAGGCAGATTTTTTGGACAAAACGTATGCGCACATCGAGATCTGGTTCTGCGAGATCGAGAACCATCCCGCCTGCAAGCCGTGTCTTAAGCCTTTCGTCAAAAGGCGAGAGATCGGCAAAAGAGCCCAGGGCTGTGAGAACAATCTGTCGATTGGTCGGACGGTTGTCGAGAAGACGGATGAGTCTTTGCTGTACATCGTGGGCGAGCATGAGATCTTGAATGTCGTCAACCAGAAGGACTGTGTATTCCCGCCAAAAGAGGTTCGGATCGTCGAGCGCGCGGGCAAAGGCCGGGTCTGCAATGTGGCGTATATGGCAGATCGGAATATCGCTTGTGAGGAGTTGCTGTGCGAGGGCGTTTAGGAGGTGGGTTTTTCCAGTGCCGCTTTTGCCAAGGAGGAGGACAAGACCGTGGGCACTTCCCGGGCCCTTCCGCGCTATACTGTCAAGCACTGCGAGCGGAAAAATATTTTTCTCGTTATGGAGAAAGGAGGCAAAACTGGCTTCGCCCGTATCAGCCGTACCTGGTTTGGCCTGTGTCTGAACGTTTTCTCCCGCGCTGTCCGAATAGATGATGCTTGAGTACAGCTTCGGATAACAGGCGCTCACGGCAGCCTCAAACGCCTCTTTTTTGTTTTTGTTAAACCAGTCCCGGAAGAAGATATGCGGGAAGGTGATGCGGAGTTGGGCTCCTTCTGCCTCGATCTTGAGCGCGTTGAGCCAGGGTTCGGCATCTTTTCCCCGGGCCAGGTATTTCCCAAGCGTTTGCTTCATGAGTTTTGTTTTCGCGTAAAGGGAGTCGTGTGAAAGGGAAAGTGTACACCATCCAGGCCTTTGGGCTTAATTGCGTAAGGCTCGGTGTATTGTATCGTCTGCAAAATTTATTGCGTCCGTTTGGCGTTGCGGATACAGTCCTCTGAAACAGGGAGGCGCACCAAAGCAGACTTTCGTCTATACACGCAAAGCCAGGTGGTAGGAAAAAAACGTCCAAAGTTCTAGAGATATGGAATATCGTGAACGTTTCCTTTTTACAAGCATTTTTTTCGCAAGCTCTGCAGATATGCCCTGGCCTTCCGGCAAAGCGCCGTGTGCCGCAGAGTTAAAGGCGGAGAGGACATGACGACGTGAGTCAAGTGTACTCCTTGAACTCACGTCGTCACAAATGGGCATTGCGCCAATCTTTCCGCTGTGCTGTCTTGCGTTAGAAGACAATTTTTTGTCCTGCGGTCCAAAGCGTGGCACGCTGCGCTTTTTTGTACCCGCACGCAAGTCCTGCTACCCGAGCAAATAGCGGTATTTCGCGGAAGAGCTAAAAAAAACAGTATAGAGGAAAGGAACACGTTTCTCAAGAGAAAAAAAGCCCCAAAGATAGTATTTTTGTACTATCCTTGAGGCGTTCCAGAGAGTTCGCTAAAACCTGCGAGTCTCTTTTCTACACTGTGAGCAGGTATCATGAAGACAATGCCCCCGTACAATGAAACGCAGCCTGTATTTTTTCTCCATATCCCCCGGACCGGCGGCACAACGCTTGATGCCATCTTTTTTCAGAACATCGAGCCGCAGAAGGTGATCCGGGTGTACTCGAAGAGCGAGTACGAAAGACATACATTGCACAGCATTGATGAGCTTGCGCAAATACGCTTCATCACCGGTCATCTTTTTTTGGACTCCTATGATCCGCCAGCGATCTATAAGACACGCGTCAATGCCTTTACCTTTCTCCGCGATCCTGTTGAGCGTCTTGTTTCGGAGTATATTTTTTACAAGACCTGGCCAAATCAGCATCTCTACTCGGTTTTGAACGAACGGAAGATCTCTTTTGCTGAATACCTGACAAGCCGGGAGCCAATCTTTATCTACCGCGGGAAGAATTTCATGACACGCGCCCTCTCTGGGAAATCATTTAAAGCCGAGAGCTATCCCTACGCGGCCCTTGCCATGGCAAAACGTGTTCTTGAGAAGAATTTTTTTTCCTTTGGTCTTCTCGAGCGTTTTGACGAGAGTCTCCTGCTTCTGAACCGCACAGTACACCTGAACAGTATCCTCTATCTTAAGCGGAACAAGCTTATGGCGAATCGGAAGGAGACTATAAGCGACGACGACCGGGCTCTCGCAGCCGAGCTGAATCGTGCGGATGCTTCGCTCTACGCTTTTGCAGAGGAACTCTTCGAGAGCCGTGTGCGCGATGCGGGATGTGATTTTCCTATGCAGGTTGCAGCGTTTCGCGAGAAAAATTCCCTGTACCGTAAAGTAGCGAGACAGCTCGGCGCAGAGGCTACTCAACTCTCTGATGGTATTCAGCTCTCAAAGGACAGCATTTGGTGAAGTTATACTGCGGTCAGGAAAAAATTGACATTTTTTGCATCGAAGAGACCCAATAGGACTGCCTAATCTCTGCCGGAGTACACGCATTAAAAAGTGAAACTTTTTTTTCTGCCCAGAGTATACGCACGCAAAATCAGAGAACGTTCGGTTTTCTTGCTCTGGTATACTGGTGACGGGTGAAATCTTCCATTCCACCATCGAAGGAAGTGCGAGGTTCCGCTGCTGATGATAACGAAAGCGGACGGTCTTTTCCGTCGCGAGTATAACGACCGCCCTCCTCTGGTCTTTTATCGGCCTTCTTGGCACGCTCTCTCTGCACAATGGGTAGGATCCTCTACTTTTGCGTTTTTTCGCACAGAACTCTCAAAGGACAGCGCCTTGTGAAGTATACTGCGGTCAGAAAATGAAGAGCCGCGACGCAAAGCTAGGCCTCAATGGCACGTCCGGTTCCGTGGGGGGCGACCCGCACATCTACCCGAGACTCTGATTGTACTATACCGGACTCGGTGTCCCGCTACCAAAAATGTCAGTTTGTTTCTGCTGGAGTATATACTTGAGTTAGAAAAAAAATGTGTGCATGAGAGCTGTGCTCTAACAATATTGTAAGTTTGAAGCGCAACGGTGGAAAATTTTTTATCGACAGCAGTACAGTGTGCAGAATCAGAGAAAGTTCGGTTTTCTTGGGCTTTGAGCGACCGCCACCCTTGGCCCCTTCCTGGTCTGCTTGGCAAGACTCCCTACATAATTGCGCTTTTCGCACACAACTCATAAAGGATAGTGCCTGGTGAAGTACAGTATGCAAAATCAGAGAAAGTTAGGCTTTATTGGGCTCGAGCGACCGCGCACCCTTGGCCCCTTCCTGGTCTGCTTGGCACGATCTCCCTACACAATTGCGCTTTTCGCACACAACTCGTAAAGGACAGTGCCTGGTGAAGTACAGTATGCAAAATCAGAGAACGTTCGGTTTTCTTGCTCTTTTAGTAACCGCCCTGCTTTGGTCCTTTCTCGGTCTGCTTGGCAAGATCGCCCTACACAATGGTCTGGATCCTTTTACCTCTGCGTATTTTCGTACGCTCTTTGCCGCAATTGCCTTTTTTCTGCACTGCGCCTGTACAGGGGCACTCCGGGTCCCTGTGAAGGATGCGGCTACCCTTGCGCTTTTTGGCGCATGGGGAATTGGCGTGTACTACTCTTGTGCGCAGTACACTATTTTGCACTCCGGCGCCGCTATGGACATAATTCTTCAGTATACGGCGCCTTTCTGGGTGACTCTTTTCGCGCGCCTTTTCTTTCGCGAGACGCTTGTCTCACGTCAGTGGGTAGCTCTCTTTTTGTCCGCCCTAGGCGCCCTCCTCGTTTGCCTCTCTGGCGGAAGTATCCAAGAAGCGCCCTCTCTCGCCGGTATCGCGACAGGTATAGTGAGCGGCATCTGCTATGCAAGCCACTATCCCTTTACCCGTATTTGGCAGAGAAAGTACGGGGCGCCGACCATCTTTTTCTACATGCTTCTTGGCGGAGTACTCTATCTCTCTCTTCTCACAGGTTTTCTTTCCCCTTCGCTCCCCAAAATGACACCGGTACTTTGGCTTTCAACCGGAGCAATGGGCCTTGCCTGCACCTATTGCGCCTTTCTCTTTTTCGCGTACGGCATACGCAGGATAGGTCTTGTCGAGGCTGCTATCACCTCGGAGGCGGAACCCGTACTCTCCATCTTCTGGGTCTGGCTTATCTTTAACGAGCATTTCCCGACGATTGGCTGGGCAGGAAGCTTTTTGATCTTGTTCTCCGTCTTTATTACGTCTCTTGGGAAAAAGTCATAAACGGCCGCTTCACTCTTCCCTAAGAGGAGAACAATGGTCTCCCAAAAAGTGTTTACTACAATTCGAGAAGTTGATCGCAATGAGTGCCCACCTCACACTGTGAGAGTATCTGGCCTTTCTGCCGTGCACTCCTCAAGTTTCTTGCAATCAACCAGTAGAATCGTGATATATTGTAAAAGTATCCGCTCATGGTAGCCGGTCGGAATATGCGCGTAATGCTAGCTCTTCAGGTATACTCAAGCCTGAAAAGGCGCCTATGCAAGATGTATGCGCTTCATTTCACTGCTCAACATGACTATGCAGGCTCCGTAGCCCCTCCCGCTATGCCATTGTCTACAAAAAAAACGCAGTGGGTGAGGTACGAAAAGGTAGGATGCAAGGCGCATCCTGGTATACACCCGTGAGCGGATACCATTCAACTGTGGATACCATGATTGTTTCCTCTATTAAAAAATCTAGAAAGTATTTATAATCTTGAATTTAGGACTAGGAGCATAAGTGTGTCATTTTTGCTAAAATTGTCTATTAAATACCATCTTTTAAAGGCTGTATATGCGCTTTTATTTGATAGCTCCTCTCTTATACCTGATAAAAATTCATCTTTTATTTTCGTGTTATTCTCATTTATATAATCGCCTACTAATACAGCAAATTTTATAAGATCATACTGGAATTCTTTGATAATAATCTTTGATTCATATTTCTTCTGAATGGTTGTTCCAAAGTAAATATCATTAAGAAGTTTGCATGTATTGATAATTATATATTCATTTTTAAGTAGGATTATGTTGATGGATGTGGTGTCGAAGAGATTTTTGAAGGAAAATCGTATCAAGACATCACGTTTTCTTTGCAGCAGTTTAATATTGGGAATTTTTTGCCTTTAATATTATTGCAATGAGCGCATGATAAAAATAAATTTTCCCATTTAAACTTTAGATTTTTACTAGGATTAAGATGATCTATTTGACGTGATTTTATTTTTTTGTTCTCACAAAGGTAGCATTTGTTATGAAAAACCTCATTTAATGCCTCGTTTACTTCCTCGCAATTATATCTCTTTAAAGTATTTAATTTTTCAATTGCTGCCCTAGTTGTATTTGTGTCTAGTCTTCCGAATTTAACCAAAAAAAGCTCCAAATATTCAATTGTTTAATGATAAAAATTTTGAAACATTAGGGACTATTCTTAAAAAATTTGAAGGAATAGATGATAATTTAGATCTAATTCTCCCTTTCTCAGACTTTTCCTCCTCACTAAGTGATGATTTCTTCTCTAGTTGAAAATAAATATTTAAATCATTACTAATATTTTGAAAATTGTCGCAAGCATCAAAATATCCTTCAGCTATACTCTGTGGAGAATAATCACTTATATTTCCAATTAATGACTGCTTCTCGAGGTCAAATACAATTGTTTCTTTCGGAGCATTAGCTAGAATATATGGAGAATGACTGCTCACTATAAACTGGATATTAGGGAACAGAATGCATAAGACACGTAAGAACTTTTCTTGTAATTCAATATGTAGGTGCGATTCAATTTCATCAATTAATACGATTCCTTGAACATCATAATTAAAGATATCTCCTATTTCTAACCAGTTATGCTCCCTACGCATTAAGATATCGGTAAAAATATAGAATATTGAAGCATATCCATCTGGTAGTTGATTGAACTTAAAAGGAATTTTTCCTGATTGCTCAACTAAAAAATTATAAATTTTATATTCATAAACAATTTTTAATGATTTATCATCTAACAATTTTGTATTGAATTTTCAAAATTTTCGAACCATTTGCGTATTTTATTTACAGTATCATCATCATGTTCTTCTTTCGCATAGGATAGTTGTGTCTTTAGGTGAACCATGTATTTTAGTATTAAATTTGAAGGATACTCATATATTTTATATTGTAGTTGTGTCTCTATTCTTTCCACTACAGTAGGAATTTCTAAGTTTTGCATTCTCATAGCAGGGTAGTATGCAAGTAAAAATCCCTTCTTCTTATAGAAAACTATTACTTCCTTGGAAGTATCTTTTGTGTTAAACTTAATATTTAAACCATAATTGTTTTCTGTTGGTTCTTCTCTTAATTTATTTGGGTAATTATATGTACTTTTTAAATCATTTTTCGATAGATTAAGAACATTAACTTGGTTGTCTAGAAGAGAATTTCTTGAGTTTATATTTGATTTATGATTATTTAATTTTTTATCTAAATTAAATTTTAATGAATTTAGAAGACTAGTTTTTCCAGAGCCATTTCTTCCTGTGATTATGAGGTTCTTTCGTGTTTTTTCACCAAGATTGATCTCGATGTTTTTAAGATGTCTTATTTTGTTTATTGTTATTTTAGATATGAATAGTTCTGTATTTATTTATATTCCTATTGTTATTTTTTTGTAGATCTGTGACATGAGCAAAGCTAAATGTTTTTTATATTTCCAAGCTCATCTTTAGCAGCATATTTAGGGTATTACAACAATTTATATTATATTCTACTACTTTATTACAAGAGACTAGACGATTTACGGCTAGAGACAAGAACCTCACACAATGCAGGGACACTCATTATAATCAACATCTCATATCGTAATATGATTTAATGATATATACTCTCTACGTATCCGCTCACGGGTCAACAATACTACGCTGTGTTTGTACATCTTCTAATAGAGTCATTGTCAAATAATCCGCATTCTTCCGTGGAGAGATAGCTTGAGAGTCGTGTGAAAGGCGCGTATCACTGTCCTCCCGCGAGCGGATACCTCTCTACGGAAAAAAGGTTTAGCTATCGTCCATGTCGAAGGCAGAAATTCGCCTTGCTCCGATGCCCGATGGGAGATTTAACCGGTCGAGAGTATATGCAACTCATGAATTTCCATTGACCTCTAAGCTAACGATTCATGGCTGTAAATACTTTTCCACGCAAGCGCAGAGAAACGCCTCGAGATTCGGCCCGCTGAGTAACCTCGTGTTGCGGAAAGAATACTTGTGACTTCGAGCAAAAGCAGAGTAGCGGATTCGAGCTGACGACTCAACGCGGTCTATTGCTCATGTATAATAATTTAAATTAATACAGTTATTCGTATTTATTATTAAATACGGTAATGTGTGATTATATCCTCAACAATGTTATTAGCTGAAAATTCAATTTTTACTTTCATATTTAATATATATATTATGCCTGCAGACAGGTGTTTTTTATATTCTATTTTTAATTTAAATCGATTTTATTTAAATGATCTATGACAATTTTTCGCAAAATATATATGATTATGACATGTCTATTGTCATCTAAATTGGCCTATTGTCGACTGGGATAGCATTCTGGTAGAGATGGCTTAATGGAAGATGCTGGAAATATTTCGCAGTATACTGTAAGATTGTACTAAGAAAATTGGAATAATTCTCTTAATTTATTTTTATATCTTTATAGCAAATTCATTTATAAATCTCATAGGAATAACGTATCCGCTCACGGGGCAACGGTGCTACGCGGCGTTGATAGTTCTTCACATCGTATCAGAGGTGACAAAATCCGCATTCTACCATGAGAGATACCAGAAAAGCTTGCGTACATCGCGCATTCCACCGTACACCCGTGAGCGGATACGGAATAACAGCTATCTCAATAATAGAGATGATGAATGCTTGTAAGCAAAAGTTATGCTCGTTTAGCATTGATTTTTTAGGTATAATTAAAATATGCTTTCTTGTAAATATCAAAGCAAGTCCATCGGTCAAGATTGGCAAAATCTAATATTTTATTTATATTTATTTTGCCTCTTATTTTTATATGGCTACCGGATGTGCTTGTGTATGAATCATATAAATTTTTATCTGGAAGATATACTTGTGAGAAAGATTTCTTTACTGCTATCGTTGTGAAGTTTCTGTTTATTTCACTTTTAGGTCGAGGTATAATAATGATCATAGGTCTGACATTTTTTAAAAAAATTAAAGTATGCAGTGCTGAACCTTCAAGAGATAGGATCTTTTCAGCTGTGCCTAAAAATGTTATTTGCTCTGAAATTGTATGCTCTTCTGGATAGTATATTTGAAAACCATTCTCACTCAATGCTTTT